>CAZWDD010000161.1:0-12030 GCA_964632345.1 uncultured Solibacteraceae bacterium | reverse complement strand
CGTCCTCGCTGCTACCCCCTTCATCCTCCTCGCCACCCTCCGCTTCCGCAAGGAAGTCACCCACTCCAACCGCCGCATCCGCACCGCCATCGCCCGCATCAACTCCTTCCTCCAGGAGCACGTCAACGGCATGGCCATCGTCCAGCTCTTCAATCGCGAGGACCGCAGCCGCCGCGACTTCGCCGCCATCAACCACCAGCACATGGACGCCTACAAGGACTCCATCCACGCCTACGGCTGGTTCTACCCCGTCGTCGAATTCTTCGGCATGGTCACCCTCGCCGCCCTCCTCGTCCTCGGCGGCGTCCAGGTCCCGGCCGGCGAAGCCTCACTCGGCACCGTCGTCGCCTTCTTCCAATACGCCCTCCGATTCTTCCGCCCCATCCAGGACCTCAGTGAAAAGTACAACGTGCTCCAGTCCGCCATCACCGCCGGCGAGCGCATCTTTCAGCTCCTCGATACCCAGCCCGCCATCCAGCCCCCCGCCCAGCCCAAACCCCTCCCCGCCGATACCACCATCGCCTTTGAAAACGTCTGGTTCGCCTACAAGGACGAGGACTGGGTCCTCCGCGATGTCAGCTTCACCATCCGCCCCGGCGAAACCGTCGCCATCGTCGGCCATACCGGCGCCGGCAAAACCACCGTCACCAATCTCCTGCTCCGCTTCTACGACATCCAGCGCGGCCACATCCGCGTCGGCGGCATCGATATCCGCGAGTTCGACCCCGCCGAACTCCGCGGCCTCTTCAGCATCGTCCTACAGGACCCTACGCTCTTCACCGGCGACATCCGCTCCAATATCACCCTCGGCACGCCCGGCCTCACCACCGATCAGATCCGCCTCGCCGCCAGCCGCGTCAACCTCCTCGATTTCATCGACTCCCTGCCCAACGGCCTCGACGAAAAGGTCGCCGAGCGCGGCGCCAACTTCTCCACCGGCCAGAAACAGTTGATCAGCTTCGCCCGCGCCCTCGTCCATGAGCCGCGCGTCCTCATCCTCGACGAAGCCACCTCCAGCGTCGACACCGAAACCGAACTCCGTATCCGCGACGCGCAGCAGGAACTCCTCGCCGGGCGCACCGCCATCGTCATCGCCCACCGCCTGTCCACCATTCAGTCGGCCACCCGCATCCTCGCCTTCCACAAGGGCCACCTCCAGGAGTCCGGCTCCCATGCCGAACTCGTCGCCCAGCGCGGCCTCTACTGGCGCCTCTACCAGTTGCAATACGCGCTCCACGAACCAGGCCGCCAGGCCGGCTAGGGCTGCAACGCCGCCCGCGCCTCCGCCGTCCACGGATGCCCCGGCCCCAACTCCTCCTCGAAGATCGCCAGCGCCCGCCGGTACAGCTTCCGCGCCTCCGTCTCCCGGCCCCTCGCGCGCAGGATATCGGCCAGGTTGCTCGCGCTCAGCCCCGTCCGCACATGCCGCGGCCCCAGCGTCTTCTGCATCGTCACGTACGCCCGCCGCTGCCACGGTTCGGCCTCCGCCATCCGGTCCTGCTGCGCCAGCAGCGACGCCAGGTTGTTCCATGTCGTCGCCGTCTCCGGATGGTTCGGCCCCAGTTGCGACTCCTGCTCCCGCGCCGCCACGCGGAACAACGCCTCGGCCTCCTTCATCTGCCCGGCCGCCTGCAACGCCTGCGCCAGGTCGTTCCGCCGCGTCCCGGTCGGCTCGCTGTCCAGCGCCTCCCGGTAGAGCGCGAGCGCCGCCTTCCCGTCCCCGCGCCGCTCGGCCAGTTGCGCCAGCCGCGACGAGCACCGCGCCACCGGCCGGCAGGCCGCAAACAGCGCCTCCGCCTCGGCCTCCCGTCCCCGCTGCGCCGCCACCGCCTCGGCCAGGTAAGGCGCCGCCTGCGCATCCGGCTGCGCCAGCCGCAACTGCCGCTCCGCCTCCGCCGGCCGCTCATTCCGCAGCCAGAACAATCCCAGCTCCCGCCGCGCCGCCCGCGTCTCGGCCGCCTCCGCACCGTGCGCCTTCCCCAGCCGCTCAATCCGCTCTTCATGCAGCTGCGCCACCGCCGCCGGGTCCACCGGCGAAAACAGTTGTAGCAACAGCCCCAGCGCCAGCCTCACATCCCCTCCCGCACCGTGCCCGTCAACGCCCGCAGGAACGCCCCCAGCTCCCGCTTCTCCTCCTCCGTCAGACGCAGCGGCCGCATCTCCCCGTCCAGGTTCTCCAGCCCCTCCCGTCCGCCCTTGTCGTAGTGCTCGATCACTTCCTCCAGTGTTGCCGCGCTGCCGTCGTGGAAGTACGGCGCCGCCTGAGCCACCTGCCGCAGCGATGGCGTCTTGAACGCCCCCCGGTCTTCTTCCCGCCTCGTCACCTCATACCGCCCGGCATCCGGCGCCCGCCCCGCACCCGTCACATGAAACTCCTCATCGGTCAGGTTCGGCCCCAGGTGGCAGGAGATGCATCCGGCCTTCCCCCGGAACAACTCCAACCCCTTCCGCTGCTCCGCCGTCAACGCCGCGCGGTCCCCCGCCAGATACCGGTCGTATGGCGAGTTCCCCGCCAGAATCGTTCGTACATAACTCGCCAACGCCTTCCGCAACCCATCCACGTCCAGCCCCCGGTACGCCGCGTCGGCTTCCCGCAACCGCCGCACGCCTTCCTCCAGCGGCATCGCCATCTCCAGCGGATTCGTAATCGGCTGCACCACCTGGTCCTCCAGCGTCGCCGCCCGCCCGTCCCAGAAGAACGTCCGTCCCCATGCCCGGTTCAGTATTCGCGGCGAACGCCGCGGCCCCACCTTCCCGTCCACTCCCTTCGCCCGCGGCTCCCGGTCCGTGAACGCCCGCTCCGGGTCATGACACGTCGCGCACGCAATCGTCCCGTCCCGCGACAGACGCTTCTCGAAAAACAACTTCCGCCCCAGCGCCACCGTCTCGGCGCGCAGTGGATTATCCTCCGGCACAGGAATGTAGGTGTCCAGGCCCAGCGGAATTTTCAGCGCTAAGAGGAGGAGCCATCGCATCGGGAACTGCCTTCCAGAATCGCGGCGATTACTCCATCCATAGTATGCTCGCCAGCCTCCCGCGCAATAGAGATCTCGTGCGCCCGCATCGTCTCGCTTGTCGCCGGGCCGATCGATACCGCCTTCGCCCCGCCTTCCAGCAGCCGCCGCCCGCCCAGCGCCAGAAAGTTCTTCACCGTGCTCGAACTTGTGAACGTCACCCAGTCCACCGCCCCCACCGCCGCCAGCCGCGCTACGCTCTCCTCCGGCACGCCCGTCCGGTACACCGGCACCACGTCCACCCGCGCCCCGCGCTTTCGGAACTCCACCGGAATCACGTCGCGCCCCACCGCCGCCCGCGGCAGCAGTACCCTCGCCCCGGCCAGGCTCTCGCTCGCAAACGCCTTCACCACGCCTTCGGCCACCGCCTGCTCCGCCACCCGGTCCGGCCGTATCCCCCGCCCCTCCAGCGCCGCCGCCGTCTTCACCCCGATCGCCCCCACCTTCGCCCGGATCGCCCGCGCATCCCGCCCGCTCGCAAACAGTGCCTCGAAAAACCGCGTCACCGCATTCGCGCTCGTGAACAGCAGCCAGTCATATACCGCCAGTTCCCCCAGCGCCTTCTCCAGCGGCCCGCTGTCCTCCGGCGCCTGTATCTCAATCACCGGCACGTCCAGCACATTCGCTCCCAGCCGCCGCAGCTGCCGGTTGCCCTCTTCCCCTTGCCCCTCGGCCCGCGTCACCAGCACCGTCTGCCCGAATAGCGGCTGCTTCTCAAACCAGTCCAGCTTCCCCCGCAGCGCCGCCACTTCTCCGATCACGATCGTCGCCGGCGGCTTCAACTGCTCCATCTCCACCAGCGCCGCCAGCGTCTCCAGAGTCCCATACAGCGTGTGCTGACGCGGCGTCGTCGCCCGCTGCACCACCACCGCCGGCGTCTCCCCGCTCCGCCCAGCCGCCATCAGCCGCTCGGCAATCGTCCCGATCGTCGTCAGGCCCATATAGATCACCAGCGTCTCGGCATGGCCCACCCGCGTCCAGTCAATCCGGTCCGGTTCATGCCCCGTCACAAACGTCACCGAACTCGTATGCTCCCGGTGCGTCAGCGGCACGCCCGTGTAGGCCGCCAGCCCCAACGCAGCCGTCACACCCGGCACCACCTCAAACGCAATTCCCGCCGCCTGCAGCGCCTCCACCTCTTCGCCCCCACGCCCGAACACGTACGGATCCCCGCCCTTCAGCCGCACTACCGTCGCCCCGGTCCGCGCATGTTCGATCAGCAGCCGGCAGATCTCCTCCTGCGCCATCGCATGGTCGGACTTCTTCTTGCCCACATACACCCGCCGCGCCCCGGCCGGCGCCACCTGCAGCAGCTCCGGCGCCGCCAGGTTGTCGTACAGCACCACGTCCGCCGCCGCCAGCAGTTCCCGGCCCTTCACCGTAATCAGGTCCGGATCCCCCGGCCCCGCCCCCACCAGATAGACCTTCCCGCTCACATCCCTACCTGTGCCAGCACGCCCCGCGCGCCGCTATCGAGCAGTTGCCTGCCCAGCCGCTCGCCCACCTGCGCCGCCTCCCCCGCCGGCCCCTCCGCCTCCGCGCGGATCACCACCTTCCCGTCATGCGAAACCACAATGCCCCGCATCCGCAGCCGGTCCCCTTCCACCACCGCATGCGCCCCCAACGGCACCTGGCACCCCCCGCCCATCGAACGCAGCGCCGCCCGCTCCGCCTCCAGCCGCGCCCGCGTCTCCGCGTCGTCCATCGCCGCCACCGCCACATGCCCCGCCCCGCCGTCGGCCCGCGTCTCAATCGCCAACGCCCCCTGCCCCACGGCCGGAATAAATATACCCGGATCAAAATACTCGGTAATGCGGTCCTTCCAGCCCAACCGCGTCAGCCCCGCCGCCGCCAGCACAATCGCCGCATACTGCCCCTCGGCCTGCTTCCGCAGCCGCGTGTCCACGTTCCCGCGCAGGTCCCGCAGCTCCAGGTCCGGCCGCAGCGCCCGCAGTTGCGCCGCCCGCCGCAGCGAACTCGTCCCCACCACCGCCCCTTCCGCCAGCTCTTCCAGCCGCGCCCCGATCAGCGCATCCCGCGGGTCCTCCCGCTCCGGAAACGCCGACAGCACCAGCCCCTCCGGCAGCTCCGTCGGCATGTCCTTCGCCGAATGCACCGCAAGGTCGATCGTCCCGTCCAGCAGCGCTTCTTCAATCTCCTTCGTAAACAGCCCCTTCGTCCCCACCTTGCTCAACGCCACGTCGGTGATCTTGTCTCCCGTCGTCTGAATGATCTCGATCCGCGTCGTGTGTCCCATCTCCGCCAGCTGCGCCGCCACATGGTTGGCCTGCCACAGCGCCAGCTTCGACCCACGCGACCCGATTACCAGTTCACTCATTCTTCGGATTCTCCAATCTGAACATCCGCCGGACGTCTTCTATCACCTGCCACCCGTTTTCCCGCCCCGCGTTCCGCCGGATCTCCGTAATCGGTCCGTGCGCAATCTTCGCCATCATCGCCTTCGTCAGCGCTTCAATCGCCTCTTCCTGTTGCGGCGTCAACGGCCCCAGCTTCCCCCGCATCCGCTGCACCTCGGCCTGCCGGATCTGCTCCAACTGCTCCTGCAGCGCCACAATCACCGGCACCGCCTCCCGCTCCTTCAGCCGCGCAACCAGCTTCTCCACTTCCTCGGCGATGATCTGCTCGGCCGCCGCCGCTTCCGTCTCCCGCCCCTTCCGGTTCTGCTCCACCACCCGGCCCAGGTCGTCGATATCGTACAGAAACACGTTTTCCAGCGTGTTCACCGTCGGCTCGATGTTCCGCGGCACCGCAATGTCGATCAGGAACAACGGCCGCCCCTTCCGCTTGCTCCGCGCCTCCCGCGCCTGTGCCTCGCTGATGATGTAGTGCGGCGCCCCGGACGAGGCGATGACAATATCCACCTCCGGCATCGCTTCCAGGAACCGCTCGTAGTCGACAATCCGCCCGTTGAACAGCGCCGCCATCTCCTCGGCCCGCGCCCGCGTCCGGTTCGTCACGTAGATCCGGTTCGCCCCCGAGCGGTGCAGATGCCGCGCTGCCAACTCGCTCATCTTCCCCGCCCCGACAAGCAGTACCCCGCAACCCTGCAGCGATCCGAATATCTCCCGCGCCAGCTCCACCGCCGCAAACGACACCGATACCGCGCTCTCCCCGATCGTCGTCTCCGTCCGTACCCGCTTGGCCACATTGAACGCCCGCGTGAGCACCGTGTCGAGGTATTGCCCCAGCACGCCCTCCTGCTTGGCCAGCGACCAGGCATCCTTCAACTGCCCCAGAATCTGCGGCTCCCCCACCACCATCGAGTCCAGCGACGACGCCACCCGGAACAGATGCCGGATCGCGTCCCGGTCCTCAAAATGATACAGGTGCCGGTCGTAGTCCAACCGGCTCCCCGGCTTCGCATCCTCCAGGAATCCGGCCACGCCGCTGTTCGGGTCCGACCGTTCATCGGTCGCCACCACGATCTCCACCCGGTTGCACGTCGATAGGATCAGGCTCTCCTGCACCCCCGCCGACTCGCGCAGCCGCTTCAGCGCCTCCGGCAGCGATGCCGCGTCAAATGCCAGCCGCTCGCGCACCTCCACGGGCGCCGTCCGGTGATTGATGCCTGTTACATGAAGCTTCATCACTTGGTCAACATCACTTGGTCAACAACGGGCGCAGCCCCACATGGGACACCCACGTCAGTGTACTGAACAGCAGGACGTAAAAGGCAAGAAAAGCCGCCCGCCGCCCCCGCCACCCGGCGTTCGTCCGCAGAAATACCACCGCCAGATAGAAGCACCACGTGAACAGCGAAATGTGGACCTTCCCTTCCCCCACCCACTTCGTGCCCGTTTCCATATAGGCCCAGCCGGAACCCGCAATCACCCCCAGCGTTGTAAATGTAAATCCCGCCATCATCGCCCGTGTCCCCAGCTTATCCAGCGTATGCAGAGGCGGCAGCCGGTGGAATATCTTCGCCGGCTGCTTCGTCTTCAGGTGCCGCTCCTGCACCAGGTAGAACACCGAAGCCAGCGCCATGAACAGCGTCGAGGTAAACCCGCCGATATTCAGCAGCACATGCACCAGCAGCCAGGCGTCGCGCAATCCCGAGTCCGGCCACGCCGCCAACGGCGCCGCCGTCGAGCCCACCACCGCCAGCACGAACACCATCGGAAACGCCACCAGCCCCAGGCTGGAGAAGTCGTAGATCAGCACCACCACCAGAAACACGATCGCCAACACCAGCGCCAACAGCGATACCGTCTGGTGAAACGTCTGCGCCGCCAGATGCCCGTTGCTCACCGACTGCTCCACGATCGAGACAAAATGGAAGATCGCGCCCGCCGAAAATGCACCGAGTGCCGGGCGGTAAAGAACGCTCCCGCGACGCAGCAGGAAGTCCAATACATACACGAGCCCGGCGGAGTAGAGCGCCGCGGCAACGCGCAGCCAGAAAAGGCTCATCTCCTGCATTGTTGCCTCTTAGTATATCGTGCCCGCCCCGGGGATACCCTTACCCCTCCCGCGAGATCAACACCTTATCGATCCGGTTCCGGTCCATGTCCACCACCTCAAACCGCCAACCGTCCGCCACGAAATGGTCCCCCGGCGCCGGTACCCGGTGCAGTTGCGCCAGCACCAGTCCGCCCACCGTCGTGTAGCCGTCCTCTCCCCCCGGCGCCTCCCGCATCTCCAACGCCTCCAGCAGATCCGAAATCGGCAACGCACCATCCACCAGCCACGTTCCATCCTCCCGCCGCACAATCTGCGAACGCGCCGTCTCCCCCGGCCCCCGCAGGTCCCCCACCACCGCTTCCCGCCGGTCCGGCAACGGCGCGGTTCCCTGTTGCCCCCCGTGCTCATCCAACACCCACGCCAGCAGCTCGCCCGGCTCCTGAAACTGCTCCAGCACATCCAGCGCCGGCATCACCTCCGGCACAATCAGCGCCTTCCGCGCCAACCGCCGCAGGTCCGGCGTCTCCCCCCCGTCCAGCGCCAGGTACAGGTCCTTCACATGCACCACCCCGATCACCCGGTCCAGATCCCCCTCTATCACCGGAAACCGCGAATGACTGTTCCCCCGAAGCACCTCCCGGTTCGTCTCCCACGCCTCCTCCACGTCCAGCACCGCCACCTTCCCCCGCGGACGCATCAACTCCACCACCCGCCGGTCCCCCAACCGGAACACCCCCTCCACCATCGCCGGCTCGGCCTCTTCAAACGTCCCGTGCGCCGTCCCCTGCGCAAGTAGCACCGTGATCTCCTCCTCCGTCCCCGGCGCCTCCTCGTTCGGCTTCACCGGCAACAGCTTCATCACGATCATGGTCGAAAACGTCAGGAACCGCACCGCCACCGAACCCGCCCGCGACAGCCCCCGCATCAGCGGCGCCACCGCGCTCGCAATCCCCTCGGCGTTGCTCAACGCCAGATTCTTCGGCACCAGTTCGCCCAGTATCAGCGAAAGGTAGCTGATGATCAGCACCACCACCGTAATCGAGATCGAATCGCTATAGGCCGCCACCATCGGATACTGCTTCAAATACACCGCCAGCTTGTCCGCAATCGTCGCCCCGCCGAACGCCCCGGCCAGCGTCCCGATCATCGTGATCCCCACCTGCACCGTCGATAGAAAATCGTGCGGACTCTCCGCCAGTTCCAGCGCCACCGCCGCGCCCTTGCTCCCGTCCTCGGCCCGCTGCCGCAGCCGCGCCTTCCGCGCCGACACCACCGCCATCTCCGCCATCGAAAACAGCCCGTTCGCCAGCACCAGCAACAGAATCAGCGTAACTTCCAGTCCGATATTCCCCATAACGTATTCCGTTCAGTGTCGCACCGTCTCCCCGCCAAAAGAAAAAGGCGGCCCGCAGGCCGCCCTCTCCCCAATCACCCGGACCCGGAAATCTACAGCAGTTCCGAAGCCGAAAAGTAATAAACGGTCTCCACCGCCGCCGTCTCCGGCGCATCCGAACCGTGCGCGCAGTTCCGCTCGATCGACTCGGCGAACTTCTTCCGCACCGTCCCCTCCGCCGCGTTCGCCGGATTCGTAGCGCCCATCACTTCGCGCCAGGACTTGATCGCATCGTCCTTCTCCAGCACCAGCAGAATCGACGGCCCCTCCGTCATGAACTTCACCAGGCTGCCGAAAAACGGACGCTCCCGGTGTACGGCGTAGAAGCCCTCGGCTTCCTTCACCGATATGTGATGCTTCTTCATCGCCACGATGCGGAAGCCGTTGTCTTCAATCATCTGAATGATCTGTCCGCTGATGCCGCGCGCGACGGCGTCCGGCTTGATCATTGCGAAAGTGCGTTCCAATGCCATATATCCTTAACTCGAAAGTCTTTCCTTGATTTTCTGGCCGATCTCGGCCGGAGTGCTGCAAACCGTAATGCCGGCAGCTTCCATGGCTGCCATCTTGTCCGACGCCTTGCCGCTGCCGCCGGCCACAATTGCGCCCGCGTGCCCCATCCGGCGTCCCGGAGGCGCCGTCTGCCCCGCAATGAAGCCCACCACCGGCTTCTTCACGTTGTCCTTGATCCACGCCGCCGCGATCTCTTCGTTGTTCCCGCCGATCTCGCCGATCATCACAATCGCGTGCGTGTCCGGATCGTCGTTGAACAGCTTGATCGCATCCAGGTGCGTCGTCCCGATAATCGGATCGCCGCCAATCCCGATGCAAGTCGACTGCCCGATCCCCAGCGCCGTCAACTGTCCCACCGCCTCATACGTCAGCGTTCCCGAACGGCTCACCACGCCCACATGCCCGCGCAGATGAATATGGCCCGGCATGATCCCGATCCGGCACTCGTCCGGCGTGATGATGCCCGGGCAGTTCGGCCCGATCAGCCGCGAATTCCGACCTTCCAGATACTGCCGCGCCGCAATCATGTCCCGCACCGGAATCCCTTCCGTGATGCACACGATCAGCGCAATCCCGGCATCGGCCGCTTCCATAATCGCATCGGCCGCAAACGGCGGCGGCACGAAAATCACCGTCGCGTTCGCCCCCGTCTCCTTCACGGCGCCGGCCACGGTGTCGAACACCGGGCGGTCCAGGTGCTTCGTGCCACCCTTGCCCGGCGTCACGCCGCCAACCACGGTCGTCCCGTAGTTGATCGAGTTCGTCGCATGAAAGGTGCCCTGGGCACCGGTGTATCCCTGCACCAGCAGGCGCGTTTCTTTATTGACTAGTACGCTCATTGGGCTGCCTTGACCACCTTTTCCGCCGCGTCTCTCATCCCGTTGGCTACGAGGAAGTTCAAGCCGGATTCGGCCAGAATCCGCTTCCCTTCCTCCACGTTCGTTCCTTCCATCCGCACCACCACCGGCAGCGCAATGTGCAGTTCGCGGGCCGCGTTCACCACGCCCGTCGCCAGCACGTCGCACCGCAGAATGCCGCCGAAAATGTTGATCAGCACGGCCTTCACGGCGCTATCGGACAGCAGAATCCGGAACGCGTTCTTGATCTGTTCCTCGTTGGCGCCGCCGCCCACATCCAGGAAGTTGGCCGGCTCGCCGCCCGCCCACTTGATGATGTCCATCGTCGCCATCGCCAGCCCGGCCCCGTTCACCATGCAGGCAATGTTGCCGTCCAGCTTGATGTAGTTCAGCGAGAACTTCGACGCTTCCACTTCCAGCGGATCTTCCTCGTCCAGGTCCCGCAGGTCGGCGAACTCCGGATGCCGGTACAGCGCGTTGTCGTCGATATTGATCTTGGCGTCCAGCGCCATCACGCGGCCGTCCTTCAGCAGGATGAACGGGTTGATCTCCGCCAGCGACGCGTCGCTCTCTTCATAAGCCTTGGCCAGCGCGATCATCGCCTTCGCCGCGCTGTTCACGCTCGCCGCCGGAATCCCGATCCCGAACGCCAGCTTCCGTGCCTGGTAGCCCTGCAGCCCCAGCCCCGGCTCGATCGTTTCCTTCAGGATCTTTTCCGGCGTGTGGTGCGCCACTTCCTCAATTTCCATGCCGCCTTCCGACGACGCCATGAAAACGTTCTTCCCCGTCACGCGGTCAAGCGTGATGCCCAGGTACAGCTCTTTCTCAATCGGCAGCGCCTCTTCGATCAGCAGGCGCCGGACCGTTTGCCCCTGCGGACCCGTCTGGTGCGTCACCAGCTGCATCCCAAGGATCTTCTTGGATGCCTCCACCGCGTCTTCCACGGTTTTGCACACCTTCACGCCGCCGCCCTTTCCGCGGCCCCCGGCGTGAATCTGCGCCTTAACCACTACAAAGCCGCCTAGTTCTTTGGCCGCGGCCTCGGCCTCCTGGACGGTAAAGGCAACCTTGCTCTTGGGAACCGGCACGTTGTACCGCGCCAGGATTGCCTTCCCTTGATACTCGTGGATTTTCATAGGGTAAACTCACAGTTTAACATCGTGTCTGACCCCACCTCGGCGCTGTTGCCGTTTATTCATAAACTCGTCCGCCAGGAACCCTTCCACGCCGAAGACGCCCACGCCGCCATGCGCCTCATCCTCGCCGGCGCCGCCACCCCCGTCCAGCTCTCGGCCTTCCTCGTTCTCCTCCCTCCGCGCACCGTTCCCGCCGGCGTCCTGCTCGGCTTTGCCCGCGCCATGCGCGAGGCCATGATCGCCGTCGATCCCGGCCCCGGCCCCGTTCTCGACACCTGCGGCACCGGCGGCGATGAACTCCACACCTTCAACATCTCCACCGTCGCCGCCTTCGTCGTCGCCGGCGCCGGCGTCAAGGTCGCCAAACACGGCAACCGCTCGGCCAGCTCCATGTGCGGCAGCGCCGATGTCCTCGAAGCCCTCGGCGTCAAAATCGATCTCCCCCCCGAACGCATGGGCGCCTCCATCCGCGAAACCGGCATCGGCTTCCTGTTCGCCCCCATGCTCCACCCGGCCCTGAAACACGCCGGTCCCGTTCGCAGCGAACTCAAAATCCGCACTGTCCTCAACCTCATGGGCCCGCTCTGCAACCCCGCCCACGCCCAGGCCCAGCTCATCGGCGTCCCCGGCGAAGGCATCGGCGATGAGATGGCCGCCGCCCTCGCCCAGCTCGAAACCGGCCGCCAGTTCCTCGT
>CAZWDD010000160.1:0-12128 GCA_964632345.1 uncultured Solibacteraceae bacterium | reverse complement strand
GCCGAACTGCGGCGGCAGTACAACGAGTGGCTGGAGTATCTCATGATCGATGAGTACCAGGACACGAACCGCACGCAGTACGAGTTGATGCGGTTGTTGAGCGCGCAACGGCAGAACGTGGCCGTGGTGGGGGACGAGGACCAGTCGATTTATAGTTGGCGCGGCGCGGACATCCGGAACATTCTGGACTTCGAGAACGACTATCCGAATGCAGCCGTCATTCGGCTGGAGCAGAACTACCGTTCGACGAGGACGATTCTGGAAGCAGCCGGAGCCGTGGTGGAGAACAACACGCAGCGGAAGGGTAAGCGGCTTTGGACGGACTCCGAGGGCGGAGACAAGATCACAATCTTCGAGGCGCTTGACGGCGAAAACGAGGCGCTCTACATCGCGGATCAGACGAACAAACTGCTGGGCGCGGACCCGCACGACAGGGTGGCGATCCTTTACCGGACCAACTTTCAATCGCGTCAGATAGAAGAGGCCTTGCGGCGCTACGGCCGGCCCTATGTGGTGGTAGGTGGTTTCAGCTTCTATCAACGCGCCGAGGTGAAGGATCTGCTTTCCTACCTGAAGGCGCTGCAGGCGCCGGACGATTCGATTGCCCTGTTGCGTGTCATCAACGTGCCCGCGCGCGGCATCGGGAAAACGACGCTTGAGCAGGTGGAGCAGTTCGCGGCAGCGGAACGGATGCCGATATTCAAGGCACTGGAGCGGATGCTGGCGGAAAAGCAGTTCGGCGCGCGGGCCGAGGCGGCGTTGAAGGCGTTTCGGGACCTGATGCTGGAGCTGCGGCAGACGGTCGAGCGGGGCAACATCGGGGAGACGATGCGGGAGATCGCGGAGCGCTCCGGCTACCTGGCGATGCTGAAGGGAGACCCATCGCCGGACGCCGAAACGCGGTTGGAAAACGTGGAAGAACTGCTGAACGCCGCGGAAGAGGCTGCCGAACGGGGCGAGACGATCGCCGATTTTCTGGACCACGCGGCGCTGGTGGCCGACAGCGATCAACTCGACAGCGAGGCGCGCATCAGCCTGCTGACGATTCACAATTCGAAGGGATTGGAGTTCCCGGTCGTTTTCATTGCGGGGATGGAAGAGGGGTTGTTCCCGCACCAGCGGTCGCTGATTGATGAGAACTCGATGGAGGAGGAGCGGCGGCTCTGCTACGTGGCGATGACGCGGGCGGAGAAGAAGCTGACGCTGAGTTGGGCGCGGTTCCGCCGGCGGTTTGGTGGGGGCCCGGCGGAGCCAACCCTGCCGTCACGGTTCCTGAAGGAAGTGCCTGGAAAGCTGATTGAGCGGAAGGGTGCGCAGTCGCGGTACCAGCAGAACGATGAGGACGACACGGCGCTGTCCCTGTTCGGCGAGCGGTCCGAGGTGCGGGAGTCGGTGAAGAAGAACCTGTACACCGGGAAGACCTACAATTCGGTGGAAAACGTGCGCGGGTTCTTCGAGCAGCGCGGAATCAAGATGCCGGCTCCGGAGCCGAAACCGATCGCGGAACCGCCGGCGCGGCCGGCCGCAAGGCCCGCTGCCGATTCCACTCCGCCGTGGAATACAGCGCCCGCAGCGCGGCCGGCAACACAGCCCGCGGCGCAACCTCCGCGGCAGCAACAGAATTTGTTTGGCGGGGCGCCAGCGCCCGTGCGGCCGGCCGCGTCCCCGCCATCGCGAGCGCCGGGATCGGTGGGCTATGGGGGCCCGCCGAAACAGCAGGCGGCGCGGCGGCCAGGCTCGGAGTATGTGGGCCTGGTGGTGCAACACCCGAAATATGGCCGGGGCAGCGTCCTTCGTCAGGAAGGCGAGGGCGAGGATGCTAAACTCACAATTAGCTTCCCCGGCTATGGCTTGAAGAAACTTGTGGCCAAATTGGCAGGACTGAAACTCTAAGAATGAATACGACGAACGTTACCGACAAAGCTGAACGGAAAGAACTGAAGCGCAAAGCGCGCAAGGAGGCCCCGCCGAAGGCGAAGCGGCCCGACAGCGTGGCCCGCGGAGAGAACAAGAAGAAGGTGAAGAAACTGGTCAAAGGCCAGCGGAAACGCTAGAAATCTCCGCCCGCGAACGGCGACTTCCGGGGCGGCAACAGCCGCCCCTCTACATTTTCATCCGGAGGCTGAATGGCCGGGTTGTTTCGTACCAAGAGCATCGACGCACTGATCGAGGAGTCGGAACAGAAGGGACGAAGCCTGCACCGGACGCTGGGGCCGTGGAGTCTGACGGCGCTGGGGATTGGGGCCGTCATCGGCTCCGGGATCTTCACGCTGACCGGGACAGCGGCGGCCGGCATGACGATGAGCGTGCCGTCGCTGCTGCATGCGCCGATTCTGGACCTGTTGTGGAACGGGGCGGACGCGGTGTCGACGATCGGCCGGCCGGGCGCAGGACCGGGCGTGGCGCTGTCCTTTATCCTGGTGGCGATCGCCTGCAGCTTCGCCGCACTCTGCTACGCGGAGCTCGCCTCGATGATTCCGGTGGCCGGCAGTGCATACACCTATGCGTACGCGACGCTGGGTGAGATCGTGGCGTGGATCATCGGTTGGGACCTGATCCTGGAGTACGCTGTCTCCAACATGGCGGTGGCGGTGGGGTTCTCGGCATACTTCAACGCCATTCTGGATGCGTTGTTCGGATTCCATCTCCCGCGTGAACTATCCGAGCCGATGCTGGTAGCAGGCCAACGGAGCGGGGCCTGGTTCAACGTTCCAGCGCTATTGATCATCCTGCTACTGACGGCGATCCTGGCGCGCGGGGCGAAGGAGAGCGCGCGGGCAAACGGCGTCATGGTTATCATCAAGGTGGCCGCGATTCTCCTGTTCGTATTCGGCGCGGCCCGGGCGGTGAACACCGCCAACTGGCAGCCATTCCTGCCGAACGGATTCAGCGGCGTGTTGACCGGTGCGGCGATCGTCTTTTTCACCTATATCGGATTTGACTCGGTCTCCACGGCCGCCGAGGAGTGCCGAAATCCGAAACGAGATCTGCCGTTGGGGATTTTCCTCACCCTGGCGATCTGCGCGGTGCTCTACGCCTCAGTGGCTTTGGTACTGACGGGCGTTGCCGACTGGCGCACGCTGAACAACGCGGCGCCGGTGGCAAATGCGCTGAAGGCCATTGGGTTTGATAGCCTGCAGGCGGTGGTAAGCGTCGGCGCCGCGGTCGGAATGGTGAGTTCGTTGATGGTGTTTCAGTACGGGCAGGCACGGGTATGGTTCGCCATGTCGCGGGACCGGCTGCTGCCGGATATGTTTTCGAAGGTACATCCGACTTGTCGCACGCCATATGTCTCGACCTGGGTGGCGGGCCTATTCGTGGGAATTCCGGCGGGAATCTTCGATATCGGCACACTGGCGGATCTATCGAACATCGGGACGCTGTTCGCCTTCGCGCTGGCCTCAGCCGGGGTGATCGTATTGCGGCGGACGCAACCGGACCGGCCGAGGGGGTTTCGTGTGCCGTGGGTACCATTCCTGCCGGCGCTGAGTATTGTGATGTGTTTCATCCTGATGCTGAGCCTGCCTCTGGAGACCTGGATCCGGTTCTTCGCCTGGCTGGGCATCGGGCTGGCGGTCTACTTCCTCTACGGGCGGGCGCGGGCGGCAAAAATCGCGTAACACATTTCGGGTTTGAATCGCCGTATACTAGACGAGCGCCGGAGGTTTCGGCGCGGCGATCTTTATCCCGTGGAGTGTGAACCGTGAAGATATTCAAATTGGCGCTGGCCGGCCTGATGCTGGCGGCGGCGATCAGCCCGGCTTCGGAAGTTCCGACGCCCGAACATGTGAAATGGATGAAGGATCTGGGCGCGCAGATGGGCGCGATCCGGAAAGGCGCGGACGTACAGAAGAACGCGCAGGACATGCAGGCCACGCTGAAGTTGGTCGGCGCCTTCTGGAAGGCGCGGAACTCCGAAGTGGCGATGAAGAGCTGCGGCGATTCCTTCAAGGGCGCTAAGGCGGTGGCCGAGGCAGGGGACAACAAGGAAGCCGTAATGGCCGGGATGAAGATGATCGGGGCGGGCTGCAAGGGCTGCCACGACGCACATCGCGAGAAGATCTCCGACACCGAGAACCGGATCAAGTAAGCACGGTTCCTAAGCAACTACCGACGGCGGCTGACCATCAGCCGCCGTTTTCGTTTTCGGCACCGCTGACATAGATTTGAAGGATGCGCTTTCGACGCCGTTCGCTTCTCCGTGGCGCCGCGGTGGCTGTCCCGCTGGCCGGACAGACCGGGGCCAGCTCCTCCCCCGCCCTGCCTGAGAACCTTACCCGGTCGTGGATATCAGGTGATTTCTGGGCGAATCCGCTGCAGGACTGGCAACTGAACAACGGACGGATGGAGTGCGTCGTTTCCGGCGGGGACAGGAATGTAGCGCTGTTGACGCGGGAGACCGGCGACGAGTTCACAGTGGAAGTGCAACTGGGCCGCCTGGAGCCGGACAGCGCGCCCGTCACCGAAGGCTTCGCCGGGATCCGCATCGGGATCAGCGGCTATTGGAAGGACTATCGAGACACGGCGCTGCGCGGCGCCGGGACCGATTGCGGCGTCACCACCGACGGGCGACTATTCATCGGCACCCCGGCGGCGGACGCCCCACGGGTGACCACTTCGACGCTGAAGCTGCGCGTGGCCGCCGGCGGCGGGCAGGTAACGCTCGTCGCCTTCGACACCACGGGCAAGGAACTGGCGCGGATAGCGGCCCCGGCGGCAGCGGCGGGTTCCATTGCGTTGGTGTGCCACGCAGGCCCAATCCCGAAGACGCCACCGCGCAGGAACATCGCCCGGCAGGGCAACGTACGCTACTGGTTCGAGGGCCTCACGCTCTCCGGGCCGGCCGTGCTGAATAGGGAGGAGCGCGCGTTCGGTCCGCTCCTTTTCAATCAGTTCACCGTGACGCGGCGCGTTTTGAAAATGGCCGTTCAATGTGCTCCGCTCGAGGCGGGTTCACACCAGGCCGAGTTGCAGACGCAGAGCGGGACCCGATGGCGGACGGTGGCACGGACGGAGGTGGACCCGGTAGCCTGTGTGGCGCAGTTTCGCGTGGAGAACTGGAACGATACACGCGATACGCCATATCGTGTCGTTTTGCGGCACGATGGCCGCCAACATACGCTGACCGGCACGATCCCGCGGAATCCGACGGACAAGCGGAAGTTGACGATCGGCGCCCTGACCTGCCAGAACGATATCGGCTTTCCTCATCTTGGTATCGCACGCAACCTGCGTCACCTACGGCCGGACATCCTGTTCTTCACGGGCGACCAGTTGTATGAGCGCTCGGGCGATTACGGCAACCAGATGGAGCCGCCGGCAGCGGCACGCCTGGACTATCTGCGCAAATGGTTTTTGTTCGGCTGGAGTTGGGGGGAGTTCACCCGCAACACGCCCTGCATCTGCCTGCCCGATGACCACGACGTCTACCACGGCAACCTGTGGGGTTGCGGAGGGCGGCGCGCCGAGCGTGCGGCAACGGCGCAAGCCTGGCAGGACTCCGGCGGGTATAAGATGCCGGCCGATTGGGTCAACATGGTGCAACGGACACAGACCTGTCACTTGCCGGACCCGCCCGACGCGACACCTGTGGAGCAGAACATCTCGGTTCACTACTGCCATGTGCAGTGGGGAGGCATGAGCTTCGCCGTCCTGGAGGACCGAAAATGGAAATCCGCTCCGAAGGAGAAGATGCCGGGCGCTCGGATCGTCAACGGGTGGCCGCAAAACCGGGAATGGAACGCGGCGCGCGACGGCGACGTGGCGGGCGCGGATCTGCTGGGCGAACGGCAGGAACGGTTTCTGGAAGAGTGGGCGCGGGACTGGAGCGGCGGGACGTTCATCAAGGCTGCGGTGTCAGCCACCATTTTCTGCAATCTGGCCACGCTGCCTCCGCCGGCAACGACGGACGCCGTGACCGGGTCATTGCCCGTCGGCCCGGTGGGCACCTATGCCGAAGGCGAAGTGAAGACGATGGATCATGATTCGAATGCTTGGCCGCAGGCTCCGCGAAACCGTGCGTTGCGCTCCTTGCGAAAGGCGCTTGCGTTCCACATTGCCGGGGACCAGCACCTGGCCACCACGGTGCAGTACGGCATCGACGAATGGAACGACGGTGCGTTCGCCATCTGCACGCCAGCCATCTCAAACATCTTTCCGCGCCGGTGGTATCCGGCCGAACCGGGGAGGAATCCACTCCCGCACAGCCCTCGCAATACGGGCGAATTCACGGATGCGTTTGGCAACAAAGTGACGGTGTATTCGGTGGCGAATCCGGCCCAGTTCGGAGTGGAGCCACCGGAGTTGTACAACCGGGCCGTGGGGTTCGGCAGTATCGAAATCGACCGGGAGACGCGGGAGATCGTGCTGGCCAACTGGCCGGCGTGGGTCGACATGGCTGCGCCCGAGGCCAAGCCGTATCCCGGTTGGCCGGTGCGGCTCCGACAGACCGACAACGGATTGCCGAAGGGACCGTGGCGGCTGGGACCGGTGGAGGCGCCGGGACAGGTCATCGAGGTTTCCGCGGAGGCAGGGCAGGAACTGCTGTACACATTCCGGCTGCCGGCCGGCCGGTTCACGCCTCCCGTGCCGGGAGAAGGGTCGTATACGGTACGGCTTTACGATCCGGAGACGAAGCGGGAACAGGTGCGGCGGAACCAGTTGGCCCGGCGTGACGGATAACGAGCAGAGTTCGGTCATCGGCGGCAGCGGCGTTGCCGGTGAAAGAAGCGCAGGCGGCGAGCACAGCGTTGCGGATGGCTTCCGGGGCCGCGTCGCGATGGGCCGCAACCACCTGGCGGATGCGCTCCTCGCCAAACTCCTCACCGGCGGCGTTTTCCGCTTCCACAATACCGTCGGAGTAGAGCACCAGGGTATCGCCCGGCTCAAAGGCATGCTCCCCCTGCTCAAAGCGCGCGCCGGGCAGCAAGCCGAGGACCGGACCGCCGGAGCTAAGCCTGTGGCCGACGCCGGGATGGGCGGCGGGGAAGACCAGCGGCGGAAGGTGGCCCGCGTTGACATAGCGGAGCACATTCGACTCAGGCGCAAAGTAGGCCCAGAAGAGGCTGGCGTAGCGCTCACCGGAGGCGCGTTCGCAGAGGAGGCGGTTGAGCTGGCGGGTAGCTTCGACATGGCGGTGGCCGGAACCGGCCCAGGCGGAGGAGCGGACGGCCCCTTGCACGACGGCAGCGAGCATGGCGGCGGGCACGCCCTTGCCTGAGACGTCGGCCAGAACGATTCCGGCGCCATTGCCGCGCACCTGGAAGACATCGTAGAAGTCGCCGTTCATCTCACTGGCCGGAGCGCTAAGTCCGGAAACGGACAGCCCATCGTTGTGCGCGCGGGCAGCGGGAAGGAGTTCGCGCTGCACGCGCCGCGCGTCGTCGAGCTGACGGGAAAGGCGGAGCCCTTCAAGGTAGGCGCGGAAGCGGACGCGAATGGCCACCAGTGCACCGAGCAGTGAGAGCGCGGAGGCAGAGTTGATGAGGAGGTTCCGCTGGAGCGGCCAGAGATTGCCGGCGCCTTCCAGATAGGCGGCGATTTCGATGACCCCGGCGGCGGAGCGGGGTGATGCCGCGGCAGAGGTATAACCCGCCAGTTGAATGGCGGAAGGGCGGACGGCAGAGGGCATCCGAACGAGGAAAGCTTCGACGAGCACCTTTCCGTTCGTCGTGACGCGTGTCTCCACAACCGGCTGCCGGTCGCGCAGGCGGCTGCGGACCACGCTGGCCGGAAAGGTGGGGGAGACATCGAGCCCGGCGCCGGCAAGAGCGGAGTCGCGGTTGTCGCGAAGCTGAATCCAGGCAATACGGCCGCGGCCGGCGGCGCGAATCTGCTCCAACATCTCCGCCGCTTCCGCTCGGCTGGCGGGACGGGCGGCGGAAAGCAGGTTCTCCGCGGCGATGGCGCGGGCCGAGAGTTCGCGGCGAACTTGGTCCACTACGATGCGCTGCGAGACCCAGTGATAATGGGCCACCGAGTTCCCGAGCAGGAGCAGCCCGAGAGCCATACCGGCGTAGATGGTGAGCGAAATCCAACGATGGGGCGCGCCGTTCATAATTCGACAATACGAGTGAACAGAGCGTTTGGATAGGGGACAAGGCGATAGCTTAACGTTCTTAACAGAGGTTTTCCAAGGGCTTAACGGAGCAGGAACGGGAGGTGGCGTCAGAATGAAGAAACAAGCATGAACGCGCGAATCCTGATTGTCGAAGATGACGCCAATGTGGCGCTGGTACTGCGCGACACGCTAACAGGCG
Organism: uncultured Solibacteraceae bacterium; assembly: GCA_964632345.1. GTDB lineage: Bacteria > Acidobacteriota > Terriglobia > Bryobacterales > Bryobacteraceae. The sequence continues at coordinate 3,870 of CAZWDD010000160.1, read as the reverse complement.
AAGGCTACCTGGTGACCCACGCCTGCGACGGGAAACGGGCGATGGAACAGGCAGCGGGGCAGGATCTGATCCTGTTGGACGTGGGGCTCCCGGGCAAGGACGGGTTCAGCGTCTGCGACGAGCTGCGGCGGAAGGGCGCGGATACGCCGATCCTGCTGCTGACGGCGCGCGGCGAACCGGAAGACAAGGTGCGCGGCCTGCGAATGGGCGCCGATGACTATGTCACCAAACCGTTCCACGTGCCCGAACTCCTGGCCCGCATCGCGGCGCTACTGCGGAGGGTGCGGCGAACCGACTCGCAAATCGTACTGGAGTCTTCATTCGGCGACGTCGAGGTGGATTTTTACAAAGGCACGGTGCGGAAAAACGGCCGGACAGTGGAGTTGACGGGAAAGGAACTGACACTGCTGCGACACCTCATTGCACGCCGCGCGGAGGTGGTGACGCGAGAGGAGCTGCTGGCCGAGGTGTGGGGCTATCAGTCAACGCAGACGCGCACGGTGGATGTCCATGTTGCCACGCTGCGGCAGAAACTGGAGAACGACCCGCACCAGCCGGCGCATATTCTGACGGTGCGCGGCGAGGGTTACCGCTTCCGCGGGGATTAGCTGCTGAAACGGTAGCCCTTCCCTCGAATGGTGTGGATATGGCGGGGCGCCTGCTGATTGTCTTCCAGTTTTTGGCGCAACCAGGCGACGTGGACATCGATGGTGCGGGAGTTGATATCGCTCTGATACTCCCAAACGTTCTGCAGCAATTCTTCGCGCGTGACGACTTTTCCGCGACGGTCGACGAGGTATCGCAGGAGTTGCAGTTCCTTGGCAGCGAGCGCAACAGGGGCGCCGGCGCGGGTCACCAGACCAGATTCGAAGTCAACGGTCACGTCGCTGAAAGCGAAGGTGCGGACCAGGGCACGGCCCTCCTTTTTGACGCGGCGAAGCAGGGCTTCGACGCGAGCGAGGAGTTCGGAGGGATCGAAAGGCTTATTGAGATAGTCGTCGGCGCCAAGCTTCAGCCCGACAACGCGGTCGACGACCTGCGTTTTGGCGGTGAGCATGAGAATGGCGGTATCGTAGCCGCGCTGCCGCAGGTCGCGGCAGACGTCGAGGCCGTTACGCCTGGGGAGCATGACGTCGAGGATAATGAGATCGAACGCCGAGGTTGTGGCTGCAATCAGTCCGGATTCCCCGTCCTGCGCGGTTTCCACATCGTAGCCTTCGTTGATGAGCAGATCCGAAACGGTCAGGACGAGGCCCGGCTCGTCCTCAACCAGAAGTATGCGCGAGTTCATCCTGTAGCTCCGCCGGCGCAGCCGGAATCTCAATTATGAAGGCGGCGCCGCGGCCCGGTTCGCTTTCCAGACGCACGTCGCCCTGATGGGCTTCGACGATCCGCTTCACGAGATTCAATCCTAAACCGGTACCGTGGATCTGGTCCTGTTGGGCACGACGGCCGCGGACGAATGGGTGGAAGATATCGGCCTGTTCATCGGGAGGGACGCCGGGGCCGCGATCGGCAATGGTGATTTCGACAGCATCTCCCTTCGCGCCGGTCACTTTCCGGGCCGTGACACCGATCCAGCCGCTATCCTGTACGGCATACTTCACGGCGTTATCGAGCAGGTTCTGCAGAGCGTGCTTCAGCGCAAGCTCGTCGGCGAGAACCAGCGGCAGATGCGATTCGATATTGCGTTCGACTGTGATGCCGGAACCGGGCGCCTCCAGCCTTCGGGACTGGATGCTTTCTTCGATTACCGCCTCCACCGCAACGGGAGACCGTTCGCCGGCCGCGCACCCGGCGCGAGCGCTGGAGAAGCGAAGCACCTGCTCCACCAGAGCCGTCAGCTTTTCCGACTCATCCTGAATCAGGGCGCCGTAGCGCTCCACCTGCGCCGGGTTGGCCGCCACGCGCCCACGCAGATTGTAGGCGGCCGTCCGAATTACCGTCAGCGGTGTACGGAGCTCATGGGAGACGCCAGCGACGAAGTTCATCTGCAGTTCGGCCAGCTTGTGCTGTTCACGGGAGTGGCGGACGAGGACGATCGCGGTAAACAAAAGCAGCCCGAGGATGGCGGCCGAGATGCCGAGGTTGCGCCAGCGGATGCGGTTGACGATCGTGTCCAGCGAGCCATCCGCATATTGGACATCGAGCTGCCAGCGGCCCCGGAACAGATCGGGCGGCGGCGGCGCGAGACGGAACTGGGGTTGGACGGAAGGGCGCCGGCCGTCCCTGTCGCGAGACGGAGGGCGGGAACGCGGACCGGGCCCGAAGCGGTTGATCTCCAGAAGTGTAATGGAAGCGTCTGGTTTTGCATGGGTACCGGGCGTCGAAAAGATCTCATCGGAGGGGCGGAACCGGTCAAATACGTGGGCCGTGATGGGGGTGCCTGTGCCGATGTGGCGGGCGAGGAGTTGGGGAATCCAGGACTCGCGGATGTGGTCGAGATCGAGTTCGACCACTAGCCACTCCTGCTCGCCCATCATGGCCCGGTTGGGGCCTTGGGCCGGGCCTGGGCCGCCCCGGAAGCGGGGGAACTCCAGAAAATGGGAAGGGACGCTCACCATGGGGGGTGGGCCACCGGCCTGCCGTTCGATGCGCAGTTGGATTGCGTTGCGAACCACTTCCCAGCCGGGCGGCCAAGGAGCGGGGTGAAAGCGGTCCTCGTCGTCATTGAAGAGCATCGCTTCCGGGCGGCCATCCCGTGGGAGAACAATCGCCGCGCGGCGGATGAGGTTGGGCTGGGCTGCGCTGTCACGCCATCGCGCGAACGCCTGGCCATAGGCCTCAGCCGGCCCGAGTTCGTCGATGCGCTCCGCAGAAGGCCGGATTGCGGCGGTTGCCGCACTGAGTTCGCGGTTGAAGTCGTCCGCCAGGCGCTGTAGCGAGTTGCGCAGGCCCTCCTGCAGGCGGGCGCGTTCGCCGCGGCTCAGTTCGCCGATCCAGTTGTACTGCAGCACGGCCAGCACAAGACACAGCGCCCCCAAGACCCCGATGGTGACCGAGGACTTGAGCGCACGATTCTTGATGGAGTCCAGATCCATGGATACGGCTACCTCCACGGTACCCGGATTCGCGGGCGGGGCGTGCAATGTTCCGGTAAAGGAACCGTTAAGAACGTAAAGGCGGAATGTGAAACAATCGCAGGCGATATGACGCGACGAGGACTGCTAGCCGCACTGCCCGCGGCCGTGGCGCACGCACAGGGCGCGCCACGCGTGATCACGATCGACCTCCGGCAGGGGGGGCCTTATGTGTTTCCGCCGCAGGGGAAGGCCTACCGTGAGAATGCGGCGTCGCACCGGGTGTGGCGGCGCGTGTTGATTGAGGCGCCGGACCTGGTGGTGGTTCCCGGCGGGGAGGATTTCGGCCTGCGCGCGGCCGGTGCGCCGGTGGCCGGGGCACGGCCCGGCCGCGTCGAGCGGTCTGCGCTGCGGTCGGCACAGGAACGCCGCATGGCGCGGGAGCCGAAGGACTGGATGGGGCAACTGGCCGGACAGTACGGCCAGGAGTTGCGGGAGATGGTCTACACGCTGAGTTTCAGCGTGTGGGGCCGGCTGCGGGCGGGACAGGTGGAGGGCGCACGCCCCATCCTGGAGCCGTTCCTCAACGGCCGGATTGACTCCCTTGCAAAGCCGACGGCCAGCCACTACTCCGGGCATCTGACGCTGGCCGCCTGGCACGAGGCGACGCAGGATGCGCGGGCAAAGGAGCGGGTGGTGGCCGCGGCGTGGATGGCGCGGGAGAATCCGCTCGACAACGAGATGAGTGACTCGGTGTTTATGGTGTGCCCGCTGCTGGCAAAGGCGGGGCGTTTTACCGGAGATGCATCGTTCCACGACGCGGCGCTGCGGCACTTCGAGAAGATGCGGA
>CAZWDD010000159.1:11431-12205 GCA_964632345.1 uncultured Solibacteraceae bacterium | reverse complement strand
GGCGATCAGGAAGACGGGGTTGTGGCGCGGCGGCTTCATCGGCCTACCGGCGGAAAGGGTTCACGGTGAGGGTCAGCATGAACGCGCGCGGCTGGCCGGGGAAGTTGCCGGCGCGAGCCGCGAACAGGGAGCTGGCGGCGTAAATGCGATTGGTGACGTTGGTGACCTGGAACTGCAGGCGGGCCCGGTCCGATAACTCCTGATAGACACCGATATCGCCGATGGCGTAGCCAGCCGCGCGAATGCCGGCGAAGGGCTCTACGCGTTGGGTGACCTGCTCCAGCCCGAAGCCGATGCCCGTCCGGCGGAGGAAGTTGTAGCGGGTGAAAAGGCCGGTGGTGTGTCGCGGTACGTTGGCCAGCGGCCGGCCGATGAGCGCGGCTGTATTGTCGCGCAGGATCTCCGTGGCGATGAACGCATAGTTGAACGCCGCATACCAGCGCCGTGTCAGAAAGCCTTCCAGGTTGAATTCAAGACCGCGGCTGCGCGCCTCGCCCACCGAAAGGACGGCGTTAAAGTTGTCGCCGCGCGGGCCGTTGGCCGGGTCGGGTCGCAGGATGTTCTCCTTCTGAATGTGGAAGTAGGCGCCGGTGAGCAGCAGGCGGCGGTCGAGGAGCTCGCTTTTGACGCCGGCTTCGAACTGCCGACCCGTTTCCGGCTTGTGCGGGCCGTTCGCTTCGGGCGCCTGGGAAAAGATGGGCGCGCGCGTGAAGCTGGTGGCGTAGTTCCCATAGAACGACAGCTGCTGAATGGGCCGGATCGAGATGCCGGCGC
>CAZWDD010000159.1:0-11421 GCA_964632345.1 uncultured Solibacteraceae bacterium | reverse complement strand
CATCAAAACGGAGAGGAACGCCGGAGAATCCACGGTCAGCGTAACGATCAACACGGCCACTGACGAGGAGTTGGACCATCCGGTTGAGTGCAATCTGGTCCTGTGCATAGAAGCCGTTCCGGTTGGTCTGGGCCGTGCTAGTGGTGAAGGAACTGACACCATAGGAGGAGCCGGTGGTGAGGCCGTAGGTGGGGTTGAAAAGGTCGATCGGCGGAACGACGCCGCCGACCTCGCGTTCGCGGGCGCGGCCGGAGCGGAAGGCATGATCCTGCCGGATGGTTTCGCCGCCAAACAGCAGGGTGTGGGTGCCGGCGCCACGGGTTCGGAACGTGCGGCTGAGGTTGGCCACGGCGCTCCAGTCGTCGTTGGAGCGGTAGAAGTCGCGAAACTCGCGGCGCATGGTGCGGCCGGCGGGCGTGGCCGCGTTCAGGCCGCGCGGTTCGTGCGAGTTTTCGCCGTTCTCATACTCCAGGTAGCGGACGGTGTACTGGAGATCCCATGCACTGGCGAAGTTGTGCGAGCCCTGCAATTGCAGGACGCGGCCGATCATCTTGATGTAGTCCGACGGCTCGTTGGCGGTCCAGCGATAGTCGGCCAGGAAGTTGCCGGCGGCGTCGACGGGCACGCCGCGCAAGCGATTGCCGGGTAGCCGCTGTTGGACGTACTCCGCCTCCAGGCCCCAGCGATGGCGGTCCGATGCCTTATAGGTCAGGTTGCCGGCTGCATGCGAGTTGGTGGCGGCGGAGTTGTTGCGGAAGGTGTCGCGATCCTCGAAGTAGAACGCCCCGCGCCACAGCAGTCGCTTGCCGGCCGGTCCGCTGAGGTCGGTATTGACCATCTTCTGGTCGAAGCTCCCCAGCCGGAACTGCATCTCGGCGTCGAACGTCTCTTTGGGCTGCTTGGTGACGTAGTTGATGAGGCCACCTGGTTCGCCGGCTCCGTAGAGGGCAGCCGTCGGCCCTTTTAATACTTCCACGCGTTGGATGTTGGTGAGGCGGATCTGGCTGGTACTGAACCCCGAGTTGCTGACGTCGCCTTCCAGCGAGCCGAACGGATTGCCGCGGGCGCCGTTGTAGAGAATCTCGCGCTGCGTAAATCCGCGAAAGACCATCGAACTGTATGGGGATTGATTAATGCCGCTGATGTTGCGGAACAGCTCGTTGCCCTCGAGAATTGCGCGGTCCTCGATCAATTGATTCGGGAACACCTGCACGGATTGGGGCAGGTCGATGATCCGCACATTCGTGCGGGTGGCCAGCGAGGTCTCCTCCAGGTGGTACTCTTTCAGGCTCTCCACCACGTCGACGGAAGAGGATATGGTCGCCACGGAGATATTCACCGTTGCGACCGCGGCGGGCGGGACGGTCACAGGCCGTTTCTGCGGGACGAAGCCGCCGCCGGTGGTCACAAGTGTGTAGGCTCCTGGCGTGAACGGGCCGAGCCGAAAGTTGCCGCTGCTATCGGAGACGGTGGATGCGCCGGTCTCCTCGACCGCGATCTGGACGCCCGCCACCGGACGGTTTCCGGAGTCGATTCGCCCCTCGATGAATCCGGCCGGCGTCTGGCCACTGAGGGTGACGGCGAGCAGGCATAGGAGGACTGCTGTCTTGCGGATGGTCATTTGTCTGATTTCCTAGTCGTGCATGTAATCGAGATAAAGCCGCTCGAGATCGGTGTGGCCGAGGCTTGCCGCCGTCACGGTATCCACCAGACGTCCGCGGCGCATAATGCCGAGGCGGGTGCCGCATTCCTTGGCGCGAAACAGGTCGTGCGTTGCCATGAGAATGGCGACACCGTCGGCTGACAACTGCCTCAGGAGGCTGGAGAACTCATTCGCGGCCTTTGGGTCGAGGCCGGAGGTCGGCTCGTCCAACAGCAGCGCCCGCGCCTGTTTGGCGATGGCGATAGCGATCGCCACCTTCTGCCGCATGCCTTTGGAGTACTCCGAGACCGGCCGCCCAATCGCGTGCGCCGGGAGACCGGCTCGGCCAAGGCACTCCCGCAATCCGCTCTCGGCCATTGCGCCGCCGGAAAGCGCCGCGAAGTACGCCAGATTCTCCATCCCGGTCAGCCGGGGGTAGAGGGTCACCGTCTCAGGAATATAAGCAAGCAGTTGCTTTGTTTCAGCGCTGTGCGTGGTCACGTCCAGCCCATTCACCAACGCGCTTCCCGCGCTTGGGGAGATGAAGTTCAAAAAGAGCTGGATCGTCGTGGTCTTTCCTGCTCCGTTGGAGCCGAGCAGGCAGAAGATCTCACCTGCTCCAATGCGCAGGTTCAGATCCTCCAGCGCCGAATGGGCGCCGTATCGCTTGGACAGTTGAATCGCTTCTAGCATTTTCGGACCGGGCGAGTCCTCAGTCTATCAAGGTGATAAGCGCCAATCAATATCAATGAAAGAAATCATGCGCGGGCCGAGTTGGCGGCCGAGCAGGTAGACTATCGGCAAGGGAGCGTGCATGAGACTGTTTCTCTTGTTGGCTGCGGTCGCGGCGTGGGCGCAACCGGTGGAATTGCGGGTCGCCACGGTACAGTTCCGCTCGTCCTTCGATATCGCCGATAACACCCGGCGGATTGTGGCGATGCTCGAAAAGCTGGCTGGTGATGGCGTGCAGGTGGCGGTGTTTCCTGAGTGTGCCGTGACGGGATATCACACGGGGCCGGTGTTCGATGCCACGCCGGAGGCGCTGGAGAAGGCGTCGGCGGAGATTGGCCAGGCGTGTGCGCGGCGGCGGATCGGCGCCGTGGTGGGTTCCGTTCACAAGGTGAACGGCCGCGCGTACAATGTGGCACTGGTTTTCAATGAAAAGGGGGAGATGGTGGAGCGTTACGGCAAACTCCAACTGGCCGGGGAGAAGTGGGCGACGCCGGGCAACCACATGGCGCTGTTCGAACTCGGAGGGGTGCACTCCACCGTGATCATTTGCCACGATGAACGATATCCGGAGTTCGTGCGACTGCCTGCGATGGCCGGGGCGCGAGTGGTGTACTACATCAGCCACGAGTCGGGGATGAAGCATGAAGAAAAGCTGCCCGGCTACCGGGCGCAGATGATGGCGCGGGCGGTGGAGAACCAGATCTTCGCCGTGGCCGCCAATGCGCCGGGGAACATCGCCGACAATTCCGGGTCGCATGGCCATAGCCGCATCATCAAGCCGGACGGGAACATCATCCGGGAGGCGTCCATCTATGGCGAGGACGTGCTGGTGGAGACGCTGCGGATTACTCCAGGCAAGTTGACGCGGCCGCTGGAAGGAGTCACTGGCGCCTGGTGGACGCAGGGGCTGGAACTGCTCGAAAGAGACCGGAAGCGCCAGTTGGACTAGGCGTGCGGCTCAAATTTCCACGTAGGCGGCGCAATATCGTTGACGCGGAGATAGGTGATAATCTGGCCGCGGTGATGCGCGGTGTGCATGTAGGCACGCAGAAAGATATCGATGGTCGAATGTGCCGGAAGGCGGGAGCTGAACTTGATGTCGGTTCTGAGGACGTCCTTCTTCGTCATCCTGTCCAACACCGTGCCGGTGAAGTCGAAACTGGCGACGACGAAGGCGCGAACGGCTTCCTTGTCGGCGGCGGAAGGGAGTGCTCCTTCCGGCGGCGGGACAAGCGCGAAGCCCCGGAAATAGGCGTTGTTGGCGGATGCCAGGTGGAGCATCTGTTCGCCAAAGGTGCGTTGGGCGGGGCTGGCCTTGGAAGTGAAGCGGCCGGCGGGCATGGCGTCGAGTACCGCCAGGGAGTACTCGCGGGTATCCCTCCAGTGCTCGATGAAACTGGTGAGAAACGCCTGCGCAAAGGGGTTCTGGAAACTGGCGGCGTTGGCAGCCGCGGCGGCGGCGAGCGTAGCGAATAGTGTGCGTCTTTCCACGGTTTTCTCCGGAAGTGCGGCTCTGGCGGTTGCGAATCCGCCATGGGGTAGCATACGCTAGAGAGGTTGGCCTTAACGAGGGGCGCGGTAGCCAAGTGGTAAGGCCAGGGTCTGCAAAACCCTCATTCGTCGGTTCGATTCCGACCCGCGCCTCCAACTGATTTCGGAATTCGCATTTCCGGACCTCATTCGGCTGATAAGCCGGTTCGGGCGAAGTGCCTTCCACGCCCAGTAGTATCCGTTTCCGCGCAGGATATAGTGGCGTGTCTCCAGCACCGTGTGGCGCACTGCCGCCTTGACCGGATGCAGACGGCGCCGCTGTGTAGTTGGCGTTGCGGCGGGAGAGCAATTGCGAGTTTCAAGCAGAAACAACGAGCCGTCCGTGATCCGCTGCCCGGAGCCTGCGGCCGCCGAAGGCCGCGTCAACCGGGCGTACTGTTCCACGCATCCGGCGAAGTCGAGATCGGTTAACACCTTGTCCCGCTCCCGATCGATCTCCCGATCGATGCGGTGATTCATCGACAGGCGACTCCATTCAAAGATAACGCCGATGTCGTGAGTTGCGGCCCCTACCCAAACCGATCCGGCCGGAGACTCCAGTCTCCAAATGCGAATGTGATGCCGTTCATCCATCGTGTTCAGAGACTTCTGGAAAACGAGGTCCGGCAGCCGCCCCTGGTAGAGAAGGGGCGAGACGGGCGCGGTGGGATAAGGCTTCAGCGAGGTGAAGGCGCGATAACTCCGCGCCATGCTGCGCCGATTGAGCGGGTCGGCAGTTGCCCAGCCGGCGGACTGAAAGGCGTTCACGAGTTGCTCGCGCGTGCCATGGAAGGCGAGATTTACGATATCGGCGGCGGGCTTCCCATCCGGCAAAGTTACCTCGAAGGGCAGATTGGACAGCCAGACTGCCGTGGCTGTATCCACTTCGATGGAATGCGCTTCCTCCGGGTAGGCGTGCGGCGAAGCGGTGACCTGCACAATCAACTCGGCGCCCGGGGCGAAATGGATCTCCGGCTCAGGCAGCCGCAGGAACGCCAACCGGGAAAGGACGACCGCTCCCGCCACGGCGGGGTGCGCGGCAAAGCCGTTGTAGACCATGCGTCCGGCGCCGGTGACGCCAGTGGCGGCACGCGGGACAAGAGCCGAAGAGGGACGGAGCCATAGCCCGCCAAGGAATCCGTGGGGATGATTGGCCGCCAGAATTCCGCGTATGCGCCCATCGGATGTCACGTTCTCCCTTGCGTTGTCGACGTCGAGAAGCTCGACGTCGCAGGCTTTGGCGGCGCCATCCGGCAAGAGGCAGAAGTCGAAGGCGAGAGCAAGTGAGGCGCGCTCCCGGTGCAACCCGACACCGACCGACCTGGCTTGCTTCAAATGTCCGGCGACACGGCTGCCGGGGGGGAGCACCGGGTTGCAGCCCGCGTGCACGCAGCCGGTGACCACGGCATGGAAGGTCGTACCGGCGCGCGCCGTGCTATCGAGCGGTGACAGCAGGCGGAGATAGAGATCCTGCGTGAGCGGTTGGGCGTGGAGCGCGATGGAGCCAAGCGAGAAAATCGCAAATGCAATGCGCACAGCCGCCCGCTGCCGCTTCGTCGCTTGACGGACGGACGTAAAGGACTCCCGGCGGCTGATCTCCGCGGGATTGATGGCGAATGGCAGCGGCATCTCCCCGAACGAGCGAAGGCACAATGCTATCAAAGCGTTCACCGGCGGGCAAACGCTATGCTTTAAGATGTCGAAAGGCCGCATGAATCATGGAGAGATCACAGCGCTGTTGCGGCAGTGGTCGGCGGGTGACCCCGAGGCCTTTGAACGCCTGACGCCAGTGATTTACGACGAACTGCGGCGGCTGGCCGAAGGCTTGTTGCGCCGGGAAGGCCAGGCATCACTGCAGCAGCGGACGGCGCTGGTTCATGAACTATATCTGAAGCTGGTGGATCAGGAACGTGCGCAGTGGCGGGACCGGGAGCAGTTCTTCGGTATCGCGGTGAAGATGATGCGGCGCCTGATCATCGACGATGCCCGGCAGCGGATTGCCGCCAAGCGCGGCGCGGGCGTGGCACATGTGCCTGTACACGATGAACTGGACGCGTCCGTGGAACCGAGTTTCACGGTGCTGGCCGTGCACGAGGCACTGGACCGTTTCTCCAAACTGGACCCGGAACGCAGCCGGGTAGTGGAATTGCGGTACTTCGGTGGATTTGATCTGGAGGAGATTGCCGATCTGCTGCAGGTGTCGCGCAGCACGGTGAAACGGCACTGGGCGGTGGCGCGGCTTTGGCTGCAGCGGGAATTAAGCGACGCGGCTGGTCCCTCCGATGGCGCGAATCCGCGGGATCCGGATGGAGAGCTGCGTTGACGGCAGAGGAGTGGCAGGAAATTGCGGCCTTGGTGGCGGAGGCCGGCGAGATTGCGGAAGGGCCGGACCGGGACTCCTTCCTGCGGAACGCATGTGAGGGGCGCGAGTGGCTGCAGCGCGAAGTCCACTCCCTGCTTGCGGCTGAGCCAGGCGGAAGGGGAGTCATCGATGACCCGCCAGGACTGCGGCTAGCGGCGGATACCCGGCAGGATACCTTCGTCGGGCCCTACCGGCTGGCTGAGTTGATCGGCCGCGGCGGGATGGGCGCCGTCTACCGGGCCGAACGGCGGGATGGAGCATATGAGAAACAAGTGGCTGTCAAGGTGATTCAATCGGTGGTCCCATCGGAGGAGATGCGGCGCCGGTTCCTGGAGGAGAGGCAGATCCTGGCTGGATTGGATCATCCCAACCTGGCGCGGCTGCTGGATGGCGGGACCACTTCCGGCGGGGAGCCGTACATCGTAATGGAGCTTGTCGATGGGGTCCCGATCAACGGGTTCGCGCGCGGTCTGCCGGTTCGGGACCGCCTGCGCCTCTTTCTCCGCGTGTGCGCCGCGGTGGACTACGCGCACCGGCGACTCGTTGTACACCGGGACATCAAGCCAGCCAACATTCTGGTAACGCCACAGGGCGAGCCGAAACTGCTGGACTTTGGCATCGCGAAGGTGTTGGACGTCCTGCCGGAAACAGCAGAGACGGTGCTGGCGCTGACGCCGCAATACGCGGCGCCGGAGCAGATCCGGCGGAGGCCCGTGACGACGGCCACCGATGTTTACTCGCTGGGCGTGGTCCTGTACGAACTGCTGGCAGGCCATCCCCCCTATGAGACGGCTGGTAAGGGGATGGATGAAGTGGTGCGGTTGATCTGTGAGGCGGAGCCGCCGGCGATTCCGCGGGTGGACGCGGACCTCGCCGCAATTCTACGAAAGGCGATGGATAAGGACGCCGATGCCCGCTACTCTTCGGCGGCAGCGATGGCGGAAGAGATCGAACGCTATCTGGGTGGCCATCCGGTGTCGGCGCGCCGGGGCGGAGCCTGGTATGCCGCGAAGAAGTATATCGTGCGTCACCGGCGGGCGATGGTGCTGATGGCCTTGTGCGGTTGCGCGTTGTTCGCCGCGGGAGTTGCGGTGCTGTGGCAGGCGCGGGTGGCGAAGCAGCGCTTTGACATGGTGCGGACGCTGGCCGGAACGGTGATCTTTGAGCTTCACGACGGAATCGAAAAACTGCCGGGTGCGACCCCGGTTCGGAAGCAGCTGGTCTCCCGGGGGCTGGCGTACCTGGACACTTTGGCGGAAGCGGCCGGCGGGGACGAAGTGCTTACGTTGGAGCTTGCGGCCGGGTACCTGAAACTGGGTGAGGTGCTTGGCCGCGTGTCGTCCAATCATCTCGGTGACCCTGCCGGGGCCAGAGCTGCCTGGAAGAAGACCGAACGGCTGGCGCTAGCCGTTGCCGGGAAGGCGCCTGCCAATGCGGAAGCGCCGCGCTTGCTGGCGGCCGTGCATACTTACATGGCCGAACTGGAGGGTGCCGCCGGAAATGCCAGCGAAGCAATGAACCGCCGGGCCGCGGCGCTGCAGTGGGCCAAGCAAACGGTGGAGCGGAGTGCTGCCACCGATGCCAGGGCCCTGCGCACTCTGGCCTCGGCTTACTTCGGGTACAGCAACTCACTCGGCAGCGGGCGCCATGCCGATTCCATCGAATACTTACGCAAAGCGCTAGCCTCCTTTGAGGCTCTGCTGGGAATTGACCCGGAAGATGACGGCGCCCGGCGCAATGTCGCGCTATGCCTGAAGCGGCTCGGCAGCCAGTTGGCGATGAAAGGGGAACGCACCGAAGGATTGCCTCTGCTGCGGCGGGCGCGGGAGATCGACACCGCTAGAGTGGCGCGGAATCCGAACAATGCGCAGGCACGGCTGGACCTTGCGATCACTCTTTCTGAAATCGCTGTCCACGCTACGGCGGAGCGGGAGTTCGAGGAAGCGGTCGTGCTTTTTCGGGAGAGTGTCGAACTGCGCCGCGCGCTCTACCAGGCGGATACCGCCGATATGCGTTCGCGCGGCCGGTATGTGCACGGGTTGTTGAACCTCGCGGATGCGGAACGCCAGATGGGCCGGGCGGCGCCGGCCCTGGCGCTGTATCGCGAAGCGATCCGTGTGGAGGGGAAGGGAAGTACGGAACGTCTGCTCTGGGCTTACGCGGGATTGGGGCAAGCCGAGCTGGCCGCCGGGCGCTCCGAAGCGGCCTGCAACGCCTTCCGGGAGGCGCGCCGCTGGGCAGCGGCCACGCCACGGTTGAGCGAATTCTACGCGGAGCGGGCCGCCACTGCTCGCAGGGATTGTCCCTAGCAGCTTTACCGGTATGTCGTGTAATCTATGTAGCCCTTCGGTCCGGGCGTGTAGAACGTCGCGGGGTCGGGTTCGGCGATCGGCCAGTCGTTGCGGAAACGCTCCACGAGGTCGGGGTTCGCGATATAGGGCCGGCCGTAGGAAATCAGGTCGGCCTCTCCGGATGCCAGCAATGCTTCGCCGGAGTCCCGCGTGAGGCCGGTGTTCACGATGAGCGACCCGGGAAATTTGGCGCGCAGCTCTGCCCAGCCGGTGAAGCGTGGCGAGTCGATCTTGACGACGTGGAGCCAGGCAGCGCCGCGCTTGGCAAGTTCGGTGGCCAGTAACGGATAGGTCGTCGCGGCATCGGGATCGTCAATGTCGTTGAATGTTCCGGCCGGGCTGATCCGGACGCCGATCCGGCCCGGTTCCCAGGCGGCTGCCATGGCGTCGAAGACCTCCAGGACGAAGCGGATACGATTCTCCGGGCTGCCTCCGTAGGAGTCTGTACGCTGATTCGAGTTCGGACTCAGGAACTGGTTCGGCAGATATCCGTTGGCCGAGTGGATCTCAATTCCGTCGAAACCCGCCTCCCGCGCGTTGCTCGCGGCGCGGGCGAACTCCTCGATTACGGCGGCGATCTCACTGGTGGTCAGCGCTTCCGGCGCGGGCATCGGCTGCATCCCCTGCGCGTCGTTCCACATGTCTCCCTTTGCCGCGATGGCCGAAGGGGCAACCATCCGGGCACCGGCCGGTTGATTGGCTGGGTGCGCGATCCGCCCGACGTGCATCAATTGAATGGCAATGCGGCCGCCCGCGGCATGGACGGCGTTGGTGACGTTTCGCCACGCTGCCACCTGGCCGGGGGTGTGAATGGAAGGGGTTCGCGCATAGCCGAGGCCGTTTGCCGAGGTCGCCACGCCCTCGGTGATCAGTAGGCCGGCCGAGGCGCGCTGGGAGTAGTAGGTGGCGTGCAAGTCATTGGGTTCGTTCTGCTCGATGGCGCGCGAACGGGTCATGGGCGCCATGACGATGCGGTTCGGCAGGGCGATCGCGCCGGCGGAGGTGGGAGAGAAGAGGGTCTGCATGTTGATCCTTAAATAGTTAATAGTTCGATTTCAAGATAATAGATGCGGCGAATCGCGTCTGGGATGCGGCCAGGATCAGGCTGGCCGGTACATATCTTCCCGCAGCCCGGTAAGCAGCGGTTCGACGGAGGCAGAGTCGTGCTTGCAGTGGACCAGGGCCTGGCGAACCATTTCGATCCCGCCTTCGAACTCGGGCTGGATTGCGACGCTGACGCCGAGCGCCTGAAGGGAGGCGATGTGAGAGTGGTGGGCGGCCCGGGCGATGACGGTGAGGCCAGGCCTGATGAGCCGGGCCTGCTCAACTGCCTGATGAATGACCGTCTGATCGGGGAAGGTGACGAGAAAGATTTCGGCCGCTTCCACGCGGGCCGCATGCAGGATTTCGGGCCGCGTGATGTCACCCCAGATGCCATCAAAGCCGGCGGAAAGCAGATCCTGATAGAGGGCGTGGTTCAACTCGATGATGAGCACCGGAATGCCCGCGGCGCGCAAGGCCCGCGCGGCGGCGCGTCCGGTGCGGCCATAGCCGCCGACGATCACGTGTCCCTGCAGGGAGAATTCCGGGAGGGCGATCTGGGTCTTCGGTGGCGCAGGCTTGAAGTGCTTGCGCCAGAGCCGGCCGAGCGGGAGCGCCAGTGAGGAGACGATCGGTGACAACGCCATGGTGAGAACGGTGCAGGTCAGCGCGATATCGTACGTGGCTTTGGAAATCAGTTCGGACTTGAAGCCGGTGCGCGCCAGAACGAAGGAGAACTCGCCGATCTGCGACAAGCCGAGGCCGATGATCCACGGCGCCATGTTCGTGTATCCGAACAGGCGGGCGATACCGCCGACCAGCAGGGACTTGGCCGCGAAAATGACAGCAATGGTCGTCGCGATGAGGCCGGCGTTGTCAATGGCATAACCGGGGTCGAAAAGCATGCCGACGGAGACGAAAAACAGAAGGCCGAAGACGTCGCGAAGGGGAATGATGTCGGAAAGCGCCTGGTGGCTGAACTCGGATTCGGAAAGAATGATGCCGGCGACGAAGGCGCCAAGTGCGAATGAGATGCCGGCCATGTGGGTGGCGTAGCCAACGCCGATTCCGATACCCACCACCGCGACCAGGAACAACTCATGCGTGCCCCAGGAAAGCACCACGCGCAGGAATCGCGGGAGCAGCCGGGTGCCGACAAGGTAGACGGTGGCGAGGAACAGCGCCGCGATCACGATGGATTTGGCTAGATTGGGTAGAATTGTTTCCGGATCTCCGCCGAGCTGCGGAAGGATGATCAACATCGGGATCACTGCCAGATCCTGCATCACCAGCAGGCCGATCATCACCCGGCTGGCCAGCGTTGTGGTGAACCCGCCCGCCGACAGTGTCTTCAGCACGACCATCGTGCTCGATACCGAAGCCATTGCGCCAAACCAGATGGCCTCCCGCCCGGGGATTCCCAGTCCGTAGTGGGCGCCCCAAGCCCCAACCGCCGCCGTGAGGACGATCTGCAAAGGGCCGCCGGCCAGCGCGACTCGCTTGACCGGTTGCAGGTCGCGAAACGAGATTTCAAGGCCCAGCGCGAACAGCAGGAGCGCCACGCCGATTTCGGCGAGCAGTTCGATGTCGTGAATCTGCGTGACGGTGGGCCCGGCCGTGTAGGGACCAACGGCGACACCGGCTGCGACATAGCCGACCAACAGCGGGAGGCGCAGAATACGAGCCAGAATCCCGCCCAGCAGGCCTGCGACAATGATCAGAACGAAATCCTGTGCGATGCCCACGGGAGGCGGCGGCTCCTT
>CAZWDD010000158.1:9890-12354 GCA_964632345.1 uncultured Solibacteraceae bacterium | reverse complement strand
TCGCCTCCTGGCTGCTGCCAGTGATGGTGTTCGGCTTCGGGTTGCGCCGGATGCGATCGCAATCGGTGGAGGCGCCCGGATTGCGCGTCTTCGGCGCCGGGTTGCTCATCCTGTCGGTGTGCACGCTGCTCTCGCTGGCCCCGGATTGGAAACCGTTGCACGAGACAATGCCCCCGGGCGGCGTCATCGGTCTGGCCCTGTCGGCCTATCTGCTGGGGAACCTGAATCTGGGGGGCACACTCGCGCTGGTCTCCGCCGCCGTCCTTGTTTCGCTCTATCTGACCACGTCATTCACGGTGGAAACGGTGGAAGGGTGGATCGCCGTTCCCATGGCCTGGTGGGATGCCCGCGTCGAAGGCTACCAGAACTGGTTGGACCGCCGCCGCGCACGGTCCGAGCAGAACCGGCTCATTAAAAACGCCCGCAAGCAGCAGGCCCCGGCGCCAGAACCGCCCGAGGAGAATCGCCCGCGGAAGTCTCGCCGCGATGCGTCCCCGCCCGATTCGCGGGATATGGACGCTCCTTCAACCGAGGATACGCCCCCTTGGGATACTCCGCCACAGACCTCAGCAGCCGTCGCAGAGTGGGACGAGGAGCCAGAGCCGGATCAGCCGCCGGGCTTCATCCCGATCGTCCCTCTCGACCATACGCCCCATCCGGACGCGCCGAATCCCCCGCCCGCAGCGCCGCTCCCCACCGCCGCCACCGCCCGTCGTTCACGGCGCCAGGATTCCTATTTCACCCTCCCGTCCACCAAACTGCTCTCCGAACCACCGGCGCGCAATCAGTACGACGAGCAGGAACTGCATGACACGGCTGCCCGCATCAAAGTGAAGTTCGAGGAGTTCAACGTCTTCGGCTCCGTCGTCCAGATCAATCCCGGGCCCGTCGTGACGACGTTTGAGTTCAAGCCGGAAGCGGGAATCAAGGTATCCCGCATCACCCAGCTTTCCGAAGACCTCTGCCTCGGACTCCAGGCCGAATCGGTTCTCATTGAACGCATCCCCGGCAAGTCGACCGTGGGCATCGAAGTTCCGAACCGCCGCCGCGAGGTCATCAGTCTCCGCCAGATTCTGGAATCGGACGAGTTCCGCGACTCCACCTCCAAACTGACCATTCCGCTCGGCAAGGATATCAACGGGCGCATCAAGGTGGCGTCGCTCGAAACCATGCCGCACGTTCTCATCGCCGGCTCCACCGGCTCCGGCAAGAGCGTCATGTTGAATACGCTTATCACCTCCGTGCTCTACAAAGCCACGCCGGAAGACGTTCGCATGATCATGGTGGACCCCAAGCGCGTCGAACTCGGCGTGTATGAGGGCATTCCGCATCTGCTCACGCCCGTCATCACCGACCCGAAGAAGGCCACCTACGCCCTGCGCAACGCCGTGCTGGAAATGGAACGGCGGCTGAAGCTGCTGGCATCCCAAGGGGTCCGGAACATCGACCAGTACAACCGGAAGGTTCGCGACATTCTCAGCAAACCGCGCGACCTGTTCGCCGATGCGACCGAAGAGTCGGCCCAGCTCGATGAACTGCGCCCACTGCCCTATATTCTGATCATCATCGACGAACTCGCTGACCTGATGATGCTGGAACGTGCCGGCGTCGAAGAAAGCATTACCCGCCTGGCGCAGATGGCCCGCGCCGTCGGCATGCACTTGGTGCTCGCCACGCAGCGCCCGTCGGTCGATGTCATCACCGGGTTGATCAAGGCCAACTTCCCGACCCGCATCTCCTTCCGCGTCGCCACACGCGTCGACTCCCGCACCATTCTTGACGACATGGGCGCCCAGCACCTGCTCGGCAAGGGCGACATGCTCTACCGTCCGCCGGGCACTTCGCGGTTGACTCGCGTCCACGGGGCCTATGTTTCGGAGGACGAAACCGCCGCCGTCGTCGACAACTGGAAGGCCCAGGCCGAACCGGACTACGACCAGAGTTTCCTGATGGCCCCGCCGAACGAGGAAGGGGATGACGATGATGCCGCCGACGAAGCCATCAGCGGCGAGGAGGATCCCCGCTATCAGGACGCCGTTCGCGCCGTCTGCGAACTCGGCAAGGCATCCACCAGCGTGCTCCAGCGCCGTCTCCGGCTGGGCTACGGACGTGCGGCCCGCATTCTCGACATGATGTACCGCGACGGCATCATCGGCCCCCCCGATGGCAGCCGTCCCCGCGAAGTCCTGAAGCGGCCGGACTGGCTTGACGAAGTCGACGAGGAAAACCGCTAAGCTGTAGCCATGCGACTCTTTGTTCTCTCCGTTATTCTGCCCGTTGTGCTATCGGCGGCCGACCCGGTTACGGCCGCCTTCAAGGCCCGCTACCAGACGCAAAAACTCAATTTCGTCGAGTCGGCCGAGGCCATGGCCGAAGAAAACATGCCCTTCCGCCTCACGCCCGACCAGCGCGCCTTCGGTGACTGGCTTGAACATACGGCCGACATGAACTACCGCATGTGTTC
>CAZWDD010000158.1:0-9790 GCA_964632345.1 uncultured Solibacteraceae bacterium | reverse complement strand
GCGCCTTCGGTGACTGGCTTGAACATACGGCCGACATGAACTACCGCATGTGTTCGCAGATCGTGGGCCAGCCGGCGCCGAAGAATACCGGCGTCAATGGGGTGCAGAACAAGGGGAAACAGGCGATCATCGACGCCATCAAGGGCTCCTTCGCTCACTGTGATGCCATGTTTGAAAACTTGAATGACGCCAGAGCGATGGAGGAAGTGCCGGCGGGTAACCGCAAGATCGCGGCCGTGGATGTCATGTTCAGCTATATCGCCAACCTCAACGCCCACTATGGAAATATGGTGGGGTACATGCGGGTGAAGGGCGTCATTCCACCCTCCACCGCACGCACCAACCGCGCCAAAAAGAAGTAGCGCGTCTACGGGTTCACCTGTCCGGGGTAACGGATCACGGTGAACTGCACCAGCCGGAGTTCGCTTCCATTGGCGGTGGGATTGCCCTCCCAACCCACCGCCAATCCGGCGGAATACGCATCGGCGGCCTCGATCACGAAGGTTCCGCCGGCGTAGTTATTGGAGCCCTTCGACTGGCCGTCGAGAACCGCGCCGCCCGCAAACAGGGCGGCTTCGTTCTTCTGGTCCAGCAGCGTCGTCGCGCCGGGAACGTTCAACTGCCCGCCGGTGGACGTGCCCCAGCGCCAGCGGACTACATAGTCCCCCATGCCCGCAAACTGCCACGTAGCGCGAATCGCCACACGGTCACCGGGCTGCAGCAGCCCGGCCGGAATCGTACAGTTGCCCAGCAGAACCAGCGTGTTCACGTTGGTCGTCGAACCCTCCGACGCGCAAATGATCTGTGGCCCGGTGTGTATCTGGCCCGCCTCCACCGACTTCCGCGCGCGGCGGGACGTGCTGTACCAGGCGTCGCCCTCGGCTCGCACCGCCGGGTCCACCGCCGTTCCGGCCTCCCGCCAGGCGGCCCGCGCCGGCGTTGAGACGGCCTCCACCGCTTTCACCGCCATCACTCCTTCGCTCGACAGGCTCGCCTGCTCGGCCCCGGCCGGGTTCTGCCACGTCTGCAGCAGTTGCTGCCCCTGCGCCTGCCCCGCGCGAACCGTCAACGTGGTCACCCCGTTGCTCGCTCCGTCGTGAACCGTCAGTGTCGAACTGGCGAGGTTACTCCCTACCGATAGCCGCCGGTTCGAGTTGTCCCAGACGAAATGCAGCGGCGATTCCGCCAGTGTTCCGCCCGCTGCGGTGAATGGAATCGCCCCGTTCTGAAAACCCGTAAACAAACAGGTATTCCAGATCGCATCCACCCCGTTCGACACCAGACACCGGTTGGCACCGCCCAGCGGTAGTCGGCTCCACTTGGCCGAACTCCCCGTAAACGCCCCGGTAATCAGGTCCCCCCGCTGCACGGCGCCGGGGGCCGTGTCCGGGTGTTCATTGCTGAGCAGGGTGTGGGGCAGCGGCGCCCGCGCGTTGGAGAGCCGTGTATCGAGATCGGTCACAAACTTGTTCGTCGCGCCAGGCGCGCCCGCCGTCCCGCCCAGCGCCGCCTTCTCGGCCGCCGTCGGGTCAAACGCGTTCGAGTGCGTCGGATACAGCAGCGCCAGTTTCGACTCTGCAATCCCGGCCGACGGCGATACGTTGTAGTTGCTGATCACTCCCTCAGCCAGTTGTGGCGCTGGAAACGCCCCGGTCAGTGCCCCGCCCGCCAAGCCGCTGATCGCCTGTGAACCCTGTATCCGGTAGGAAACCAGCAACAAATCCCCCGTCTGCGGTACCGACAAGGTGCCGAAAGTCACCGTCGTTCCCGACAGTGTATAGTCGACTCCGGCCTTCAACATGATGCCGTTCCGGAACACCTGCAGGCTCCCCGGCGGATCCGGCGGCTGCGCCAGACTGAATACCGTGTTCGACCCATTGACGGCTCCCGTAGGCACCTCCTGATCCACAAAATCAGGCCCCAGCGTCCCCGATCCAGACCCGCCCTGCCCGCATGGCCCGCTGCTGCCATCCACGCGGATGCAATCGGTGAGGTTGCCCTGCACAGACTCCAGCGCCCCCGTCGGCCCCGACTTCAGAATGCGGTCCGACGTGAACGCAAATCCCTTCACCGGGCGCGCCGTCAGTTCATCGGACAACCCGGCGATGTCCCCGATCGTCATCGATGCCGGCGGCGTGCTGCTCCCCCCGGTCACCGCACCGTTGGCCACTCGAACGGCCGCCACCGTTACCGGCACCGTCGATGGCGCCACGTTCCAGGTCTCGGTGAACTGCACCCGCCCCTCGGCGTGATAGCGGACCGAGTAGCGGGCTCCCGCACTCGCATTGCTCGTCGGCACAAGCCGTACCCGCAGCGAGCCCTCCACAATCGGGACAACAACGCTTGAACTGGCGATAACCGAGGCATCCGACGCTTGGAAAGAGTTCCATTCGATGTAGGCCACGCCGTTGAAACGGGTGCCATCGGCTTTGAACAGCGTATCCTGCACAGTGGTCAGCGGCGGTATCGCGCTGACCCGGTCCGGTGCAAGGAAGAAGAGAGTAAGCGGAACCACACAGGTCCACAGTTGCGAAAAACGCATGGAAACGGCCTCCAGAAAAACGAAAAACCCGCAGGCCGTTCGTGTGGCACGCGGGTGCAAACCTGATCGTTGCTACTCTCAAGCTAATTCCGCCGCGTCAATCTCGCGGCCAATTCGCCCCCCCTCTGCCGTGCCTAAATGATTGTGAAGACAGTAACTTCCGGCGAAAAAGTTTTTCTTGCGCCGTTGTGAATGCAATCGTTAGAACGGAAAAACCCGGGGAAAATCACACCAATGGCGCTTCTCCGCCCCCTCGCCGCGTGGCAACCAGCGACACCGCATCGACTCCCACGCGGGGCGCGCGATCACCCCCCTCAGGCCCGATACCCGAACAGCCGCTCCGAACGGATTCGTTCGGCCACCTTCGGCGGCACATATCGCGCCCAGGAATCGTCCCCCGCCTGGATCCGCTGCAGAATGTCGCCCGGCATGATGGGCAGGTCCACCGGATCGAATACCGGCAGCGAATGGATGCGATGGTTGTCGAGCAGGTGGTGGTACAGATGCCGCAGGTGCGGGGCCACCTCCAACTGCTCGGCCGATACCGCCACTGCCTTCTCCTGATCCCACATCGGGTACACATACAGCGCCGTGTCGCCCTGCAGCAGTGTCCCCAGCGCCTCCAATATCCCGCCCGGCAAGTCCTCGTAGTACTCTTCCTGGAAGATGCTGCGCAGCGTTCCCAAGCCCATCGCGTACCCCACCGGCAGCTTCGTGTAGCGCCGCAAATACGTCGTCAGTGCATGCGACGCCGAAAAGTTCGAAATCATCACCGGGTGCCCCAACGCCCCCAGAATGTCCACGCGGTGCATGAAGTCCTCATGGTCCACCTTGTCCGACGACATGAGGTTCTTCAAGCTCATCTCCATCACAACGGCCAGCTTCTTCTCCTCGATCTTTGTCTCCGCCAGCATCCGTTCGCTTGCGCAATAGAGCATATCGAGCGTGATGTTCGTAATCGGCCGGAAACTGCCCCGCTGCAGCAGAACCGGATGGCCAAACAGGATCTCGGCCGGCTCCACGGCCTCACCGGCCGCCGTGAAAACGGCCGCGTCCGTCAGTCCGCGCGCCACTAGTTGCAGGCTCATCAGGCGGTTGTCGATATTCGGAAACGCCGGACCGGAGAACTTGATCATGTCCACTTCCACCCGCACTCGGCTCAACCCGTCCATCAGGCTGACAATCAACTCCTGCGGATATTCACTCAGATAGAACGCTCCGTAGATCAGGTTCACGCCCAGCAAGCCAATCACTTCCTGTTCCCGCAGCGTCACCGGATCCAGCAGCCGGATGTGCAGCAGTATCTCCGATGGCTCCGCCAGCGGCTGATGCTGAAACCGAATCCCCAGCCACCCGTGCCCGGTCCCCGGCCGCGATCGCCGGTTGGTGGCCACCGTGTCGGCGAATGCGAAGAACTTCGTCTTCTCCCCGCGCGCCGGCGCCAGGCGCTCCTGCAGCAGAGAGTACTCATGATTGAGCATGCTCCGCAGCCGCTTCCGGCTCACATAACGATCCGAACGGCCGTAGATCGCGTCGGACACCACCATGTCATAGGCCGACATCGACTTGGCGACAGTGCCCGACGCCCGGCCCGTCCGGAAAAACCACGCCACCACCTCCTGCGCGGCGCCAATTTCGGCAAAGGCGCCATAGGTCGTCGGATCGTGGTTCAGCCGCGTTGCCTTCTGATGGGTGCTGAGTACTTCCCTTTGCATAGACACGTATACCTATAGTGTCTACCCAACGCCCGGCAAAAACATACCGGGTCTATGCATCACTTGCTCCACGCCGGCAGCACCCGCAGCAACGGCCAGCCCTCGCCCCGGAACACAAGCCGCGCCCGCGAGGCCCCCAGGCTCCTCTCCGCCTCGGCCGGCACCATCGGCCGTCCGTTGGGATGCGCCGGCGAGACAATCCACACCGTCCGCCCCCCCAGCAGTTGCAGCATATCGGGCAGGTCGGCGTGCGCCAGAATGCCGGGTACAATCGCCTGGTCCAGCCCTTCGTGTATCTTTGCCGACACCACATCCATGTAACTCACAATCGACCGCTCCAGCACTAACTCTCCGATCCCCTCCTCCATCGCCGCCGCCACAATCGCCGCCGGCCCCACCGCGCCCTTCGCATACAGCGCAATCCGCTTCCCCGCCGCCTCCGGCCTCGACCGCAGATATCCCGCCGCCGCCACCAGATCCGCAGCCTGCATTTCCACCAGGTTCCGGTTCAGCAGCATCGCCCGCGCCGACAGTTGGTAGGACTGCCGGTATCCCGTCCGCCCCGCCGGCCGGTAGCTCTCGCCCATCCCTCGCGGATCAACGGCCAGCACCGTATTGCCAGCCGCCGCCAGCGCATAGACATCGGCGTCCTGCGCCTTGCCGAAAGAGGAGGCGAATACCACCGCCCGGCCCGTTGGCTTGCCGCCCGCCTTCAGCAAAAGAGCCGGAATCGCCACGCCACCCTCCACCGTCAGCTCCAGCCGTTCCACCACCACCCCGCGCTCAGTCGATTCACCGTTAACCTTGGCCACCGCGCCCGCCGGCGCTCCCCGCCACCCGACCGCCGCCCGCAGCCGCTCCGCCGTCAGCGCCGGCCGCCCCGCCGCCAGTTGCCGCGCGTGCCGCAGGTTCAGGCTCTGCACCGTCTCCGACCCGCCGGAGGTCGCCAACTGCCCCGTCGCCGTCGCATAAAGCAGGCTCTCCTCTTCCGGCTCAACCGGCGCTTCCCTGCCCTCTGTCTGCCGGTTCTGCAGCCAGCGCGACAGAAACCGGTAGGCCGCCTCCCGCCGCGGCTGCGACCAGCCGTGCGTGTCGTCATACTCAAAATACCCGGCTTTTTCTCCACCTGCCAGTAAGTCAAACAGTCGCTGGTTCTGCTTGTAAGTCGCGCGCGCCCCATCGATCGGGAAAAAGTCGCGGATTGCCGTCGTCATCAGAAACGGCCGCGGGGCCAGCGCCAGCGCAAAGTCACCGAAGTCCAGTCCGCTCGCGACGAAACCCGGAAACACCTGCTCGGCATCCTGCGGCCCGGGACCGGACCACAACTCCCGCCACCGCGTCATGTAGCACGACGACACCACCGCCGCCAGTCGCGGCTCCACCACCGCCAGGTACGCCGCCTGCGTCCCCCCGCCAGAGTTCCCCGCCACCGCTATCCGCTTCGGGTCGATCTCCGGCCGCGTCAGCAGGTAGTCAAACGCGCGAATCCCATCCCATGTCTCGTAGCGCGCCATCGTATGCCCCGTCAGCAGACACTGCAGCCCGGCCATGGTGTGCTCGCCCGTCCCGATCCCCACCTTGGACCGCCCGCTGTCAGCGTCATAATACTCCGAGCGCTCTCCCTGCCCCGGCGGATCAAACGCCAATACCGCAAAACCGTTCCGCACGAAACCGATGAAGGCGGACTGATAGGTAGCCGACGCCTTCCCATTCGCTGAATGTCCGGCCACGCCGAGTACGGCCGGGTAAGGGGGCGTCCCCGTCGCCGGCAGATACAGATTCGCCGTCACCCGGAACCCCGGCTGGCTCTCGAAGATGATGTTCTCCACGCGGTAGCCCGGCCGCGTGAATCCTCCCGTCACGCGCGCGTTCAATGGGGATTTTTCCGCCGGAAACCCACCCATTAACCCCGGCATCGTCTTCTGCACGTAGGCCTGCCGGCTGCGGATTGCAGCCCCGGTCGATAGCCCGGCCACCTCCTTCTCCCGCCGGTCCCAATGCCGTTCCGCCTCCCTTGTCAGCCAGGCTTCAAAGGCCCCGGCATAGTTCACCCCGGCGGGCTGTGGTTGCGCCAGCGCTGTGGCGGCGGCAACGGCGGCAAGAAAACAGGTGCGCATGTACTGACTTTTGTATCAAACTCCCGCCGCCCCATCAGCCCTTGCCCGGTTCCCGCACCAGCCACGCCGCTCCGATTCCCGCCGCGTAGAGCAGCGCGCAGGTCGTCCCTACTTTTGGATAGTCGCCCCCCAGCACGCCAAACAGAATGCCCGCCCCCAGCACCCCGATCGCCGTCGCAAACCGGCCCGAGTTATACGCCAACCCGCTCCCCGTCGCCCGAACCTCCACCGGAAACTGCGCCGGCAAATACACCGCCAACCATCCGAAGAACAGCGTCGCCACCAGTCCCTGCGCGAAGACCACGGCATGAAATCCCGGCTCCAACGGTGCGGTCAGTTGGAACATCGCGATGGTAAGCCCGGCCGCCCCCGCACTGATCAGCAGATAACTCCGGCGCGCTCCCACCCACCCGGCCAGCTGTGCGCCCGTCAGGCTGCCGATCGCCGCGCCGATCGCCCACCAGCCCTGCGTCGCCGCCTTATACGACGCGTTCCCCGCCCCGGCTACCTTGTCCGCCCACGGGATCATCCACTTGCTCGCCGCCCATGCCCCCACCATCGGAATTGCGCTCACAACAATCGCCGCCAGCATGACCCGCCGCAACCCGGGCTCGAACAGATCCCGCAACGGCGCCGCGGGCCTCCGCCGCTCCCCGCGTGCGGCCAGCCACGCCGGCGACTCGGGCAGCAGTGTCAGCACCACAACCCCCAGCACCGCCGGCGCCCCGGCCAGTTGAAAGATCCACCGCCACGACTCCGGCGTAATCGGCCACACCCGCGCCAGTTGCGACAGCAGCAGAATGCCCACATTCAGCCCGGCCGACATCACCCCGGATACCAGCGGTTTCGACGCGCCCGGCCAGCACTCCGCCACCAGCGCCATCCCGTTCGGCCACATCCCGCCCACTCCCAGGCCCACCAGAAACCGCAGCGCCAGCATCTGCTCCGGCGTCTGCGCATACGCCCCCATGGCCGCAAACAGCGAATAGAAAAGGATACTCACGCCCATCGCCCGCGTCCGGCCAATCCGGTCGCCCATGTTCCCCAACGCAATCCCGCCAATCGCCGCGCCGAGCATCAACGCCGCCGTGTACCAGGCAAACCAGTCGCCGCCCGCCTGCGCCGTGTAGGCATCGCCCAGCATACTCCGCGTCACCGACAACGCGGCCACCGGCATCAGGCCCAACTCCACGCCGTCGAATACCAACCCGCATACGGAGGCCGCCAGCACCGCCCTCCGCGCACCGCGCGTCAATTCCATTTCCGCTAGTGTATAGTGGCGCTGTTACGCATGAGCAAGCCCTCTCGACGCTACTTCTTCGCCGCCAGCGCCCTTGCGCTTCGCGCCGCGCCTCCTGCGCCGCCTCCTTCCGATATCGTCCGCATCGGCATCATCGGCCTCGGCGGCCGCGGCACGGCCATCATGACCTCCGACATGAAGCAGACGCCGAACCTCCGGCTCACCCACCTGTGCGACGTGGACCAGTCCCGGCTGGAGAAGGCGCAGGCCGCTGCCGACAAGGCCGGCTACGGCCGCGTCCGCGGCAGCGCCGATCTGCGCCGTCTGCTCGAGGATAAAGAGGTGGACGCCGTCGTCATCGCCACCCCCGACCACTGGCACGCCCCGGCCACCATTCTGGCCTGCGCCGCCGGCAAGGATGTCTACGTCGAAAAGCCCGTCTCCCACAACCTCCGCGAAGGCCGCCTCATGGTCCAGGCCTCTCGCCGCCATCAGCGCGTCGTCCAGGCCGGCATGCAGTCCCGCAGCCGCCCGAGCACCATCCGCGCCATCGAAATCGCCCACTCCAACACCCTCGGCCGCGTCCTGATGGCCAAGGCCTGGAACTCCCAGCGCCGCGCCGATATCGGCCGCCGCACCGACGGCGCCCCTCCGCCCGGCATCGACTACGACACCTGGGTCGGCCCGGCCGAAATGCTCCCCTTCAACGAAAACCGCTTCCACTACAAGTGGCACTGGCACTGGAACTTCGGCACCGGCGACATGGGGAACGACGGCGCCCACCAGATCGATATCGCCCGCTGGGCCCTCCGCACGGACCTCCCCGAACGCGTCTCCGGTTCCGGCGCAAAGTACTTCTTCGACGATGACCAGCAGACTCCAGACACCATGAACCTCGCCTTCCACTGCGGCGGCAAGGGCCTGCTCTGGGAGATGCGCATCTGGCATGACTACGGCCTGGAAGGCATCGACAACGGCGTCGCCGTCTACGGCACCGACGGCTTCCTACACATCGGCCGTTGGAACCGCAAATGGGGCTACCGGATTTTCGACAAGTCCGGCCGACTGGTCTCCGAGGAGCAGGACGGCGCGCCCGAGTTCCACATGCGCAATTTCATCGAATGTGTCATGAGCCGCCAGCGTCCCAACTGCGATATCGAGACCGGCCACGTCTCCAACGCCTACTGCCACCTCGGCAACATCGTCCACCGCACCGGCCGCAATATCCGCTTCCATGCCGCCACCGAATCAATTCCCGGTGACGCGGAGGCCAACGCCCTCCTCCGCCGCAAGTACCGGAATCACTGGGCCGCGCCGAAGGGGGTCTGATGCTCTCTCGCCGCCTGTTCTTCCTCTGTCCGGCCGCCTTCGCCGCGCCGGCCGCGTCCGTCGCCGAGCTGGGCGGAGGAATGTCCCTCCACTTCGGCGAACAGTGGGACAAGCCCTTTCTCTACCCCTTGCGAACCGTCTCCGGCCTCGTCCTCTCGCGCCGCTACCCGGTCGAAACCCTCCCCGGCGAACACACCGACCACGCCTGGCACCGCGGCCTCTGGTACGGCCACGGCAACATCAACGGCCATGACTTCTGGCGCGAACTCGGCCGGCAGAAGACTGCCATGCTCGTCCCCCTGGGCCCGCCCCGCCGCCGCCGCGCCGACCTTGAACTCTCCGCCGCCATGCGCACCGCCGCCGGCGATACCATCGGCGAGATCACCCAGCGCTACGCCGTCCGCGACCGCGGCCCTCTCCGCTTCCTCGATGTCCAGATCCGCATCCGCGGCGCCGCCGGCCTCTCCCTCACCTTCGGCGATACCGACGACGGGGGCTTCGGCTTCCGCCTCAGCGATGCATTCCGGGAGGATCGAGGCGCTCGCCTCCGCAACTCCGAAGGCGCCGAAGGCACCAAGGCCATCTGGGGCAAGCCCGCGCGCTGGGTGGACTACGCCGCTGTCATCGACGGTACTCCAGCCGGCGTCGCCGTCTTCGACCACCCGTCCAACCTCCGCCACCCTACCCAGTGGCACGCCCGCGGCTACAGCCTCTGCGCCGCCAATCCCTTCGCCGCCAGGAGTTTCAACAAAGCGGCCCCCGACGGTGCCTACACCCTGCCACCCGGTCGCCTGCTCAATCTTCGCTACCGGGTCGTCCTCCACGAGGGGCCCTGCGAGCCCGGTCG
>CAZWDD010000157.1:0-12357 GCA_964632345.1 uncultured Solibacteraceae bacterium | reverse complement strand
GCGCAGTACTATGACCTGCGCCGGGGGTTGAATCTGACGCTGCTGACCACGGCCGCGGCCGTTTATGTGGTTTCGCTGGCGATGCTGCTGTGGTTTGCGTTCCGTGTCAGCCGGCCGATGCGCGAACTTACGCGAGGACTGCGCGCGCTGGCGGCCGGTGACCTGGCGGTGCGCCTGGCCGGGGGCGGACCGGATGAGGCGGGGCAGGCCATTGAGGCGTTCAACCGCACCGCGGCGGAACTGACGGCGTCACGCGAGGAACTGGTGCAGTTGACGCGCATCGCGTCCTGGCAGACGCTGGCTCGCAAAATGGCACATGAGGTGAAGAATTCGTTGACGCCGATCCGCCTCACCATGGAGGAGATCGGCGCGCGCAATGGCTCGGTGGACCCGCAGTTCCTTCGTCAGGCGTCGCAGATTGTCGCCGACGAAGTCACGACGTTGGAGCGCCGTGTCCGCGCCTTCTCCGAGTTTTCCGCCGAGCCGGCGGCGCACCTCGGAGAGACCGCCCTGAACCTCCTGGTCGAGGAGCGGTTGACGCTTCTGCGTCCGCTGCATCCGGAAACCCGCTACGAGTTCGACCCGGCCGAAGGAGCCGTCGCGATCGGGGATGCCGACCTTTTGCGAGGCGTTCTGACGAACCTGCTGGAAAACGCCGCGCAAGCCGTTGGCGCCGGCGGCCGAGTGCTGGTGCGTACCTTTACGTCGGGGGAGACGGCCGGGTTTTCTGTTGAAGATTCGGGACCGGGTTTGAGCGAACTCGCCCTCTCCACGCTGTTCGAACCCTCGATTACATTCAAGAAGGAAGGGATGGGGCTTGGCCTGTCGATCGCGCGGCGGAGCGTGCTGGCTTGCGGCGGGGAGATCGTCTATCGCGAAAGCGAACTCGGCGGCGCGGCGTTCGTGGTGACGCTGCCGGCCGCTGTCACGGAAACGGGATATGCGAAGAATCTGGATCGTTGACGACGAAGTGAATATCGGGCTGTCGCTGCGGCTCATTCTGGAGCGCGAGGGCTTTGCGGTAGCGGCGTTCACCAGCGCCGCGGATTTCCGCCGCTCCCCGGGCCGCGAGCAGGTGGCGCTGTTTCTGCTGGATGTCCGCCTGCCGGACGCCTCCGGGCTGGACCTGTTGCGTGAGTTGCGCGCGGCCGGAGTGGCGGCGCCGGTGGTGATGATCTCGGGTCACGGCACCATCGCCGACGCAGTGGAGGCAGTGCACGCGGGTGCGTTCGACTTCCTGGAGAAGCCCCTGCATCGGGATCGCGTGCTGCTGGCCGTACGGAACGCGCTCGCCCAGTCCTCACTGCGGGAGGAGAACGCACGGCTGAAAGAACAGGTGGGAAGCCCGCGGATGCTCGCCGCCTCGCCGGCGTTTCAGCGCACCGTGGAACAGGCCGCGATGGCGGCGCGCAGCGACGTGCGCGTGCTGCTGATGGGGGAGTCCGGCACCGGAAAGGAGTTGCTGGCCGCGCACATTCACGCGCAGTCGCCATTCGCCGCCGGGCCGTTCATCAAGGTGAACTGCGCGGCGATTCCGAATGAATTGATGGAGAGCGAACTGTTCGGCCACGAGAAGGGCGC
Organism: uncultured Solibacteraceae bacterium; assembly: GCA_964632345.1. Lineage (GTDB taxonomy): Bacteria > Acidobacteriota > Terriglobia > Bryobacterales > Bryobacteraceae. Next base: position 10,776 of record CAZWDD010000157.1, on the reverse strand, counting down.
CTTCACCGGGGCTGCGGCGATGCGGCGCGGCAAGTTTGAACTGGCCGACGGCGGAACGCTGTTTCTGGACGAGGTGGGCGATCTGCCGCAGGCCGCGCAGGCCAAGTTGCTGCGCGTTCTGCAGGAAGGGGAGTTCCACCGGCTGGGCAGTGAGCAGCCCGTAAGGGTCACCGTGCGCGTGGTGTCCGCCACGAATAAGGACCTGGCGGCCGAGGTGGCGCAGGGCCGGTTCCGGGAGGACCTCTACTACCGGCTGGCCGTGGTCCCGCTCCGCGTGCCAGCACTTCGGGAGAGGCCGCAGGATGTACGGGTGCTGGCCGAGCACTTCCTGGAGGAGTTCTGCGTACGCAACAACGCGCGGCACAAACAGTTTGACCCGTCCGCGTTCGGGCTCTTTGAAGCCTACCCCTGGCCGGGGAATGTGCGGGAGTTGCGAAACGTGGTGGAGCGCATGGCCATTCTGAGCGCGGGCGACGTACTGGACCGCGAGGCTGCGCCGATTGAACTACGATTGGGCCGTGATCCGGACGTGCCGAATTCCGTTGAGGAGGCGCGGCGGTCGGCCGAGCGCGAACATATCGCCCGGGCGCTGGATGCGGCGAGTTGGAATGTTTCGGCCGCTGCGCGTGCGCTGGGCATGGAGCGAACCAGCCTGCACAAGCGGATTCGTGCGCTGGGCCTGGCGCGGGGCTGACGTATTATAGGCAATGTGCCGGGCCTGAAAACGTTCTTGCTTTTGGGTGTTGGATTGGCTGCCGCGAGCGGCGCGGATTTTGATGCCGACGTGCGCCCGGTGCTGGCCGCGCGCTGCATACGCTGCCATGGCGGGGGGAACCCGTCCGGCGGACTGGACCTGACGACGGATGCCGCACTGCGCAAGGCCGGGGTGGTGGTGAAGGGCGATGCGCAGGCGAGCCTGCTCTATCAACACGTTGCCTCGGGGCGAATGCCGATGGGCGGCCCGCGGTTGAGCGATCGGGAAGTGGCGGCAATCGGGGACTGGATTCGCGGCGGCGCCGCGTGGGGCCGCACGTTGGAGGCGCCGAAGCGCAAGACGTGGTGGGCGTTTGTTCCGCCTGTGAAGCCGGCCGTTCCCGCAGTCGACGGTGCCCGCAATCCCATCGACGCGTTCCTGCTGGCCAAGCTGCAATCGAAGGGGCTCGGCTTTTCGCCGCGCGCGACGGAGCGCGACCTGACGCGCCGCCTTCATTTTGGACTTACCGGCCTGCCGCCTTCCGAACAGGATTACGCTCGCCCGTATGAGGAGACAGTCGAAAAACTCCTCACTTCGCCCGAGTACGGCGAGCGCTGGGCGCGCCACTGGCTGGACGTCGTCCGCTTCGGCGAAACCGACGGCGGCGAGCACAACTTCGAACGCTTCCACGCGTGGCGCTATCGTGACTACGTCATCGATGCCCTCAACCGCGACAAACCCTACACGCAGTTCATTCGCGAACAACTCGCCGGTGACCTGCTGGCCCCGCAAGACCCGCAGATGGTGGCAGCCACCGGTTTTCTGGTTGCCGGGCCGTGGGACTCGGTCAGCGCTGAGCTGAACAAGGATCAACTGCTCAAAAAGACCGCGCGCATGGACGAACTCGACGACATGGTGACCACCACGTTCCACTCGTTCCAGGCGCTGACGGTGAACTGCGCGCGCTGCCACGATCACAAGTTCGATCCGATCCCTACCAAGGACTACTACTCGCTGACGGCGGTGTTCGGCGGCGTCGGGTTCGGCACCCGGGAAGTCACGACGGCTGATGCCAAGCAGCGCTACGAAGCGGCCGCCGCGCCACTGCGAGCCGAACTCGCACGCGTGCAGAAGGAGCTCGATGCGATTGAGGCGCCCGCGCGGACGCGGATGCTGCGGGAACGCTATGCGGCGCTCGACAAACGGCGCGAAGCGGAGAAGTTCCGGGTGCCGCTCAGCGCGTTCTTCAACCGCAACGTGTTCGCCCCGGTGACGGCACGGCATTTTCGTCTGGTGATCTCCGGGCACAGCGGCAAGGCGCCGCGGATCGACGAACTGGAACTGCTGCCCGCCGGCCTCCGCGTGCGTGAATTTACGGGCACCACCGCGGCCACTGCGGCGGCGCCAATCATCGTGCCGATCCCGTCGAACGGCCCCGCCACCGTGCGCGAAATGAACTGGTCGGCCGACCGCATCACGGGCCGGACCGATGGGATGATCCGCGTCTACACGCTGGAGGCTTCCGACGACGGTGCCGCCTGGCGCCCGGTCGCCGCGTCGATCGACCACGTCAGTTCAAACGAATTGGAACTTCCTTCGGTCACCGAAGCCGAGGTGGTGGCCGCACTGCCCGCCGCTCAGCGCGAGCGCCGTGTGGCACTGCTTGCCGAGCGGGATGGCTGGAAAAAGAAGTTGGACGCGTTGCCCGCCCCGGCCATGGTCTACGCGGCCAAGCCGCATCCGGTGGAGCCGGCGCATCTGCTTGAACGCGGCAGCGTCGCCAAGGCGAAGGAGGAGGTGTTCCCCGGCGGCCTGTCCGCCCTGGGCCATCGTTCGCCCGGCTTCGGCCTGGATGGCGCCGCCTCGGACGAAGCCCGCCGCCTGGCGCTGGCCGATTGGATCACCGACGCGAAGAATCCGCTCACGGCGCGCGTGATCGTCAACCGCATCTGGTACTTCCATTTCGGCAACGGCATCGTCAACACCCCCAGCGACTTCGGCCTTATGGGAGACCGCCCGTCCCACCCCGAACTGCTCGATTGGCTCGCCGTTTCCTTCATGGAAAACGGCTGGAGCCTGAAGTGGCTGCACCGGCAGATCGTCTCCTCCCAGGCCTACCAACAGTCCTCGGCGATGAATGAGAAGGCGTTCGGGCTGGACGCCGACAACCGGCTGCTGTGGCGGATGCCGATGCGCCGCATGGACGCCGAAACGCTGCGCGACACCATGCTGGCTGTTACGGGGAGCCTCAATCCGGAGCGCGGCGGCCCCAGCTATCTGCTGCAGAAAAAGGGCACGGGTGGGTCGTACATTTACGCAGCGCTCGACAACGACGGCCCCGAAGTGTGGCGCCGTGCTGTCTATCGCTTCGTGGTCCGCGGCGGCGGACGCATTTTCATGGACAGCTTCGACTGTCCAGACCCCTCCGTCGCCACGCCGCAGCGCAGCGTCTCCAACACGCCCGTGCAGGCCCTGACGCTCCTCAACAACCCATTCGTGCTCCGGCAGGCCGAACGCATGGCGGACCGCCTTCGCCGCGAGGCCGGCGCCGGCCCCGCCGCGCAAGTCCGCCGGGCTTACCAGCTCCTCTACGGCCGCGCGCCGTCGGAAAAGGAACTGGGCGCCGGCGCCGCGTTCATCGCCGGGCACTCGCTCCCTGCCTCCGCGCGCGTTTTGTTCAACACCAACGAGTTCCTCTACACGCCATGAAACGACCCGTGACACGCCGCCAGATGCTGTGGGATGTGGCCGGAGGGCTGGCCGGTGTGGCCCTTGCGCAGATGGAGGCCCACGCCGCGCCGCGCAAGCCCGGGCCGCACTTCGCGCCCAAGGCCAAGAACGTCATCCTCATCTTCCTGCCCGGCGGCATCAGCCACATCGATACCTTTGACTACAAGCCGGAGCTCGTGAAGCACCACGGCCGCCAGACGAAGGGCGAGAACACCATCACGCCGTTCTTCGGCAAGCCCGGCGCCGTCATGAAATCGCCGTGGGAGTTCCGTCAGTACGGGCAGTCCGGCAAGTGGGTCTCCGATCTGCTGCCGCACATGGCGAAGCGTGTCGATGACCTCACCTTTTTTCACTCCATGGTGGCGCGCAGCAACGCGCACGGCCCGGCCATTTTCCAGATGTCCACCGGCTACATCTTCCAGGGCTTCCCCTCGGTCGGCTCCTGGGTCAGCTACGGGCTCGGCAGTGAGAATCAGAATCTGCCCTCCTTCGTTGTGCTGCCCGATCCGCGCGGCCTTCCCCCCTGCGGCGTCGCGAACTGGGGCAACGGCTTCCTGCCGGCGCAGCACCAGGGCGTGATGTTCGGCGATGAGAAGCAGCCCATTGCCGATCTCCGCGCCCCGGTAGCCGAACAGGTGCAGGCTGCCTCCTACGATCTGCTTTCGCAGCTGAACAACGAACACCTGGCCGCGCACCCCGGCGAGGACGCGCTTGCCGGACGTATCCGCGCCTACGAAATGGCGGCGCGCATGCAGTTGAGCGCGCCGGAAGTTACCAGCATCGATGGTGAGAGCGCGGTGACGCGCGAGATGTACGGCCTGAACGATCCGGCCACCCGCGCCTTCGGCTACAACTGCCTGCTCGCCCGCCGGCTGGTGGAACGCGGCGTCCGTTGCGTGCAACTCTTCAACGGCGGCCACTTCGGCGCCCCGCGCATCAACTGGGACGGCCATGAAGACTTGCGCGCCAACCATTCGCGCTGTGCGGCCACGATGGATAAACCCGTCGCCGCCCTGCTCGCCGACCTCAAGCAGCGCGGCATGTTGCAGGATACCGTCGTCGTCTGGACAACTGAGTTCGGCCGCCTTCCCATCAGCGAAGGCATCGGCGAAGGCGGCCGGGATCACAACCCCGAAGGCTTCACATCTTTCATGGCCGGCGCCGGCCTGAAGCCAGGCTTCTCTTACGGTTCCACGGACGAACTCGGCTATAAGGCCGCGCAGAACCCCGTGACCATCTACGATTTTCACGCCACTCTGCTCCATCTGCTCGGCCTCGACCACACGCGCCTCAGCTGGTATCACAACGGACTGCAGCGCCGGTTGACCGATGTTCACGGACACATCATTCGCGACGTACTCGCCTGACCCCGGCGTTCGATAGAATAAGGGCAAAACCTGCGCCTCATGAGGAGCGCCGCCTTCCGCGGCCGGGAGCGTGGCTTTTGCCTGAAGGAGTACTTGCGATGATGCAACGATGGGGATTGCTGCTGGCCGCCGGAACCATTTTGACCGCGCAGCAGAAGCCGGTGGATTTCCAACGCGACGTGCGCCCCATCCTTTCCGATGCCTGCTACGCCTGCCACGGGCCAGACCCCGGTACGCGCATGGCGAACCTCCGGCTCGACGTGCCGGGCGCGGCAATTGTCGCAGGCAAGCCGGAGGAGAGCAAGGCATGGAAGCGCATCACGCACGCCAACGCCGCCCTGCGCATGCCTCCGCCGCAGGCCCATAAAGTGCTCACCGCCGAGCAGAAGGACATCTTGCGGCGTTGGATCGAGCAGGGCGCCGCTTACCAGGGACACTGGTCCTTCAAGCCCCCGCAGCGGCCGGCCGAACCCTCTGTCCGGAATGCCGCTTGGGCGCGCAATCCCATCGACCGGTTTCTGCTTGCCCGCCTGGAATCAGAAGGCCTCACCCCGGCCGCCGAGGCCGATCGCCGCACGCTCGCCCGCCGCGTTTCGCTCGATCTCACCGGCCTGCCGCCCGCGCCCGCCGAAGTCGACGCCTTCCTCGCCGACAAGTCCGCCGATGCCTACGAACGTCTGGTCGACCGCCTGATGGCCAAGCCGCAGTACGGCGAACACCGCGCCCGGTACTGGCTCGACGCCGCCCGCTACGCCGATACCCACGGCCTCCACGTCGACAACTATCGGGAAATGTGGCCCTACCGCGATTGGGTCATCAAGGCGTTCAATCGCAACATGCCGTTCGATCAATTCACGCTCGAACAGCTTGCCGGCGACCTGTTGCCGAATCCGTCCATGGAACAGTTGATCGCCACCGGCTTCCACCGCTGCAACATCACGACGAACGAGGGCGGGTCGATCGAGGACGAGGTCGCGGCTATCTACGCCAAGGACCGCGTCGATACCACCGGCGCCGTCTGGATGGGCCTCACCGTCGGCTGCGCCACCTGCCACGACCACAAGTTCGACCCCATCACGCAGAAAGAGTTCTACCAGATGGCGGCGTTCTTCCGGAACACCACGCAGAAGCCGATGGACGGCAATATCCCCGACACGCCCCCCGTCATCGTCGTCCCCGGCGATGCCGACCGCGCCCGCTGGGAATCCCTCCTCGGAGAGGAGAAACAGCTCCGTGAACGCCGTGAGGCCTATCGCCAATCCGCCCGCCCGGCCTTCGAGGCATGGTTGAAGGCCGGTAAGGAGAAAGGCATCCGCACGCCACTCAAAGGTCCTGCCCCTCGCGTCCGCGAAGCCGGCCAGCCCATCCGTTTCGAGCCCAAAACGCCCGTCGTCCTCGCCAAGGCAAAGGGCGACCTCGATTCCCGCAAGCCCTTCACCATCGCCGCCTGGGTCTATCTCCCCAAGGACGAGCCCACCTTTCCCGTTGCCTCCAAGCTCGACTGGCCTCCCGACGACCAGAAGGACGCCCGTCCCCGCGGCTGGCTGCTCGACATTGAAAATCGCCGCGTCAAGTTCCAACTCATGAGCGGAGTTGAAGATGACCTTCTCCTCATCCGGTCCATCCCCGCCACCCGCATGGCCGCCGAAACCTGGCGCCACATCGCCATCACCTTTGACGGCGGCCGCGACTACAAGGGCCTCACCGTCTACATCGACGGCAAGGCCGTCCTCACCGAAACCAACCCCAATGCCGGCGGCGGCCAGATCGCCGGCCTCACCCTTGCCAAGTCCCCGCTCGTCCTCGGCGGCGACGGCAAGAAGCGTTTCGCCCCAGGCGCCTCGGTCCGCGATTTCCAGATTCACGACCGCGCCCTCCGCGACGACGAAGCCGAACTTCTCGCTTCCTGGGGCACGGGCCAGGTCTCCGATCTCCTCTATCTCAGCCGCGAGGACAAGAACTGGCGCAAGCTCACCGACGCCTGGATGGCCGCTGTCCTCCAGCAGCGCGCCATTTCCCGCCGTGCGCCCGTCACCCACGTCATGCATGAGATCCGCGACAAGGAGCCCGAGGCCTTCGTCCTCTTCCGCGGCATGTACGATCAACCGCGCGACCGCGTACAGCCGGAAGTTCCTGCTGTCGCCGGCTCGCTTGGCCGCGAGTATCCGCGCAATCGGCTCGGCCTGGCGAAGTGGCTCACCGCGCCGTCGAACCCGCTCACCGCGCGCGTTACCGTCAACCGCATGTGGCAGGAGATCTTCGGCGCCGGCATCGTCAGCAGCGCCGAGGATTTTGGCGCGCAGGGGACGCCGCCGTCGCATCCGGAGCTGCTTGACTGGCTCGCCGTCGAGTTCCGCGAGTCCGGCTGGGATATGAAGCGCATGGTCCGCATGATGGTGACTTCGGCAGCCTACCGGCAGGCGGCCGTCTCCACTCCGGAGAAGCGGAAGAAGGATCCGGACAATCTCCTTCTCTCGCGCGGCCCGCGGTTCCGCATGGATGGCGAAATGGTGCGCGACTACGCGCTCGCGGCCAGCGGCCTGCTGGTGCCGGCCATCGGCGGCCCCAGCGTGCGCCCTTATCAGCCGGAGCGCATCTGGGAGACGGTGGCCATGGTCGGCTCCAACACTCGCTTCTACAAACAGGACCACGGCGACAAGCTCTACCGCCGTTCGCTCTATACGTTCTGGAAGCGCAGCGCGCCGCCGGCGTCGATGGAGATCTTCAACGCGCCTACCCGCGAGACCTGCACCGTACGCCGCGAACGCACCAACACGCCGCTGCAGGCGTTGGTCGTAATGAACGATGTGCAGTTCGTCGAGGCCGCGCGTCACCTGGCACAGCGGACGATGAAATCAGCCGGCAATAGCTTCGGCGCCCGGCTTGATTTTCTGGCCCTCCATGCCCTGGCCCGTCCGCTGGAGGCTCCGGAGCGCGCCGTCGTCGAGCGTGCTTACCGCAACTTCCTCAACCACTACGATGCCCGGCCAGAAGAGGCAAAGAAGCTTCTCTCCACCGGTGAGTCTCCCTACGACACCAAACTCTCTCCGCAGGAGCTGGCCTCCTGGACCATGGTTGCCAGCCAGATCCTGAATCTCGATGAGGCGTTGAACAAATGATGAATCCCGTTGATCAATCCGTGCTGATGGAAACCCGCCGCCAGTTGCTGCGCCGCGGCGCGCAGGGCGTGGGTGGTATTGCGCTCGCCTCGCTGCTCGGGACTCCGTCGGCCGCCGCCAGTGAGTCCGGCTCACCGCTGCCCCACTTCGCTCCCAAGGCGAAACGAGTCATCTGGCTTCACATGGTCGGCGCCCCGCCGCAGTTGGATCTCTTCGATTGGAAGCCGAAGATGAAGGACTGGTTCGACAAGGACCTGCCCGAGTCCATCCGCAACGGCCAGCGCCTCACCACCATGACCTCCGGCCAGAGCCGCTTCCCCATCGCCCCCACCGTCTTCAAGTTCGCGCAACACGGGCAGAGCGGCGCCTGGATCAGCGAACTGCTGCCCTGGACCGGCAAGATGGCCGATGACCTCACCATCATCCGCACCATGCACACCGAGGCCATCAACCACGAGCCGGCCATCACCTTCATTCAGACCGGCTCCATGGTCCCGGGCAAGCCATGTACCGGCGCGTGGATGGCCTACGGTCTCGGCAGCATGAACAAGGATCTGCCCACCTTCGTTGTCCTCAATGCCAACCACACGCATCCAAAGGCTAATGTGCAAGCCATTTCGGCGCGTCTCTGGTCGGCCGGGTTTCTCTCCGCCCAGTATGCCGGCGTTGCCTTGCGCTCCGGCGGTGACCCCGTGCTCTACCTCAACAATCCGGACGGCGTCGACGGAAAGACCCGCCGCACCATGCTCGATGGCCTGAGCGAGCTGAACAAAATGACCTTCGACAAGCTCGGCGATCCCGAAACGCAGGCCCGCATCGAGCAGTACGAGATGGCCTTCCGCATGCAGTCCTCGGTGCCCGAGTTGACCGATCTCTCCAAGGAACCCGAAAGCACCTACGCTCTCTACGGCGAATCGGCTCGCAAGCCGGGCACCTTCGGCCACAACGCGTTGATGGCCCGCCGCCTCGTCGAACGCGGCGTGCGTTTCGTACAGCTCTACATGCGCGGCTGGGACGTGCACGGCGATCTGCCCGAAGTGCTTCCCTCTCAGTGCAAGGATGTCGACCAGCCGCTCTATGGCCTGATTCAGGACCTGAAGCAGCGCGGCCTGCTCGACGATACCATCGTCATCTGGGGCGGGGAATTCGGCCGCACCATTTACTCCCAGGGCAAGCTCACCGCCACTAATTACGGCCGCGATCACCACCCCCGCTGCTTCTCGCTGTGGGCGGCCGGCGGCGGCTTCAAGCCCGGTGTCGTGTGGGGCGAAACCGATGAGTTCTCCTACAACATCGTTCGCGACCCGGTTCATGTGCGCGATTTCCAGGCCACCATTTTGCACAACTTGGGCATCGACCACAAACGGTTCACCTACAAGTATCAGGGCCTAGATCAGCGCCTGACCGGCGTCGAGGAGGCGAAAGTGGTCAAGGGTATTATCCGGGCGTAACGGAGGGGGTATCCACGCAACGGGTCTCCGCTTGTGTATGATGTTGCCAGCGGAGAACCCCGATCGTGATTCGCCTGATCCTGTCCATCATCACTATAGCCTTGTCTGCACTTATGGCTGCTACCCCCGGGCGAAAGCCCGAAGTGGCTGTTGTTGTCCATGCGGACGAATCCTTCTCGCCCCAAGCCTGGCAGGCGATGGAGGCCGAAAGCCAACGTATCGCTAGGCAGGCGGGGTTGCGCCTGCGTTTCGTCCCCCGCTCCGAAGCGGCCGCTCAAGAGTTTGATGATCTCGTGGTGTTCCGCATGAAGGGGCGCTGCGAGATGGACTCCTATCCCGCGCTGCTCGATGAACGCGGGCCCTTCGCCTGGGCGTTCACTGCCGAAGGCAACGTGCTGCCGTTCGGCGAAGTGAAGTGCGACCGTGTCCGCGAGTCCATCAAGACCGCCATCAAGCCGGCCGATTTCGAACGTGGCGACGCTCTGCTCGGCCGCGCGCTCGGCCGCGTGGTCGCCCACGAGCTTTACCACATGCTGGCCAACACCACCCGCCATGGCAAAACCGGAGTGGCCCGCCACGCGCTCAGCGCAAAGCAGTTGGTGTCGGAAAAACTCGACTTCGGCAAACATGAACGCGAGGCGCTGGAAGGCCGTCCGGATTTTAGCCGTTAATCGCTGAAAATTCTGTTGACTTTCTATCTCGATATCCCGTAGAGTCCTAGAAACGGCGCGAAATCGCTCTGTCCCGCAGATTTCGCGACATCCCTGATCGACTCACGCTGTTTGTACAGCTCGCCCGCCTAGTCGCTTCTTTTACTCAAGGATTGAGTCCAACCGGCTCGTTGCAAGAGCCATAAACGCCGTTTCCTGCACAGGACGCCGGGCCACTCGTGTGTGTCCAGGCGCAAGGGGGTTTCTGGAATGCATCGTTGGACGATTGCGGTCTTTCTCTATTCGTGTGCCCTGATGGGACAGTCCTTCCAGGGCGGAATTCGCGGGATCGTCACCGATGCTGGTGGCGGTGCCGTCGCCAGCGTCAAGGTCTCCCTTCTCGATGAGGGCACCAACGCCACCCGCGCCACCCTGACAAGCGAGGCCGGCGAATACGCCTTCAATGGCATTGTGCCGGCCGTCTACACCGTCGCCGCCGAGGCCCCGGGCTTCAAGAAGTTCGAGCGCAAGGGCGTCGCGCTGGGCACGCAGCAATTCCTCACCATCGACATGAAGCTTGAGGTCGGCCAGGTTACCGAAAGCGTTCTGGTCACCGAAGAGGTGCCTGTCATCGAAACGGCCAACGCTTCCGCCGGGCAGTTGATCGACCGCCAGAAGCTGATCGATCTGCCCAATCTTGGACGCAATCCGTTCATGATGGCGAAGGTCGCGCAGAACGTTGTCGCGGTTGGGAATCCCCGCTTC
>CAZWDD010000156.1:0-12362 GCA_964632345.1 uncultured Solibacteraceae bacterium | reverse complement strand
TCCAGCCGCGTCACCAGCAGCCAACCGTCTCCCCCCACTCCCGTGTGCCGGTCGCAGATCTTCGCCGCCGTTCCGCTCAGGTCCCCGCCCCTAGCCTCGTCGGCCCACGTCAGAATGAAGTCGTTCCGCGCGCCGTGCGCCTTCGTAAATGGGATTTCCATCGTCAGTTGTTCACATTCCCGGCCCGGCGCCAGATCTCCACTGCCGCCTTGCCGTCTACGTTCACTATTTTCACACGCCGGTACCGCGGCAGCCGCCCCGCGTTCGCCGCCATACTCTTCGCCAGCCGGTCCCCCGGCAGCGCGATCACCCACTCCTGCCATAGAAACAGGTCCGGCCGCGCCACGATCGCGTCAAACTGCGGCCGGTTGTCCTCATGCACGCTCTCCCGGATCGGGATCCCCGCATCCCGCAGAATCCCCGTCTGATCCCCGAAATGCGCCACAATTCCCCGGCCCGGCACGTAGCGCTCTTTCAGATACCCCGCCGCCTCCGCCGTCCACGCCCGCCGCCCGATCGAGTTCCGCTCCGACTCCTTCCACACCACCCACGTCTCCTGCCGCGGGTACATCACCCACGGGCTCACCGCCACCCCTACCACCACCGCCGCCACCCACTTCCGGCTCACATGCGGCAGTATCGCCGGGATCGCTCCCGCCGCCAGCGCCGCCAGCGGCAGCACTATCATCCCGTATCGCGTGTTGTAGTACGTGAACGGGTGCAACACCGGCACGAAAATCGTCGCCCCCGATCCGTGCATGCTCCATACAAAAAAAACCGGCCCCAACAGCAGGAATCCCACCGCCCACCACGCCCGCCGCACCCCCAGCGCCAGCAACCCGGGCACCGCCACCGCCGCTAGGGGCCACCCGATGAACAGCCGCCCCGCCGTCGCGTAGTACCGCGCCGCCGTCAGAAAGTCCCCGTCCCCTGGCGCCCGCTCGTATCCCCGTGCCAGCCCCTGCTCATAGATCCACTTCGCCGACCCGATTCCACGGTAAAACTCCAGCGCATCCCCATGAAATACGAAATTGTGCGCCACCCAGTACACCGGCCCCAACGATGCGATCACCCCCGCCAACAAACCCGCCCGGCGGTCTTTCCAGAACAGGTATCCCACCGCGAACGGAATCAGAAACCATCCCTCATACCGGGTCATCGTCCCCGCCAGCAGCCCCAGCCCCGTTACCCACCCGTTCCCCCGCAGCGTCCCGTATAGCGCCAGCAGCACCGCGCAGACGAAGTACGCCTCCGTCATCGCCAGCGACTGCAGATACAAGAGGTTCGGATTCAGCGCAAACACCAGCACCGCCGTCCACGCCGAACGCTCGCACTCGAACAGGATCCGGCCGATATGGAACACCAGCACCCCCGCCGCCACAAAACTCATCGCCGTCGGGATCGCCCCCGCCAGCCCCGTCTCCCATAGCCGGTCCACCGCCGCCGGCAGCATCATCAGCACATGCGGCAGCGGCAGCCACACCGTCCCGATCTGTTCATAGCCCGGCGTCCGGCTGTCCAGCAGCCGCCGCGCGATGTTCAGGTGCGCCGCCGCGTCCCCGTACCAGTGCAGGTACCCGCCCTGCCGGAAATACGCCACCGCCGCCGCCGAAAGCAGCGTCAGAAACAGCAGCGCGCCCCACGGCACGCCCGTTCCGGCGCCCGTCCGTCCGCTCCGTGCCCGCTTCCTAGAAGTCGGTGAATTTCTTGAACTCTTGGAACCGCGCATCGATCTCCGCGCGTGTCAGCGTCCGGAACCGGTCCACGCCAAACCGTTCGCAGCAGAAGCTGCCCATTACGCTGCCGTAGATCACCGCCCGCGACAACTCCCGCCGGTCAATATGCCCCTTGCTCAGGTCGATTCCCTGCTGCGCCAGGTACCCCGTAAACCCGCCCGCGAAGCAGTCGCCCGCTCCCGTCGGATCGTAGACCTCCTCCAGCAGGTACCCCGGCACGATGAAATAATCGTCGCCCCGGAACAGCATCGCCCCATATTCGCCCCGTTTGATCACCACCGTGTTCGGACCCATCGCCTGGATCGCCCGCGCCGCCCGCCGCAGATTGTTCTCGCCCGACAGCAGCCGCGCCTCCCCGTCGTTGATCAGCAGGAAGTCCCAACCCCGCAGCGTCTGCAGCAGCTCTTCCTTGGCGATGTCGATCCACAGATTCATCGTGTCGCCGCCCACGATCCGCGGCTGCTTCATCTGCGCCCGCACGTTCCGCTGCAGCGTCGGCTGAATGTTACCCAGCAGCAGATACGGGTCGTCCGCGTATGCCGCCGGCAGCTTCGGGTCGAAATGCTCGAACACGTTCAGGTCCGTCGTCAGTGTCGCCCGGTCGTTCATGTCCTGCGTGTACACGCCCTGCCAGAAAAATGTCTTTCCCGGCGCGCGCTCCAGTCCCGTCAGGTCGATGCCCCGCGACGCCAGCAGGTCCGTATCCTCCTGCGCGAAGTCATCCCCCACCACGGCCACAATTTTCACCTGGGAAAAATAGCTGGCCGCCAGCGCGATATACGTGCAGGACCCGCCCAGCATCCGCTCTACTTTTCCGTGCGGGGTTTCCACTCCGTCATATGCGACGGAGCCAACAACGACAATGGACATCCCTCCATTCTAGCGGCCCTCACCGCTGAAAATGTACGAACGCCCCCCAAAAATATGGCTTCCGCAGTGCCGACCCGGACCGCAGCAGCGCCAGCTTCGCCTCCCGCAGCGCCTCCGCCGGCGGCCGCCCCAGTTGGATCTGCCGGTACATCTGCCCCATCAGCCGCGGCGTGCTCGCATCGTCCACCGCCCACAGCGTCGCCACCACGTTTCGCGCCCCCGCACCCAGAAACGCCCACGCAAATCCCACCAGCCCCTCCCCCCGGAACGCCTTCGCTCCGGCTGCCGTGCACGCCGATAGCGTCACCAGTTCGCTCCCCAGCCGCATCCCCGCCACATCTCTGGCATACAGCTTATGCCCCGGACCCTCCGGCGAAAGCAGGATCGCCGATTCCAGCGGCCGCAGCCGGTTCGTCACCGCGTGCGCCGCAAAGTGCACATACGCCGGATTCTGCGCCAGCAGCCGCTTCACCGCCCCCGGCGTCGCCTTCTCCTTCCGCAGCGCCGCCGCCTCAAACTGCGCCGCCAGCTGCTCCAACTCGGCTCCCGCATGCCGCAGCGCCGGCAACCCATCCCCGCCGTCCAGCGCATCCCCGGCCAGCAGCACCCCCTGCCCGCGCCGCACTCCCGATCCCCCTCCCCCGCTCCGGTCCGGCACAATCGAAATCTCCACGTCCTCCAGCCAGTAGTGGTCCGGACCCGGCGCCACCAGCGTCTCGAAGTTCAACGCATGCAGTCCCCCGTCCGGCGAAATCTGCACCCGCCGTCCGCTCACGCTCCCCGCCACCGGCTCCACCAGCATCTCGTACAACTGCCGCGCCTCCCGGCCCCCGTCAGTCAACGGGTCCCGCGCCCGCTGCACAAATTGGTTGTGCCGCTCCACCAGCTCTTCCATCTCCCGCGCCCCCGGCAGCCGCCGGTACACCGTCTTCCCGTCCGCCCCCGTTGCCCACACATGCGACGCCGGCTCGTCCAGCCAGTAGAACAGCGTCGTCCCGGCCCGCCGCGCCGCCGTCTTCTCCTCCGTCCGCATCGTCCGCGCCCGGCTCCGCTCCGCCACCCGCAGCGCGTCGTCCGTCCGCCCCTGTCGCAAAAGCAGTTGCAGCGTCTCCCGGTAAACGTCCATCCGCCCCGATAGGAACGAGATCCGGTCCTCGGCCTCCGTCAACCGCTGCTGTCCCTCCTCCACCAGCCGCATCGCCTTCTGCAACTCCGCCTCGGCCTCCTTCGCCTTGCCCCGCGAACCCTGCAGCCGTCCCATCTCCACATGCGCGCTCCATCGCTGCTCCCGCGTCAACGCGCTCCCCGCCAGCAGCCGCTGCAGCAGCGGCGCCGCCCCGTCCCCGTCTCCCTGCGCCAGCAGGATCCGCGCCTGGATCAATTCCCCAGTCCGCTCCAGCTCCCCCTGCCCGAGCTTCTGCGCCAGCACCTGTCCCTCCCGGTTCCACCGTGCTGCCTCGAACCACTTCTGCTGCCGGTAGGCCACCGCCGCCAGCCCCTGCAGCACCGCGACGTGGTCCGCCGCGTTCACGTTGTTGTTGCCCCGCGCCGCCGCCAGCGCCCGCTCGAAATGCGTCTGCGCTCCCGCCAGGTCGCCCGTCGCCATCAGCGTCCGCGCCTGGTTGTTCTCATTCACCACCCGTTCCCGCGCATGCACCGGCTCGAACTTTCGCAGCGTGTCCAGCGCCCGCTCATAGTCCCCCAGCTCGTACTGGTGCCACCCCAGGTTGTCGAGCGACCGCCGCCGCAGGTGCCGCCCCGCCGGGCCTGCCTGCGCCGCCAGCCGCAGCGCCCGCTGCGTGTATTCGGCCGCCTCGTCGAACCGCTCCCGGCTCGCATACAGGCTCCCCAGCGACGTCGATAGTTGCGCTTCCGCCAGCCGGTCCCGCGCCGCCACCGCCGCCGCGAATCCCTCCCGGAACGCCCCCTCGGCCTTCTCATACTCCCCCATCGCCCGCAGGCACACGCCGCGCCGCAGTTGGATCGCCGCCGCCTCCGCGCTTCGCGCCGGCGCCTCTTCCAGCACCTCGTCCAGAATCGCCACCCCCGCCGCCCGCTCCTCGGCCGTCCGCGCCGTCCGGCACCGCCCGTAGCCCAGGGAACGCCTTCTCCTCCGGTCCAGCTCCCCGTCCGCCTCCGGCCGCAGCGGCTCGGCCAGCAGCGCCAGCCCCGCCGATGGGTCCGCCCGCTGCGCCAGCATCTCCCCCTGCAGCACCCGGAACCGGTCCCGCAGCCGCTCGCTCGCCCTCATCTCCCGCAGCACCGCGTCGCTCGGAATCAGCGCCAGCGCCTCTTCGAACCGCTCATCCGCAATCGCCGCCTCTGCCTTGGCGTAGATTGCCTCCGCCGTCGGCGCCGGCCGGGTGCAACTCACCGTCACCAGCGCCGCCAGCAGGAGCAGCTGCCGCCTTCCATCCATCTAGTTCGGCGGATCCCAGTGGCCGTTGCCGGACCCGTCCCCCAGCTCCAGGCTTCCGCCCGTTCCACACCCCAACTCCACCCGCAGCATCGTCAGCCGCCGCGCGAACTTCGTGATCCGGTACTCGCCAAAATACAGCGTCGCGAAGTCCTTCACCCGCAGCCCCCCGTTCACCACCGGCAGCTCGCCCTTGTAGTTCGTCAGCGGATACAGCGTCGCCTTCACGTCTCCGATCCGCGTCGTGCACCCGGTCATCTCCTTCGCCGTGCACGGCGCTCCCAGCGTCCCCGGCTCGATGATCATCCCGTCCAGAACCCCGTTCCGGTACGCGCACTCCAACCCGCTGTAGGTCGGGTTCCGGTCGAATACCTCCACCGCGCTCGCCAGCTCCACCGGCTTCCCGTGTACCCGCAAGCCTTCAATTACAGACCCCGCCGGCGTAATCACCGCCTCCTCGGCTCCCGGCGGCGCCACGCTCACCAGGTGCACCACCAGCCGGTCCACCTCCAGCACGTTCATGATGTTGACACCCTCGATTGTCACCGTCAATTCCGTCTGTTTCTCGTCCCCGCTCACCGTCGACACCCCTCGCCGTACCGTCATCAGCTTGTCGATGCCGAAATCATGCACCGAGGCCGACCCGTACCCTCCCGCCGCCGATAGCGACGCCATTGCCTGCGTCGGAATCACCAGCGGCTGCGGACTGAAAAGGGCGCCGCCGAAGGCGGACCCCGCGGCGGAGTAGGAAAAGTAGCTTTTTCGTTCTGACATAAATCGCTAGGGAGTCGCGAGGGCAAACGGCAGCGCCGCTATCTCGCTCCGGGTGGCCGCGTTCAAAACGCGCAGCGTATATCGCCCGCCCCCCAGCCCCGTTACCGGGATCATCACCTGAATATCGTTCGTATCGCGAGGCGCCGTGCCGCCGAACTCCTGCACCGTCCGCCCGCCCGCGTTCTCCAGCACAAACCGGAATTCGCTCACCGTCGTATCGGTGTGGTTGAACAGTAACGCCACACGCTGCTGTCCGCGCAGCAGTTGAATCTTTCGCGGCGCCCCATCGGCCGCTCGCGTTGCCGTTACAAAGTAACTGCCCGTTACTTCCGGCTCCTGTCCCGCCGGCTGGCTCTGCCAGACCAGCGCCAGCGCCAGGCATCCGCATGCCCCGGCCAGCGCAGGCTTCGGCGCCAGCAGCAGCCAGCGCTCCCACCATGGCGTGCCCGCCCGGCTCTCTTCCTCTCGGAGTTGCCGCGCCGGCTTCTCCTCTTCCCGCTCCAGGCGGAGCAGCGGCCGCCGCGCGTTATCGACGAACTTCGCGGCGCTGACTACCTCTTCCGCGCATACCGCGCAGGAAAAATAATGCTCTTCGAAAGCCGCACGTTCCGGCTCCGCCATCTCCCCAAGCAGATAGCGCTCCACCAGTCCTTCGGTCGTGGCTTCTTCGTGTTGCATATAAGTTATCGTTTCGTGACTGCCAGATATTTTTCTTTAAACGTCAACCGGGCCCGGTGCAGCAGCACCCTGAGGTATTCCCGGTCCACGCCCTGCTCTTTGCAGATCTCGTCCCGGTCTTTCCCCTCAAAATAGATGGCTCGAAGTAATAGTTGCTCCCGGTGCGGAATCGTTTCAAGAACGTTACGAACCGCCGTCGAGGACTCCACGCTCAGCAGCTCCGTCTCCACGTCCACGCTCTCATCCCGCTGCTCCCACGTCTCCGGCAGCGCCTCCGGTTCCTTGTCCCCTGCCCGCCGGTACTCCATCACCACGTTGTCGCAGATCGAATTCACCAGCGGACCCAGCCGCTCCGGCTGCCTTACCCCGTCCGGACGCCGGATCAACCGGAACGCCCGCAGAAAGACCTCCTGCCGGATCTCCTCTACCAGGTAGGGCGAACGCACCCGCGCACGCAGCTTGATTCCCAGCAGCTCACCGAAATAAGCCACAAAATGGCGTTCCGTTTCCGAATCGCCCGCCGAGAGTCGCTGTACGTACGCGTGGTCGAATGTGACGAACCGCATCAGGCTTCCTGCCTCGTCTAGTATCCATCAACGGCCGCCCGAATGCAGCCGGCCGGAAAACCCGAAGACACACAGCCGGCGCGGAGAGGCGTATGCCATACCCGCCCGCGCCGGCCAGTGCTCCGGTTACTGAATACTTAGGTAGTGTGTGCCCGTCGGGTGGCGTTTCATGCCCGCGAAAAAAAATTTGCTACCGCGTCAGCACAATCTTCGTCCGCCCGTCCGTGCTGCTGCACTCCAGCTTGTCCCCCCGCCGTTCCATCCGCGCCACTTTCTGGATCGCCTCCAGAAATGCCGTCTCCACCGCCATCGCCTCCGGCGGACCCGCCATCCGCGTCGCCACCGGCGCCCCCTTCCACGTCCAGCCGTTCCCGGCTCTCAATTCCCCCTGCGCCGAATACCGGTTCACCCCGGCCATCCCCGATACCCGCTGGTCCGCGCCGAACGCCATCGTCGGCCGCCGCTGCTCCGGCAATCCCACCTCCCGGCCTTCCACCGTTATGGACTCCACTGTGTACGGCGCTCCCTCCAGGTCGCTCCAGGCCACCGCCGCCGCCGGCGGCATCGCGGCCGCCCGCGGTCCGTTCTTCGGCGTACATGCCGTCAGAAACATCACAATTACGGCTGCCAGGACCCGCATGTCCATAAGAGTACGCGATACTGGTTCTGGAAAGCACCACCCCCCCATGGACGCCATTCGTCTCCAACGCGTCTCCGAGCAGATTCGCGAAGAACTCACCGAACTCATTGAATACGAGATGAGCGACCCCCGTGTCGACGGCGTCACCGTCACCGACGTCCACGTCTCCCCGGACGGCCGCAAGGCCCGCATCATGGTCTCCCTCGCCTCGCCCGAAGGCCGCGACGATGCCATGGCCGCCCTCGAAAACGCCCGTGCCTACCTCCGCACCCAGGTCGCCCAGCGCCTCGCCCTCCACCGCACCCCGGACCTGCAGTTCGAGCTCGACTCCGTCATCGACCCGGCCCACCTCAACAAAATCCTCAAACGGATCCGCAAAGGCAGGCCCAAGGAGTAGGCCGCTGCTCTAGTAGCCTTCTTCCATGAAGTGGTAGGCGATCATGTGGCACATCGCCATATGCGCGTCTTCAATTCGCCCCATGTGCGGGTTTGCCACGTGCAGGTGCAGCTCCGCCATCGGGCCCAGCTTCCCGCCGTCGCGCCCGGTCATGGCGATCGTCTTGCACCCCAGCGCCGTCGCCGTCTCCATCCCCTTCAAAACATTCGGCGAATTCCCCGAGCCGCTGATCGCCAGAAACACGTCCCCCGGCCGCGCGAAGTTCTTCAACTGCTCGGCGAACACCACGTCGTAGCCCACATCGTTCGAATACGCCGTCAACGTCGGCAGATTGTCGTTCAGGCTCAGGATCCGGAACTTCTTCTCCCGTCCGAAGCTCGCTCCCTTCAACACGTCGCAGACAAAGTGCGAAGCCGATCCGGCACTGCCGCCGTTGCCACACACGAAAATCGTCTGCCCCTTCTCCCGCGCCTCGGCGAACAGGCCAACGGCCTTCCGCACCCCGTCCATATCCAGGCCGCGGATCGTCTCGGCCAGGTCCTGCTGATACTTCGTAATAGAGTCCATTCCCCTTTATTTTAGCAACCCCGTCCGCCATCCCGCGTCCAAAGCCTATGCGCCTGACCGTGCTGCTGGCCACCGCTGTCTGCTCCCTCCTCGCCCAGGATCCCCGCGCCATCGTCGAACGGAGCGTCGCCCGCGACGACCGCGACGACGCCCTCGCCCGCGACTACACCTACCTCGAAACGGTCACCGAACAGGAGTGGAAGGACGGCCGCCGCACGAAGGCCGAAACCGAAACATTCGAAATCCTGAATCTGTACGGCCAGCCCTACCGCCGCCTGGTGGCCCGCGACGGCAAGCCCCTCCCCTCCGCCGATCGCGAAAAAGAGCAGCGCAAGTTTGACCGCCTGGCCGCCGAACGCGCCCGCGAATCTCCCGAAAAGCGACAGCGCCGCCTCGCCCGCCACGCGGCCGAACAGAAGGATCGCCGGGCCTTCCTCCAGGAAATCCCCGCCGCCTACCGCTTCGCCATGGCCGGCGAGACCGTCATCGATAACCGCCCCGCCTGGATCATCGACGCGACCCCCATCGAATCCTACCGCCCCCGCGACCGCCGCGCCAAACTCCTCAAAAGCTTCAAGGGGCGCTTCTTTGTCGACAAGCAGGACGCCGCCCTCCTCAAACTGGAAGCCGAGGCCATCGAGCCCGTCTCCTTCGGCCTCGTGCTGGCCCGCCTCGACCGCGGCGCCCGCTTCACCCTCTTGAAGACCCATGTCAACAACGAACTCTGGATGCCCGCCCGCATCAAGGTGGACTTCGACGCCCGCCTTGCGCTCCTCAAGCGCTTGAAAGTCGACCTCCAGATCGACTACTCCGAGTTCCGCAAGTTCCAGTCGGAGTCTCGCATCGTCGCCGGAATTTCCCCGCCGCGCTAGGGATATTCTTGTGAATCGGCTGGGTCTTGCGTACTATAAGGAAACAAAGGACTTCGTTCGATAGCTAGGACAGGTCGTCGTCTGGAAATGCGGAATAGGACTACCGTCGCTGCTGCCGCTCCGCGCCTTCGTGCGCCGGGGAAGGTGCTGTCGCGGGTGGTGGAGTGGAGAGCCGGCAGGATCGCCGATCCCATCGGGCGGCTCGCCTATCTGCGCCGTTCGGCCGGATTCTGGTCCTCCCGTCCGCTGCGCCGCGCCGTGCGAGACTCCCGGTTTCACCGCGCCAGCGTCTTTCTGGCCGCCATCCTCCTGCTGCCCGTGCCCACCATCACCGATGGCGCCGCGCCGCGCCGTACCGTCCAGGCCGCCTCCCGCAGTGAGAACTTCGCCAACATCTGGACCGTGGAAACCACCGCCGATCACGAACTCTACTCGAACGGCCTGCGCGTCGAGAAGCGTTTTCTGGCCGCCCCCCGGCATCCGGTGCCCTTCCAGCGCTGGTCGCTCGACGGCAATGCGCGCGAGGAGAATCCTGCTCCCTACGGCATCGTCTTCCACACCACCGAGTCCGACACCGCCGCGGCCGCCTTTGAGGAGTCCAATAACCGGCGCCTTCGCCGCGCCGCCGCCGGAACGCTCAGTTTCGTCCAGTCCCAGCGGTCCTATCATTACGTCATTGACCGCTTCGGCCGCGTCTTCCGCACCGTGCCCGAGAACGAACCGGCCAACCACGCCGGCAACTCCGTCTGGTCCGACGGCAAGCACTACTTCGTGAACATGAACCACAGCTTCCTCGGCGTCTCCTTCGACGGCCAGACGCGCGGCCCCGACGGCCAGCCAAGCGTCACCGAGCCGCAGATTGCCAGCGCGAAGCTGCTCACCGATCTGTTGCGCGCCCGTTACCGGATTCCGGCCGTCAACTGTGTCACGCATGCTCAGGTCTCCGTCAGCCCCATCAATATGGGCGTCGGCTACCACACCGACTGGTCTACCGGGTTCCCCTTTGCACGGCTGGGCCTGCCGGTGAACTACCTGATTCCGTTGCCCGCCATCACGCTGTTCGGGTTCAAGTTCGATGATTACTACTCGGTCCGGGCGGCCGAGGAACTGCAGGACGGCATCAGCGCGGGCGAGACGATGCTGCGCCAGGAGGCCGTGGCGCGCGGGTTGACGACGGCGGCCTGGCGCCGCGAACTGGCCCGGCGATTCCGCTCCGTCCCCGATCCGCATCGCTATGTGAACTTTGCCGAGGCGCGGACGGAAGCCCCGCCCGCCGCCGCCGAACCCCCAAGGAGTGAAACCCCATGAGCTTCCGCTATTCCGATGGTTCGACCCCGGTGGGCCTCGACGTTGGAACCAGCCGGATTGTCGCGGCCTGGCCCGATGACTCGGGCTATGTCTATCGCAGCGAGTTGAACTCGTTCGTTACGCTGCCGGGATCGAAGTTCACCGAGTCCGTGCTGCGGCGGGAGAACGTGCCGCACACCGTGCGGGCGAACGCCATCCTGGTACAGGGCAACGAGAGCGAACGGTTTGCCGACCTGCTGGGGGCCGAATCGCGGCGCCCGATGGCGCGGGGGTTCCTCAATCCGGAAGAGCCGGAGAGCCTGACGATGATGCAGGAGCTGCTGCGCAGTCTGCTGGGCACGGCGCGCCACGCGCGGCAGAAGGTGTTCTACAGCGTGCCGGCGGCGCCGCCGGGAGCGGTGGACACGGCCACATTCCATGAGGCGACGCTGCGGCAGATGTTGAACGAACTCGGCTACGACGCCAGGAGCGTCAGCGAGGGGCTGGCGGTGGTATACAGCGAGCTGGAAGGCTCCAACTATACGGGCATCGGGATCAGCATCGGCGGCGGACTCTGCAACGTTTGCATGTCGTATCTTGCCGTGCCGGTAATCTCCTTCAGCGTGCCGAAGGCGGGCGACTACATCGATGCGAGCGCGGCGGCGGTGACCAACGACATGCCGACGCGGCTGCGGCTGATCAAGGAGAACAGCTTCGTCTTCCAGGGCATGCAGCCGGAGAAGGCGCAGCAGGTGATCTCGGTCTACTACGACGATCTGATCGAGACGCTGGTGGCGACGATGAGCGAGGTCTTCGGCAAGTCGAAGAGCCTGCCGCGGCTGGGGCGGCCGATCCCGCTGGTGTTGAGCGGTGGGAGCGTGATGCCGCCGGGGTTCCGGGACCGTTTTGAGCAGGTGCTGAAGTCCAAGGAGTTTCCGGTGCCGGTATCGGAGATCCGGTTGGCGGGGGAACCGCTGCATGCGACGGCGAAGGGCGCGCTCATTGCGGCTTTAAGCGAGATGTGACGGCGGCGGCGGCGAGTGCCGCCGGGTTGCCTTCGTTGCGGTTGGTGAGCAGGATGACGGTGATGCGCTCGGCGGGGAAGCGGAGGAGGGCGTTGCGGAATCCGCGTGTTTCGCCGGTGTGGCCGATGACGGGGCGGCCGTCGCGGGTTTCCAGGCGCCAGCCGAAGCCGTAGTGAACGGGGGTGCCGTCGTTGAGGCGGGCGGAGGTCCAGGAGGCGGCGAGGGTTTCGCAATCGAGGAGAGTGCAGCGTTCGAGGGCGCGGACCCAGCGGGCGAGATCCTTGAGGTTGGAGTAGATGCCGCCATCGCCGAGGACGGCGCTGGTGGGGGACTGGTCATCGACGCGCCAGCCGGCGGCGGAGCGGGAGTGGCCGAAGGCGCGGCCGGGGACGGGCGGGCCGGCGGCGGTGTAGGCGAGGGTGCGTTTCATGCCGAGAGGCCGGAAGATGCGGGCCTTGAGGAAGGCCGGGAAGGCCTGTCCGGAGGCGCGTTCGACGATGAGGGCGAGCAGCGCGTAGGCGGTGTTGGAGTAGC
>CAZWDD010000155.1:0-12383 GCA_964632345.1 uncultured Solibacteraceae bacterium | reverse complement strand
GAAGCAGCCGAGAAGGGACGCCGCTTCACAAAGAGGTCCATGCCTTGGTAATTCGCATTCTGGCCGTATTGACGGCAGCGGTATTGTGCGCGCAGACGGATTGGCGCACGTGGTCGGGCGGCAATGACGGCAACCGGTATTCGCCGCTCCGGCAAATTGATAAGTCCAACGTCAAGCAGTTAAAGGTGGCGTGGGAGTTCCGGTCCGGGGACGCGGATGCGCGCGGGCGGACGATGATTCAGTGCACGCCGGTGGTGGTGAACGGCGTGCTGTATGCGACGACGCCGACGCTGATGGCGGTGGCGCTGGAGGCGGCGACGGGGAAGGAGTTGTGGCGGTTCGATCCGGAGGACGTGCGGACGCGAGGGGTGAACCGTGGGGTGATGTATTGGGAAGCGGGGGAAGAGAAGCGGGTGCTGTATTCGGCGGGGGTGTATCTGTTTGCGCTGGACGCGAAGACGGGGAAGCCGATTGCGGGATTCGGGGAGAACGGGCGGGTGGATATGCGGAAGGAGTTGGACCGGGATCCGCCGGGGGCGTTCAACGGAGCGACGACACCGGGGGTGATTTATAAAGACCTGGTGATCATGGGGTCGAGCGTCGGGGAGGGTCCGCGGATGGCAGCGCCGGGGCATATCCGGGCCTACGACGTGCGAACGGGGAAGCGGCGGTGGATCTTCCACACGATCCCGCACCCTGGCGAGCCGGGCTATGAGACGTGGCCGAAGGATGCGTGGAAGACGATAGGCGGGGCGAACAACTGGGGCGGGATGAGCCTGGATGAGAAGCGGGGCGTGGTGTATGCGAGCCTTGGATCGCCGGCGTTTGATTTCTACGGCGGCGACCGGGTGGGCGACAACCTGTATGGGAACTCGATTGTGGCGCTGGATGCGGCGACGGGAAAGCGGATCTGGCATTACCAGACGCTGCACCACGACATATGGGACCTGGACCTGCCGGCGAATCCGAATCTGGTGCGGTGGAAGGGAAAAGATGCGGTGGCGCAGATCACCAAGCAGGGGTTCGTGTTTGTGCTCGACCGGGATACGGGCAAGCCGCTGTTGCCGGTGGAGGAGCGGCCGTTTCCGGCGTCGGACATGCCGGGGGAGGTGACGGCGAAGACGCAGCCGGTGCCGGTGAAGCCGCCGCCGTTCGCGCCGCAGAAGTTTGAACCGACCGACCTGACGCCGGAGGCGAATGCGGAAGTGAAGAAGCAGCTGGCGGACCTGCGTAACGGGGGGCTGTATGTGCCGCCGAGCCGGCAGGGAACGGTGATGCTGCCGGGGACGCTGGGCGGGGGGCTGTGGGGCGGGGCGGCGGTGACGCCCGGGGGGACGCTATATGTGAATTCGCAGAATCTGGCGTCGATCCATCAACTGGTGGATTCGGCGCCGAACTCGCCGTATCCGTTCTCGTTGAAGGGGTACACGAAGATTCGGGACTCGAAGGGCAATTCGGGGGTGAAGCCGCCGTTCGGGCTGTTGACGGCGATTGATCTGAACAAGGGCGACTTCACGTGGCAGAAGGTATTCGGGCGGCATGACCAGACGACGCGGGAGGTGGGGACGGAGAACATGGGCGGGCCGGTGGTGACGGCGAGCGGGCTGTTGTTCATCGGGGCGACGCGGGATGAGATGTTCCGGGCCTACGATGCGGCGACGGGCGCGATTCTGTTCGAGGCGAAGCTGCCGGCGGGCGGGTATGCGACGCCGGCGACGTATATGGTGAACGGGAAGCAGTATGTGGTGATCGCCTGTGGCGGTGGGGGCCGGATGACGACAAAATCAGGAGATGCCTACGTTGCGTTTGCTCTTCCTTAGCCTGTTTCTTGTGGCGGCGGCCGAGCAGCCGATTCCTTACAGTCATAAAAAGCATGTGGCCATGGGGCTGGAGTGCAAGGGTTGCCATACGATGCCGGGGAAGGGGGAGGCAGCGACGTTCCCGGCGGAGGCGACGTGCATGCAGTGTCATGAGACGGTGAAGAAGGACAGCGAGGCGATCCGGAAGCTGACCGAGTATGTGACGAAGAAAGAGCCGGTGCCGTGGGTTCGCGTGTACAAGCTGCCGGAGTATGTGTGGTTCTCGCACAAGGTGCACACGGCGGTGGTGAAGTGCGGGGAGTGCCACGGGGATGTGGGGGCGAAAGACGTGGTGGTGAAGGAGAAGCCGATTGATATGAACTCGTGCATGAGCTGCCATGACAAGCATGAGGCTTCGAACGAGTGCAATTTCTGCCACAATCCGGCGTAGGAGTAACGATGGGAACGGTGTTTCGGAACTGGATGGGCGTGCTGCTGGCGGCGGCAGCGGCGCCGGGGTGGGGGCAGACGTTTGCGGAGTCGCAGCGGTTTCTGAAGCAGTACTGCGAGAAGTGCCATGCGGACGCCGCGCCGGCGGGGGGATTCCGGCTGAGCCGTGTGGCAGCGGAGGGGTCGTTGGGGACGGAGGCGGGGAAGTGGTTGTCGTTGAACAACCGGGTGAGAAACGGGGAGATGCCGCCGAAGGGGGCAGCGGCGCCGACGCTGGAAGAGCGGGAGAGGTTCCATGAGTGGGTGGAGGGAGCGGTGCGGCGGGAGGCGTGCGCGGCGGGGATCGTACCGGGGAGGTCGCTGATCCGGCGATTGAACCGGGATGAGTATGCGTCGACGGTGCGGGACCTGCTGGATGTGCATATGGACCTGGCGACGGCGTTGCCGGCCGATGGCGCGGGCGGGGAGGGGTTCGACAACGCGGCGGAGACGCTGTTTTTGTCGCCGCTGCATTCGGAGAAGTATCTGGAGGTAGCGAAGTTCGCGATGGACTTCGCGGCGAAGGAGTTCAAGTCGCGGGAGCGGATCTTCGTGGCGCGACCGGGGCCGGGCGTGACGGAGGGGCAGGCGGCGAGGCGGATTGTGGCGGCGTTCCTGCCGCGGGCGTTCCGGCGGCCGGTGACGGAGGAGGAGATTGCGCCGTACCTGGCGCTGTTCGCGGCCGCGCGGAAGCAGGGGGAGCCGTTCGATGCTGCGATTCTGTTTGCGCTGCGCGGGGCGCTGGTCTCGCCGTTGTTTCTGTTCCGGGCCGAGCCGGCGAATCCATTGAAGGAGGCGCGGCCGCTTGATGACTATTCGGTGGCGAACCGGCTGTCCTACTTTCTGTGGGGCAGCATGCCGGACGAACTGCTGTTCGACCTGGCGGCGCGGAAGAAGCTGCAGGACCCCGAGGTGCTGCGGCAGGTGGTGCGGATCATGCTGCGGAGTGACCGTTCGGTGGACTTTGCCGAGAGCTTTGTGGAGCAGTGGCTGCATACGCGGGAGCTGAGCGGGGACAAGGCGCCGGATACGAAGCTGTTTCCGGACCTGGCGAAGGATGAAGATCTGCGTTCGGACATACGCTACCAGCCGATCCTGTTCTTCCGGGAGGTGTTTCTGCAGAACCTTTCGCTTGTGAACTTCCTGGATTCAGACCATTCGATCGGGACGCGAAAGCTGGCGACGCACTTCGGGCTGAAGCTGGCCTTGCGGCCGAACCAGACGTCGCAGCCGCACTGGATTCCGCTGCCGGAGAACAGCAACCGCGGGGGACTGCTGGGAATGCCTGCGGTGTTGACGGTATCGTCGTACCCGTACCGGACGAGCCCGGTGTTGCGGGGGGCGTGGGTGATGGAAGCATTGCTGGGAACGCCGCCGCCCCCGCCGCCGGCGAACGTTCCGCCGCTGGATGAGTCGGCTCCGGGAGGGACGGCGCGGACGGTGCGGGAGCGGCTGGATCTGCACCGGACGAACGCGGTATGCGCGAGCTGCCATACGCGCATCGATCCATACGGTTTTGCGTTGGAGAACTACGATGTGACGGGGCGGTGGAGGGACGAGGATGCGGGGAGGCCGCTGGATGTATCGGCCGAGTTGCTGGACGGGACGAAGTTCGCGGGCCCGGCGGGATTGCGGAAGGTTCTGCTGGAGCGGAAGGACCTTTTTGTGCGGCACCTGACGAACAAGATGCTGGGCTATGCGCTGGGGCGGGGGCTGACGCTGCAGGACTCGTGCACGGTGGATGCAATCGTGGAAAAAGTGAAGCAGAATAACTATAGTGCGATGACCTTGCTGGAGGAGGTGGTGCTGAGCGTACCGTTCCGCTACCAGGCAGGGGCAACGCCGGAGAAGGAGGCCGCTAAGCGATGAGAATGTCCCTTTCCCGCCGCGCGATACTGCGCGGAGCTGGCGTTGGACTGAGCCTTCCGTGGTTGGAGGCGATGGCGGCGACATCCGGTGCGGCGGGCAAGCCACCGGTGCGCTTTGCGGCGCTCTACATGCCGAATGGCGTGAATGTGGACGCGTGGATTCCAAAGGGGACCGGCCGGGATTTTGAGTTGTCGCCGACGCTGGCTCCGCTGCGTGAATTGAAAGATCGTGTGACGGTGGTGAGCAACCTGTGGAATGCGAATTCCAAGGGGGGCGACGGGCATTACGTGAAGGAAGCGGCGATCCTGACGTGCACGACGATCAAGAAGACGCCCGGGGCGGATATTGGCAACGGAGTGTCGGTGGATCAGGTGGCGGCGCAGCGAGTGGGGAGCCAGACGCCGCTGCCGTCGTTGGAACTGGGCGTGACGCCGGTGGCGGTGGGAGTGGATGCGGTGGTGGGCTACACGCGCGTCTACGGTTCGCACATTGCGTGGGCGAACTCGACGACGCCGCTGGCGCGGGAGATCAATCCGCGATCGGTGTACGAGCGGCTGTTCCGGGCGGCGAGCGGACAGACGGGGGACGCGGCGAAGATGGATACGCTGCTGCTGGACCGGGTGCTGGGGGACGCCAACCGGTTGCGCGGCAAGGTGAGCACGGCTGACCGGATCCGGATTGACGAGTATCTATCGCTGATGCGATCGCTCGAACAGCGGGTGCAGAGGGCGTCGGCGGGAGCGCAGCGGACGTGGAAGGCGCGGGCGGAGATGGATCCGGGCGGGAAGCCGCCGGAGAAGCCGGCTGACCATGCGGAGCATGTGCGATTGATGATGGACATGATCGCGGTGGCGTTCCAGACGGACACGACGCGAGTGGCGACGTTCATGTTCGGCAACGCAGTGAGCAACGTGAGCTTCCGTTTTCTGGAAGGGGTGAGCGCGGGCCACCACGATGTTTCACATCATCAGAAGGAAGAAGACAAGCTGCGGCAGTATGCGATTATCAGCCGGTGGCATGTGGAGCAGTATGCGTACCTGCTGCGGCGGCTGAGCGAGATGAAGGAAGGGGAGTCGACGGTACTGGACAACTCGATGGTGTTGTTCGCGTCGGCATTGAGCGACGGGAACAGCCATAATCCGCACCGGCTGCCGGTGGTGGTTGGAGGCCGGGGCGGGGGACGGATCGACTCCGGGCAGCATCTTGTGTACACGGAGGACAGTCCGCTGGCGAATCTGTACGTATCCATGCTCGATGCGTTTGGGGCGCCGGTGGAGCGGTTTGCCGACAGCACCGGACCGCTAGCCGGATTCCTGCGGGGGGCGTGATGCGGGCGCTGGCGCTGGCATTGGTGTGCGCGGCGGCGAGTTTCGGCGCTGACCTGAGCGGGATCTGGGTGGGCCAGATTCCGCAACGCAACGGGGAGCTGGCCGACATTGCGTTCGAGTTCAAACAGACGGGGACGAAGCTGAGCGGGAAGCTGTATGGGGCGATCCGCAGCAACCCGATTGTAGAGGGAATTGTGGCGGGGGACCTGGTGATGTTCGTTGTGCTGGCGCAGGAGCAGGCGGGCAATCAGATCAACGAGACGCGGCTGCGGTTTACGGGGAGCATGAAGAACGGCGAGGTGGAGTTGACGCGGGAGCGGGAGAGCCAGGTGAACGCGGGCAACGCCGGGGATGCGCAGACGCGGACGGGGTTGGGGCCGAAGCAGACGTTCAAGCTGAAGCGGCTGGCGTGAGGGCGTTTGCGGTATAGAATCATCCCATCATGATTCGCCGACAGTTTCTGCAATCACTGGCCGCGCCGGCGGTGGCGTTTGCGCAGGCCGCGCACGAGAAGGCGCGGCCGCTGCACTTGAAGATTACGGGGCTGAAGACGTTCATTGTGAACGTCGGGAGCGTGAACTGGGTTTTCTGCAAGGTGTATACGGACCAGGGGGTGACGGGCCTGGGGGAAGGGTCGATCACGAGCAAGGAGACGACGCTGGCCAGCGCGATCATGGACAACGAGCGATACCTGATCGGACGGGACCCGACGAATATCGAGGGAATCTGGCAGACGCTGTACCGGGTACCGCGGTGGCGTGGCGGGCCGATACTGAACTCGGCGATCAGCGCGATCGAGATTGCGTTATGGGACATTTGCGGGAAAGCGCTGGGTGTGCCGGTGTACAAGATGCTGGGCGGGGCGGCACGGGAACGGATCCGGCTGTACCTGGATGTGGGGGACCGGCCGGAGGATTTTCTCCGGGCAAAATCACTGGGCTTCACGGCGGCCAAGGCGGGGTTCATCCGCGCGGAGCGGGATGTGATTGACCCATACCGGTCGGTGCGGCAGGGCGTTGCGGCGATGGAGGCGGTGCGGAGGGCGGTGGGCGAGGAGTTCGACATCTGCCTGGATCCGCACGGGCGGCTGACGACGACGATGGCGGTGCAGTTCTGCACGGCGATTGAGCCGCTGCGGCCGTTCTTCGTGGAGGAAGCGACGCAGTTGGAGGACCTGGGGGAGCTGGCGCATCTGCGATCGAAGACGAAGGTTCCGCTGGCGACCGGAGAGCGTCACTTCACGAAGTACGCGTTTACGGAGATGTGCTCGCGGCATCTGGTGGACATGATCCAGCCGGATGTGTGCCACGCGGGGGGCATTCTGGAGATGAAAAAGATCGGGACGATTGCCGAGGCGTACCGGATAGAGATGTCGCCGCACAATCCGCAGAGCCTGGTGAGCACGCTGGCGTCGCTGCATGTGGACGCGACGACGCCGGCGTGCACGATCCAGGAGTTCACGATCCGGAACGAGCAGTGGATGCTGGACCTGTTCGGGGGGGCGCGGGTGGCGCACGCCAACGGGTACGCGCCGCTGCCCGACAAACCGGGACTGGGATGCGAGTTGGACGAACGGGTGGCGGCGGCGCATCCGTACAAGCCGGTGAAGCGGCCGGAGTACCGATTCGCCGATGGAGCCCACGCCGATCAATAATGGCTGATATGCGCATTGCGATAATCGGACTGGGATTCATGGGCAGCACCCACCTGAAGGGGCTGCAGTCGGTGACGGGAGCGACGTTGACGGCGGTGGCCGAAAGCGACCCTGTGAAGCGATCCGGGGATATGAGCAGCATTCAGGGGAACCTTGGCGGGCCGGGGGAGAAGTACGATTTTTCCAACGTGGCGCAGTATGAAGACGCCGAGAGCGTATTCAACGATCCGAACGTGGACGCGGTGGACATCTGCCTGCCGACGAACCTGCATAAGCCGCTGACGATTGCGGCGCTGCGGGCGGGGAAGCACGTGCTGGTGGAGAAGCCGATGGGGCTGAACCTGGCCGAGTGCGAGGAGATGATCGGGGAGGCGGAGAAGGCGGGGCGGATCCTGATGTCGGCGCAGGTGCTGCGGTTCTTCCCCGCGTATACGGCCTTGAAGGAGAAGTTGGAGGCGGGTTCGCTGGGAGCGGTGCGGGCGGCGCTGTTCCGCCGGCGGTGCGCGGCGCCGGCGTGGAGCCAGTGGCTGAAGCAGTCCGACAAGAGCGGCGGGGGCGTGTTCGATCTTCTGATCCACGATGTGGATATTGCCAACTACCTGTTCGGCAAGCCGCGGGCGGTGTCGGCTACGGGATACGAGAATCTGGGCGCAGGGATCGACCTGATCACGGCGCAGCTGCACTATGACCATATTCCGTCGGTGACGATCAGCGGGGGCTGGCATCATCCGAAGGCGTATCCGTTTTCGATGGAGTACACGGTATCGGCCGAGGGCGGCACGATCGACTATTCGACCGACAACCGGCCGCCGACGCTATACAGCGCCGCGGGCGATGCCGAGGCGCTGGCGCTGGAGGACGTGGACGGGTATGCGGCGGAGATCCAGTATTTTGCCGACTGCGTGAACGCGGGTAAGCAGCCGGAGCGGTGCATGCCGCGGGACTCGGCGCAGAGCGTGCATATAGCGCTGTGCATGAACGAGTCGCGCGCGCGGGGCGGGGCGCTGGTCAACTGTTAAGGGGAAAAGTAAAGGCGAAGCGGCAGCCGTGGCCTGGAGCCGTATCGAGGGAGACCGTTGCGTTGTGGGCGGCGGCGAAGGACTTGACGGTCTCCAGGCCAAGACCGCTGCCGCCGGAGGCGGACCTGGTGGTGAAGAAGGGCTCAAAGACGCGGCGGCGGGTTTCGGAGTCCATACCGGGGCCGCTATCGGCGATGAGGAGTTGAACGGCGCCATCGGAGAGGGCAGTGGAGATCTGGAAGACGCCCTTGCCATTCATGGCGTGGTTGGCGTTGGCGGCGAGGTTGAGAAGGGCGTTGGAGAAGAGGGGGACGTCGAGAGGGAAGTCCGGGAGGGATGGGGCGAGGTGTAGTTTGGTGGAAACGCCGCGGCCGAGGGCGAGGCGGAGGAGGGGGTGGGCGGCGCGGATGGCGGCGTTGAGGGATGCGGACTGGAGCGGGGCGTCCTGCTGGCGGATCCAGGAGAGGAGGCGGCGCGGGGCGTCGGAGGCCTGCTGGATGGTCTGCTTGAGTTCGGTGGTGATTTCGAGGGCGGGGTGGGCGGGCGGTAAGGAGTGTTGAATCTCAGCGGCCTGTGCGGAGAGGAGTGTGAGGAGGTTGTTCCAGTCGTGGGCGAGGTTGGCGGCGAGCCGGCCGGTGGTGGCGAGGCGGAGTTGAGTGGGATCGGGAACGGGAAGGATGGGCGCAAGCCAGGCGGGGTCTTCATTGAACAGCAGGAACGAGAGGCGGGCATTGGCGGCGAAGAATTCCGGGAGTGGTGGGCCGAGCGCTTCGAGCGCCTGTAGCTGGGCGCGAATCGATGCCTCGTCGCGTTCCGGCAGGGGGCCCGTCCAGCTTTTGCGGCCGGACTTCATCCAGGAACGGACGGCATGGAGGACGAAGCGTTCGGCGATGGCGGAGGCGGCGGGGGCCGGGAGGCCAGAGCGTTTGAAGGTGTCGACAGCGGCGGCAAACAGGGGGAGGAAGAGGCCATCAGCGAACAAAGTGCCCGCGGCGAAGAGGTGTTTTGTGCCTGGGGTGAGGAGATGGAGAGTGGCGCGGGTGGCAGAGGCGAAGCGCTGGAGTGGGCGGCGGGCGGCGGGGTCGGCGGTATCGGCGACGAAGAGGAGATTGGGGAAGGGCTCGAGGGTGTCGAGGGTGGCGACGGCGGCGCCGCGCCGGCGGAGGGGTTCGAGGGCGGAACAGTCGTGGCGGAAATCCAGCAGGACGGCGGTGCGGCCGTTCCAATCGATGGGGCTTTGGAGGGCGAGTTGGAGCAGTTCGGGGAGGTCTGCGTCGGGTCCGGTGAAGAGTATGAGAGAGGCATCGGCAAGGCCGTCGACTGGGACGGCGCGGCCAGCCTTGAGGCGGTTGGCGAGGCGGGAGGCGACGCGGAGCGAGGCGGCGGCGACTGGGCCGATGAGGGAGTTGGGAGAGGGCAGGCGGAAGAGAGATGGGCTCATGGGGCCGGCTGCGAGCAGGCCGATCCACGGGGAGGGCTTCATGGGGCAGGGGCCTTGAGCGATTTGATGCGGTCGCGGAGTTTGGCTGCCTTTTCAAATTCGAACTGGCGGGCGGCCTCGCGCATTTGCGACTCCAGATTGGCGATCAGTTCCAGTTTCTGGCTGGGGTCGAGTTCGGCCTCCGGCGATTCGGGTTCGAGGGGAACGGTGACGTAGTCGGACTCAGCGATTCGGACCAGGCTCATATCTATCGGTTTAATGATCGATTGTGGAGTGATTCCGTTGGCCTCATTGTAGTCGGTTTGGATACGGCGGCGGCGGTCGGTCTCGGCGATGGCGTTCTTCATGCTGTCGGTGAGGACGTCGGCGTAGAGGATGGCGCGGCCGGCGAGGTTGCGGGCAGCGCGGCCGATGGTCTGAATGAGGGACCCGGTGGAGCGAAGGAAGCCTTCCTTGTCGGCATCGAGAATGGCGACGAGGGAGACCTCGGGAAGGTCGAGCCCTTCGCGGAGGAGGTTGACGCCGATGAGGACGTCGAGATCACCCTTGCGTAAGTCGCGGAGTAACTTGATGCGGTCCAGTGTGCTGACCTCGGAGTGGAGGTACTGGCATTTTACGCCGACTTCGGAGTAGTAGCTGGCGAGGTCCTCGGCCATGCGCTTGGTGAGGGTGGTGATGAGGACGCGTTCCTTCTGCGCGGTGCGGATGCGGATTTCGTTGAGCAGGTCGTCGACCTGGCCGCGGATGGGGCGGATTTCGACGGGAGGGTCGACGAGGCCGGTGGGGCGGATGATCTGTTCGACGGTGACGCCGCCGGCGATTTCGAGCTCATAGGGGCCCGGGGTTGCCGAGACGTAGACGACCTGGTTGACGCGATTTTCGAACTCCTCGAAGGTGAGAGGCCGGTTGTCGAGGGCGCTGGGGAGGCGGAAGCCATGTTGGACGAGGGTTTCCTTGCGGGAGCGGTCACCGTGCCACATGCCGCGCAGTTGGGGGATGGTCTGGTGGCTTTCGTCGAGGAAGATGAGATGGTCGTGGGGGAGATAGTCGAGCAGGGTTGGCGGCGCCTCGCCGGGGAGGCGGCCAGAGAAGTGGCGGGAGTAGTTCTCGATGCCGTGGCAGTAGCCGATGGTCTTGATCATTTCGAGGTCGAACATGGTCCGCTGGTGGATGCGTTGCGCCTCGATGAGTTTGCCTTGTTTTTCGAGCTCCGGCCGCCACCATTCCAGCTCCTCCTTGATGGTGCCCATGGCCTTTTCCTTCATATCCTCGCTGAGGACATAGTGGGTTTTGGGGTAGACGGGAAGGCGGGTGACCTGCTGGCGGACGGCGCCGGTGAGGGGGTCGATGTGGGCGAGGGATTCGACTTCGTCGCCCCACAGCTCGATGCGGATGGCGTTGTCGTCATAGGAGGGGAACAGTTCGACGACGTCGCCGCGAACGCGAAAGGTGCCGCGGCGGAAGTCACTGTCGCTGCGTTCGTAGAGTAACTCGACGAGGCGGCCGAGCAGTTCCTTGCGGGCGACGCGCATGCCCTTTTCGAGCATGAGCAACATGCC
The DNA here is from genome assembly GCA_964632345.1 of uncultured Solibacteraceae bacterium. Lineage (GTDB taxonomy): Bacteria > Acidobacteriota > Terriglobia > Bryobacterales > Bryobacteraceae. The sequence goes on along the minus strand of CAZWDD010000155.1, from coordinate 1,225 downwards.
GTAGTAGGCTTCCGGCGAGCCGATGCCGTAGATGCAGCTGACGCTGGCGATGATGACGCAATCGCGGCGTTCGAAGAGGGAGCGGGTGGCGGAGAGGCGGAGGCGGTCGAGCTCGTCATTGATGGTAGCCTCCTTCTCGATATAGACATCGGAGTTCGGGATGTAGGCTTCGGGCTGGTAATAGTCGTAGTAACTGACGAAATACTCGACGGCGTTGGATGGGAAGAAGGTCTTGAACTCGTGGTAGAGCTGAGCGGCGAGGGTTTTGTTGTGAGCGAGGACGATGGCGGGGCGCCCGCAGGCTTCGATGACCTTGGCCATGGAGAAGGTCTTGCCGGAGCCGGTAACGCCGAGCAGCACCTGGTGGCGGCGCGACGATTCGACGAGGCCATCGATGGCCGTTTCCTGATCGCCGCGGGGCGAATAGGAGACCCCAACCTGAAAGTGCATCCTTACAGTTTAGAGCCTGCGGGTAGGGCGCGCCGGATGATGCGCTCGCGTTCGGCGTTGAACTCACAGCCGAACAGGGCGATGGCGGCGAGCAGATACATCCAGACGATGAGGGCGATGACGCCGCCAATGGAGCCGTACATGACGTTGTAATTGGCGAGGTTGCGGACGTACCAGGCGAAGATGATGGTGACGGCGAGCCAGAGTCCGGTGGCGAGGAAGGAGCCGGGCCAAATGTTCTTCCACTGCTGGGGCCGGTTGGGGGCGACATAGTAGAGCATACCGGTGGTGGCGATGACGGCGCCGAGGGAGATGAGGAAGCGGATGACGCGGCTGGCGAGGAGGACGCCGGCGGCGATGTTTCCGCGCGAGTCAATGACGCCGGCGAGTTCGAGGAGGGAGCGTTCGACTTTGTCGCCGAAGACGAGGAATGCCGAGGCGGTGATGGCGGGCATGGCGGAGATGAAGACGAGGGAGAAGGCGACGAGGCGGTCCTGGACGATACCGCGGCCGCCGGGGAGGCGATAGGCAGCGCGGAAGCCCTCCATGAGGGTCATCATGAGGGAGGAGGCGGCCCAGGCGGACAGAAGTACGGCGACGATGATGAGGGAGACGGGTTGGGCGCCGCGTTCGCGGAATTGGCGTTCGAGGAGGTCCGCGGTGCCGGGCGGGGCGACTTCAAAGACGAAGCGGGCCAGGTGTTCCGAGACGCGTTCGGCGTTGGCCTGGACGAGGATGGTGGCGAGCGAGGAGAGAACGGGGAAGAGGCTGAGGA
>CAZWDD010000154.1:0-12518 GCA_964632345.1 uncultured Solibacteraceae bacterium | reverse complement strand
CCTGCTCGGGAAATGGCTTTCTCAATCCGCCGAAATCCATTAGACTCTGGGTAGCGGGTGCGCCATTGGATCGGCGGTAGTGCCATGGAATTGCGATTGGATGGAGCGGTTTGCCGGGACCTGGAACGGAGCACCCGGCTGGAGTGGCTGGAGACCAACGGCCTCGGTGGTTTTGCCAGTGGAACGGTCAGTGGCATTCATACGCGCCGCTACCATGGACTTCTCACCTCGGCCATCACGCCGCCATCCGGCCGTGTGCTGCTCGTGTCCAAGTTTGAGGACACCCTCATCGTCGGGGACCAGCGCGTCGAACTTTCCGCGAATCTCTACCCCGGCGCGGTTCATCCGCAGGGCCATCAGTACCTCCGCGAGTTCCGGCTCGAACCGTTTCCCGTTTGGGTTTATGAGATCGGCGACGCCCGCATCGAAAAGCGCGTCTTTATGGTCCACGGGCAGGACACCGTGGTCGTCGAGTACGAACTGCAGGGGTTGTGCCGATGCTGCCGGCTGGAGGTCCGCCCCCTGCTCGCCTGCCGCGACTACCACTCGACCGGCCGCGCCAATGAGGCTTTCGATACCTCGTTCCGCTGGGACGAGGAGGGCTTGATCTCCGTTCAGCCTTACGGCGGATTGCCCCGCATCTACTTCGGTGCCGATTACGGCCACTGCGAGCCCACCGGCCACTGGTATCACCGCTTCGAGTACTCCGAGGAACGCTCGCGCGGGCTCGACTATCACGAGGACCTGTTCCAGCCCTTCGTGCTGCACTTTGACCTGGCTCATTCTCCCAAGGCCGATGTCGTCGTCTCCCGCGAACCGCTCTCGGCGCGAGACGCCACCGCCCTCCGCGAACGCGAGCGCCAGCGCCGCATCGCCCTCCGTCAGCAGGCGCCCGTGCCGGACCCGTTCCTCGAGGACCTCGCCGAGGCCGCCGATCAATTTCTGGTCCGCCGCGGCGATGGCTACACGATCATCGCAGGCTATCCCTGGTTCGGTGACTGGGGGCGCGATACCATGATCGCCCTGCCCGGCCTCACGCTGGTCACGCGCCGCTTTGAAGCCGCCGCCGGCATCCTCCGTGAGTTCGCCCGCGCCCTCAGCCAGGGCATGCTGCCCAACCGCTTCCCGGACTTGGGCGAGACGCCGGAATACAACACCGTCGACGCCACCCTCTGGTTCTTTGAAGCCGTCCGCGCCTATCTTCACTACACCGGCGACGACGGCCTGGTCCGCGCCGAACTCTATCCCCGCCTTGCCGAGGCAATCGACTGGCACCTGCGAGGCACCCGCTACGGCATCCGCGCCGATGCCGATGGCCTGCTGGCCGCCGGCGCGCCCGGCGTGCAACTCACCTGGATGGACGCCAAGGTCGGCGACTGGGTGGTGACGCCCCGCTACGGGAAGCCGGTGGAGATCCAGGCGCTCTGGTACAACGCGCTGCGCGTGCTGGAGACCTTTGCCCGCCGTTACGGTGACGCCTCGCGCGCCGCCCAGATGGCCGCGCTCGCCGGCCAGGCGCGGGAGAGCTTCCTCGCCGTCTTCTGGGATACGGAGCGCGGGTATCTGCTCGATTGCACTCATCCCGATGGCACGGTGGATGCAGCCATCCGCCCCAATCAGATCTTCGCCGTCAGCCTGCCGCACACCATGCTCGACGAAGAGCAGGCCCGCGCCGTGGTCGAGACGGTCGAGTCCCATCTGCTGACGCCGCTCGGCCTGCGCAGCCTCTCGCCCGCCGATCCCGCCTACCGCGGGAGATACGAGGGCGGGGTGTTGGAGCGGGACTCCGCCTATCACCAGGGCCCCGTGTGGACCTGGCTGATGGGCCCGTTCCTGACCGCTTATGACCGTGTCCATCCGGGCTCGCCGCGGGTAGCCGAACTGCTCCGCGGCTTCCAGGGGCATCTCGGCGAGGCCGGCCTCGGGCAGGTCTCCGAGATCGCCGACGGCGATCCGCCGCACACGCCGCGCGGCTGCTTCGCGCAGGCCTGGGGCGTGGCCGAACTGCTCCGCGCCGCCGCCGAGCACGCCTCCTCCACGGCTCCAGCGCCCCGCCAAAACGTGAAAAGCGCGGAACCGCTGTTGGAGCGGTCCCGCGCTTCGGGAGTCTAGCCGTCCCGCCGCCTACGGCAGCAGTTCGACGGTGATCTTCTTGTGTTCAGCGTCGAGCGCGGTAATCTTCACGGACTTCACCATACCCGGCTTCAGCGCATTGGCCTTCGGCGCGGGATCTCCGCCCTTGCCTTCCTTCCAACGGCCCTTCAGCATCGCGGCCAGCGAACCGATGTCAGCCGAACCGGCAGCCGCTTCCGCGGCGGCGGGCTTGGCCTCTTCCTTCTTCGGCTCTTCCACCTTACAGTCGGCCAGGATGCCCTCGGCCACTTCGATCTTCAGGTTGTTGCCGCGCACATCGGTAATCAGGCCGCTGATCGTCTCGCCCACCTGGTGCTCGGCAATGAACAGATCGACCTTCGTCGGCTGCAACTGCTTCAGGCCCATGCGGATCCGGCGGCGGTCCTTATCGACGTCGAGCACAATGGCGCGAACGGTCTCGCCTTCCTTCACCACGTCACGCGGATGATCGATGCGGCGGTCGTTGGCCATGTCGCCGATGTGGATCATGCCGTCGATGCCGTCGCCGAGATCGACGAACGCGCCGAAGGACTGAATCGAAGTGACGGGCGCTTCGACGATCGTCCCGGGCTTGTACTTCTCCATCGCTTCAACGAACGGATCGCCCAGCGCGTTCTTCAGGCTCAGCTCAATCCGCTTGTCGCCCGGCTTGACGCCGAGAACGACCACTTCCACCTGATCGCCCACCTTCAACAGGTCGGACGGCTTGCGCACCTTCTTCGACCAGGACATCTGGGACAGATGGACCAACCCATCGACGCCCGGCGATAGTTCGACAAAGGCGCCGAATTCGGTAAGCCGCGCCACCGAACCGGTGACCTTCTGGCCGGGCTGGAACTGTTCGGCCGCCAGCGTCCACGGATCGGGATGCATCTGCTTCAAGCCGAGCGAAACCTTCTTCGTGTTCGGGTTGAGCTTCAAAATCTTCACTTCCAGCTCGTCGCCGATATTGACGACGTCAGCCGGTTTGCCGACGCGGTGCCAGCTCATGTCGGCGACATGCAGCAGCCCGTCGACGCCGCCGAGGTCGAGGAACGCGCCGAAGTCGGTGACGCTGCGGACGCGCCCTTTCACGACATCGCCTTCCTTCAGCGACTGGAAGCGCTCTTCCTTCTTCTTCGCGGATTCCTCTTCGAGCACGACGCGGCGGTCGACAACAATGTCTTCCTTCTCCACGTCGATCGAGAGGATGCGGACTTCCACATCCTGGCCCACCAGCTTCTGCAGCTCAAACGCGTCGCGCGTGCCGGAGCGGGAGGCGGGCATGAAGGCCCGGCCGCCGATATCGACGCGGACGCCGCCCTTCACCGTTTCCGTCACTTTGCCGGCCACGTTGCGCTTCTCTTCAAATGCGGCGAGCAGACCGCTCCAATCCTTGGGCTTTTCCACCTTGATGGGGGAAAGCAGCGCCTGGCCCTCTTCGGTGCGGCCGGTGACGGTCACCTCGACGAGATCGCCAACGGCGATTTCGGCCATTTCGGGCGTCAGAGCAGACTTCGGGAGGATGCCATCGGCCTTGCCGTGGATGTCGACAAACACCGAGTCTTCGGTGATGGCGAGCACTTTGCCCTTGATGGGGCCCGGCGCGTCGGAGGCCTTAGCGGCGGGTGCTGCCGCCTGCTCCTGCTCGAACTGGCTGAGAATATCCCCAAAGGACGGTTCGGTGGACTGCGAGGCCGACTCCTCGAGGGGATCGTCGACTGGATTTGCTGGATTCATGGGACAATACGCGAGACTGCTCCCATTGTGGCACAAAGCCCGGTAGTATGGGCGGGATGGGAATCGTCTGGCTCTTGCTGTTTGTGGCGATGGCGGTGGCCAGTCCGGTCCAGGACGCGCCGAGCCTCACGATGCTGGTCGGCTTGGGGATTGTGCAGTTTCTGGAGACGCGGACTCCGGCGCTGCAGACCGACCGCGGCGCGATGGCGGGTGTGGGCGTGAAGCTGCTGTTGAGCTATCTGCTGATCGGCTATACGGGGGCGTTGAACTCGTCCTATTTCATGGTGCTGCTGCTGCCGGTGGTCGGGGCGGCGACGACGATGGGCGGATGGGCGACGGCGGGCGTGACGGGCGCGGCGGTTCTATCCTATTTATCTTTTCTGCTGTTTCTGGATCTTGAAGATCTGGGGCGGTATCTGTTCGACTGGCGGGAGCTGTTTCTGCGGGTGGTGTTTCTGCCGGTGACGGGGCTGCTGGCGTTTCAGCTGGCGAAGGCGAACCGGCTGGAGGCGCGGAAGAGCCAGGCGACGGCGGCGGAGTTGGCGCGGGCGAATGAGGAGCTGGTGAAGGCGGAGGCGGCGGTGCGGCGGAGCGAGCGGCTGGCGGCGCTGGGCCAGTTGACGGCGGGGCTCGCGCATGAGCTGCGGAATCCGCTGGGGACCATCCGCGCGTCGGCGGAGATGTTGAAGAAGGTGAGCGGCGCCGATGGCGGCGTGGGCCGGGAGATGACGGAGTACATCACGAGCGAAGTGGACCGGGCGAATTCGCTGGTGACGCGGTTTCTGGAGTTTGCGCGGCCGCTGCCGTTGAAGCCGGCGGTGGCCGATGTTCATGAAGTGATCGATCGCGCGGTTGTGCAGTATGAGCGGAGCGCGGACAAGCCGGAAGTCTCGGTCTATAAGAACTACGATCCGGCGCTGCCGCGGGTGCCGTTGGACAGCGAATGGATGGAGCGGGTGTTCTACAACCTGCTGCGCAACGCGGCGGAGGCGAGCCCGGCGGGCGGAGCGGTGACGGTGAAGACGCGGCCGGTGGAGGGGGCGGTGGAAGTGGCGGTGATCGACCGGGGAACGGGGATCACGCCGGAGAACCGGGAGAGCATTTTCAATCCGTTTTTCACGACGAAGCCGAGCGGCGTGGGATTGGGGCTGGCGATCGTATCGAAGATCATCGACGAGCACGGCGGGCAGATTCTGGTGGAGAGCGAGCCGGGCGAGGGCGCGGTGTTCCGGGTGCGGCTGCCGTTGTAATGGGATCATGTGGAGATGAGCCGACGGATCCTCGTCATTGAAGATGAAGAGAAGCTGCGCCGCGTGGTGCAGTTGCAACTGCAGACCAGCGGATATGAGGTGGAGCAGGCGGCGACGGCCGAGGACGGACTGGGAGCGGCGGAGCGCGTCGATCTGGTCCTGACCGATCTGCGGTTGCCGGGCATGAGCGGGCTGGAGTTTCTGGAGCGGATGCAGACGGCGCGCCCGGGGCTGCCGGTGGTGCTGATGACGGCGTTTGGCAGCGTGGAGACGGCGGTGGAGGCGATGAAGAAGGGAGCGGCGGACTTCCTGGTGAAGCCGTTCTCGCTGGATCACCTGACGGCCGTGGTGGAGAAGGCGCTGGAGGTGCAGGCGCTGCGGGAGGAGAACCGGCGGCTGAAGGAGGAGCTGGGCGGGCGATATCAGCTGGACAACATTGTGGGCCGGAGCCAGGCGATGCAGGATGTGTTCGCGATGGTGCTGCGGGCGGCGCCGACGCGGGCGACGGTGCTGCTGGCCGGGGAGAGCGGCGTGGGCAAGGACATGATCGCGCGGGCGCTGCACTATCATTCGCCGCGGAAGGACAAGCCGTTCATCAAGATCAACTGCACGGCGATTCCGGAGAATCTGATGGAAAGCGAGCTGTTCGGCTACGAGAAGGGTGCGTTCACGGGGGCGAACACAACGAAGCCGGGCAAGTTTGAGCAGGCCGATACGGGGACGGTGTTTCTGGACGAGATCGGCGACCTGCCGCTGCCGATGCAGGTGAAGCTGCTGCGGGTGCTGCAGGAGCGGGAGTTCGAGCGGCTGGGGAGCAACAAGACGCGGCACATCGATGTGCGGGTGGTGGCGGCGACGAACGTGGACCTGCGGCGGGCGCTGGAGGAGGGGACGTTCCGGGAGGATCTGTACTACCGGCTGAACGTGCTGCCGATCAACATCCCGCCGCTGCGGGAGCGGCGGGAGGACATTCCGTATCTGGCGGACCACTTCATCCGGAAGCATGCGGCCGATCTGGGGACCGGGGAGCTGGAGCTGACCGAGGAGGCGACGGTGAAGTTGATGAGCTACCACTGGCCGGGGAACGTGCGGGAGTTGGAGAACGTGATTGAGCGGTCGCTGGTGCTGGCGGGCGGGGGGCGGCTGGAGGCGGCCGACATCCGGCTGGACATGGCGCCGAGGCCGCGGGCGGCGGTGGGCGGCAGCGGGGACCCGATGTTTCTGCCGGAGGGGATGACGCTGGACCAGTATGAAGAAGCGATCATCAAGGAGGCGATGCGGCGGGCGCAGGGGAATAAGAGCCAGGCGGCGCGGTTGCTGGGGCTGACGCGGAATGCGCTGCGCTACCGGCTGGGGCAGATGGGACTGGACGGGGGGCCGGACACGGAGGCCTGAGGGTTGCGTGCCTTGGGGTGGTGCGGGATTCCGGCGTCTTGGGACGGGCTGAAGCCGCGTCCCCGTGGGGTGGTTTGGGGCTGGCTCGGGTGTTGTGGCGTTTTGGGGACGGGCTGAAGCCGCGTCCCCTGAGGAGTGGTTTGGGGTTTGCGTCCCCGTGGGGTTGGTGGTTGGTTAGAGGGGCGTTAGGCGGGCGGTGGGCCGGTGCGGGGAGGCCGCGGTGAGCAGGAGCGGGCCGAGGGCGCGGGCGGCTTCCGGCGTGTAGACCGAGCTGAGGCGCTGGTGGAAGGTCTCGGCCAGAGCGGCGAGGAGAAGGCCGAACTCGCGGAGCGCGGTGGCGGGTTTCTCCTTGAGGCGCGGGAGGCGGCCGAGGGTGGCGGTCAACCGGTCGACGAAGGTCGCCTCCGTGAAGAGCAGGGAGCGGAGGACGGCGTCGCCCAGAGCGGTATCCAGGTAGCGGCGGATCTCGTCCGGAGTGGCGGCGAAGGGTGCGGCGGCGAGACGGGTCTCGAGGACGCTCCGCGTGCGGGGGTTCCAGATCATGTCGCGGCGGAGGGCGGGGTCGCGCCAGTCCCAGAAGACATCGCCGGGGCGGTTGAGCTCGACGCCGGTGCGGGTGCGGCGCGTGGCGGTGGAGATGGGCATTGAAGCCCAGACGAGGAGCGGCGCGGCGGATTGCGCGGTATGGGTGTCGAGATCGACCGAGGCGAAGAGGAGTTCGCGCCAGACGGACTGCATGCGGCGGGAGAGGGCGCCGCGGTCCTGCGGCTGCAGCCAGTGGGCGAGCGACTCCGGCGGCGCCTCGACTTCCAGGCGGAAGCCGCTGGCGGAGGCGGGGACGGGGCCTGCGCCGTAGAGGTCAAAGAGCGGCTGCAGGGACGGCGGCCGGCAGGTGCGCATTTCCATGGCGAAGCGAACCGCGACGGCGGCCGGGTGATGGATGACGACGCTGGAGCCGGGCAGGCACTGGGCGAAGGCGCCTTCGAGAGAGAGGAGGCTGGCTGCCTGGCGCGTCTGGCGGGCGGAGGCGGCCTTGGCACTGAGCTTGACGATGCGGCCGGTTTCGCTGTCGAGCGCCTCCATGGCGGTGGCGAGGCGCTGCTCATGGGAGATGGCCCCGGCGGTGAACGGAAGCCGCCACTGGAAGGTGCGGCGGCGCGTCAGTTCGGTTTTGAGGGTGCCGCCGTGGAGGAGGAGGCCGGGGTGCGGCCGCTCGAAGACGGGGTGGAGGTCTCCGTTCCATACGGTGTGGAATAGCATGTCTTCGAGGGCCGGGTTGGCGGCGAAATCGAAGGAGGCATCGAGCAGCGCCTGATCGCCGCGGTGGGAGGAGAAGGCGGCGCCGAGCGAAAGCTGAAGCGACTTTTCGAGGGTGCGGAGGGCGGCGTGCTCCAGGCGGGCGGTGAGTTCGGCGGCGCCGCTGCTGAGGCCGGTATAGGGATCGGCGGCGTCCTGGAGCCGGCCGGTGACAGCGGCCAGCGCGCGGCGGGTGGCGGAATCGAGCCCGGCGACGGCGTTGGCGAGGACGGTGACGGAGCCGCGGGACTCGCGAGCAGCGAGGAGGCGGACGCGAAGCAGCGGGGCGGCCGATGGGCGTTCGATGGACCACCAGCAGTTGGCGTGGGCTTCCCAGGAGGCAGCGGCGCGGAGGCCGAGATCGAGATCGAGCCCGATGTCACCGGTGATGGCGGCCGGGGCGGTGGCGACGAGGCTGGTCCAGAGGGCGGAGACCTCGGCGGAGGCGGCGGCGCGGAAGTGCTGGCGCCGTTCGAAGAGAACGGTGAGGCCGGGCAGCCAGTCGTTGCAGGAGTCGAATTTCGGAAAGGCTGGCGGCGGAAGGGCGGCGCCGGCGGCCGGGATCAGCGCGAAGGCGCGTTGGCGTTCGGGCGGGGCGTCGGGGTCGAGCAGTTCCCAGAGATGGAGGAGGCCGGAGGCGGTGCGGCCGAGCGCGGTGGGCAGGCTGAGGCTGTCCACGATTTCGGCCGGAGGGCCGGAGCGGGTTGCGGTGATTTGGAACGGCATTGGTCACTCTCGTTTTGAGGGTGACGGGCTGTAAAGCGGAAGGCGGGGCGGGGTTTTCGGAAGTGATTGAAAATGGGGCAAATATCGATTTTGAATCACTGTGACCGCGGCGGAGCGCGCCCGCGGGGCGGCGGGAGGGGGCGAGTTAGGACCCTGGACGGGGTTTGTGTGGGTCTCCGTCTTTTGTTTTCAATGCGTTATTGGGACCCTGGCGTGAAATTTGCGAGTGCGGCGGGGCCGGGGCGCCGGTTAGGACCCTACCGGGTGTGTTTTCGGGTTCCGGCCCTTTCTTTTCAACTGTTTATTGGGACCCTGCGCGCAAAATTTGCGATTTTCACGCCCGTGCCCTGGTGCAGGACTGGCCGATTTGATTGTGCGCCGGCGGGCAAGGGGAAGCGGGAGTTCGGATTCCGGGGGGAGGGAGGAAGCCCGGCGTTTTGTGGGGGATGGGGGCGGGCGGAAAATTTTCGGCGGTTGTGAATGCGTTGTTGCGTGGGCGGAACTGTCGCCGGCTGGGCTGGGTCAATGACTGTGGACCCGTTGGAGCCGGAAAGGAGGGAAGGCGGGATGTCTGGTTTCTTCCTTCTGCTCGACGTCGTCGTCCAAAGGTGTCGCGTGATCCTGATTCGCCGGATAGTGCGATCGTCAAAGACACCTTGAAGATGCACTTGTCGACGCTGAGGAGGTGGCATGACCGCTGCGGACGCCATCGCATGGTTGATTGAGCGGGGCGCCGATGGCGCCCGCCGCGCTGGCCCAGCGGTCCCTGCGCATAGAGCCGTAGCAGATAAAGACCCTACAATTTTTGGATAATGCTATTGAGTTCGTGCGCAAGCGATGATAATGTGGTCAGTCTCGTGAGAATATACCGATTCTGTGCGATTATCGTTGGCGATTTCGCCAAAATCCAGGTTTCGGTGTGTCGCTCTGGGGCTTAAAACGAATAAACAACATGCACAATTGTCCGATGTGGTGTTCATTAGTGATCGTTCTCGTGGCCCTAGTTAGTACGGAATCCAGAGCGCAATTGCCTTCAAAGGAGTACATTCGCTTTGCCGGCCGCGTAGTTGCGATTGAAAGTACGGGTCAGAGTAATCCCGGATCCCCCCCGGACACACTCAATCCTGTTTCGGTCACACCGAACGCCGGAGCCGGTTCTACACAAGCTTTTAGTTTCACGTTTTCCAAGGACGCGTCCGGCCCGAATCTCGGAACAGTGAACGTACTGATTAATCGAGTGCTGGACGGGGCTTACGCCTGCTATCTAGCCTACAATCAGCAAAGTGACGTGCTGCACCTGGTTAGCAATAACGGACTTGGAACGGTATCATTCCAGGGGGGCAAGACTGCGTCGGGGACGCTCAGCAACTCCCAATGCACTGTGCAGGTAAGTGGTTCAGTAGGAAGCCCTTGGGTTACGACCTTAGGGAACAATCTGACGATAAACGCGACGATCACATTCACTCCACCTTCTGGACCTTCGGCAACTCCGCCGAATGCCTGGGCTAATTACCAGTCCAATCCTGACAAAGTCATCTACATGGCGGCACGCACGGTGGGCGACACGGCAAGTTCGGGCTGGATTCCGATGGGAGTGTGGAGAACGTCAACGGCTAGGCTTCCGCGGGTCGAGAGCGTTATTCCGGCTGGGGGTGCGGGACAGCGGGAGACGTTCCGAGTGGCGTACGAGAGAGACGGCTCGAAGTCCTTTAGTGTTCTACAACTGCTTATTAACGGGAGTATCGACGGCCGTTATGCCTGTTATCTCGGATATGATCCGGGAGGAAATTCCGTGCAACTCCAAAACAACGACAACAGCGGATCCGTCGGCTATTTTGCATTCAACCCTGATGGGCAAGGGGTCGCATCGTCGTCTGCCGGGAATATTTCGAATAATCAGTGCACCGTTTACAGTGCTACGCGGACTGTTTCCGGAAATATTGTGGCGCTTATCCTCGATATTGGATTCAGCAACTCGTTTAAGACCGGATTGCCACAAGGAAGGCTGGTTTTCTATGGAGCAGCAGTGGACAACGGGTCTCCGCCGCTCAATTCGTCTGACTGGTCACCTGTTGCCGCATGGCGGATGTAGTTTTGAGTCGCTTCAATGAGAAAGAGAGCACAACAAATATTCCGCCGTTACGCTGGCAGACGATTGGGGAGCAGAAGCGTTTGAAAAGGCGACTGTGGGTAGAGATTACGAGGGAATGCTCTGAGGAAAATGATGGCTGATCTTAGCGAAGCGAAACGGGGTCTGGGGTGAAGCGCGTTCGGAAGCCCATTGCTAGAGGCAGCGAGGACGGACAGGAGCGGATGCTGATGGTGGCGAAGGGACGGAGCTATACGGTGCTCGTTTCTGGGGGATGCCGCAGGTGAGCGACGGGTTGTCGCTGGAGGGGAAGAACGTGAGCGAGATGGAAGTGAAGGCGGTGGTGGAGGAGAAGCGATGAGAGGGGATGAAAAGGACGTAGCGGTGAGTATGAATCGGCGATCCGTGGCCGGAATGTTGGCCATTGGGACGGTATTCGTTGCCGGTTTGGACCAGATTCTCCACGCACAAGAGCCAGTCGAAGTCGTGACGGTTGAATTGGGGCCAAATGGGTTCTATCCGCGGGAGATCCGACGCCGAACATCGGGAAAATTCTACCTATTCGTGCGAGGGGAACTGGGCCGCGACGCCGGGATTCTGCGGGTTGACGATGAGGCCGGTCGCGCGGTGGCGCAGGCGGACGTCTCGAAAGGCGGACGAAGATGGTTCCGCCTGATCGAGGGGAAGTCTCGAAAATACACAGTTCGGGTTCCGGGCAAAGCCAGCTTTGCCCTGACAATTTCGATCCCCTGAGAGTTCGTGCAGGACTGCAACGGAGGAGAGCCAGCGAATCATGAAGAGCGTTCCGACAATGAAAGAGTGGATGGCCATGGGCGCGGTGTGTGGTCTCTGGGCGCCACTGCTTGTATATGGACAAGAGCCGAGGGGGATTACTGATCTGATTACGCCGCCGGCGGTGGAACAAGGGGCGCCGGCCGGATCGTATGCGCTCAGCGGATTCGAGCGCGTGAGCCTGTATTCCGGCAAACTCCACTTCGCTCTCCCGTTGCTTTCAGTTGGCGGGAGAGGCGAGACCGGGTACAGCATGATGCTGCCGTTAGATCGTGGGTGGCAAGTACGGCCTTACAACGATGTCAACGGAAATGTTAACTTTTTCGCGGTCACCGCGCTGACAGTGGGCACGCATTGGTGGAGCGACCGGCCCGTGCCGCTTTTCAGCCCGGGCGTTGTGGTGTCCCGGCGGAGCGGCAGCGGGCTGGAAGAGTGTGCCGGGTCGTCGGGAACGTATTGGTATCGGTCGGTTCTGACCCGCCTTACTTTTATTGGCGCCGATGGTTCGGAGACGGAACTGGTGGACGAGCCGTCCGGAGGCACGGCCGGGATGTATGGTAACTGCGACATAAACGAAACGAGGAAGCTTCGGCCGGGGCCGTTCGTGAGCCGGGACGGATCGGCGATGACGTTTGTACCGGCAACTGACAAGCAGGTCGAAGACGTTCGCGATCCCAGCCCCGGCTTGGATCTGGGATTGGTAACCGGGACGCTCTACTTTCGGGACGGAAGGCGGTTCCAGGTCGAGAACGGCACGGTGACGGCGATCCATGACCGCAACGGCAACAAGGTGACGTTGGTCTACAACGCGATCGGACAGCTTGTCTCGGTGACCGATGCGCTGGGGCGGGTGGTGACGATTGCGTACGACTTCGAAACGGAGTCGTTCCTGATTTCGTGGAGCCGGACGGGAGCGCCAGGAGGCAAGCGGACAATCAAGGTTCAATGCGGGCAGATGGAGACCGCTTTGGGGCCGGGTGTGTCCATCCAAAGCTATAGTGACGTTTTTGCGCAGTTTGGCGGGTCGTCGCTTCCGATCAATCCACAGGTAGTGAAATCGGTGTGTTAACGCCCTTCAGGAAACGTATTTTTCTGAGCATGAGGCCGAGAGCCTGTAG
>CAZWDD010000153.1:0-12906 GCA_964632345.1 uncultured Solibacteraceae bacterium | reverse complement strand
GCCTACCACGCCCGCTTCCTCACCGATGGCGCCTTCGACAAGCGTTGGTTCGCCGCCCCCGGCTCCGTCCCTGTCACCGTCACCCTCGAATGGTCCCAGCCCGCCACCGTCTCCCGCGTCTCCTGGTCCACCGATCGCCTCAAAGCTTTCCAGGGCCGCTTCCAGCAGCCCACCCTCGCCCGCTATCAGCTCTCCCTCTCCACCGACGGCAAAACCTGGACCCCCGTCGCCTCCGACGAAGGCCGCCTACCGGACCGCACCGGCGAACAGGAACGCCTCTTCGTCCTCGAAGCCCTCGGCCCCGCCGCCGCTGCCGAATTCACCGCCGCCGAAAAGGAGCTCGCCGCCGCCGTCGCCGCCCTCGCCAAAGTCGAAAAGCCCCCCCGCGCCTATGCCGGCGAGTTCCGCCAGCCCGAAGAACCCGTCTATCTCCTCAAGGGCGGCAACGTCATGCAGCGCGGCGATCCAGTCGAACCCGCCAGCCTCTCCGCCCTCCCCGGCTTCTCGCTCCCCCTCGACGCCCCCGAAACCGAACGCCGCCTCGCCCTCGCCAAATGGATCGCCGCGGACGCGAACCCCCTCACCCCGCGCGTCATGGCCAACCGCCTCTGGCACTACCACTTCGGTACCGGCCTCGTCGCCACCCCGTCCGACTTCGGCTTCAACGGCGAACGCCCCTCCCACCCCGAACTCCTCGACTACCTCGCCCAGCGCCTCATCCACTACGGCTGGCGCCTCAAGCCCCTCCACCGCGAAATCCTCCTCTCCCGTACCTACCGCCAGTCGAGCGACTGGAACGACGCCGCCGGCAAGGCCGATGCCTCCGCCCGCCTCCTCTGGCGCTTCCCCCCGCAGCGCCTCCAGGCCGAAGCCATCCGCGACAACATGCTCGCCGTCGCCGGCGTTCTCAATCCCGCCATCGGCGGCCCCAGCTTCTCGCTCTATAAGTACACCGTCGATAACGTCGCCACTTACTTCCCGCTCGATCACTTCGGCCCGGAAACCTACCGCCGCGCCGTCTACGCCCAGTCAGCCCGCTCCATCCGCACCGAGCTGTTGAGCGTCCACGACTGTCCCGACTCTTCCCTTCCCGAACCCCGCCGCGTCGTCACCACTTCGCCGCTCCAGGCCCTGTCGCTGTTGAACAACAGCTTCACCACCGACATGGCCGCCGCCTTCGCCAGGCGCGTCGCCGCCCACCCGGACCCCGTCCGCCACGCCTTCCTCCTCGCCTTCGGCCGCCCCCCCGAACCCGCCGAAACCGCAGCGGCCGCGGCCCTCGTCCAGTCCCACGGCCTCCCCGCCCTCGCCCGCGCCATCCTCAATACCAATGAGTTCGTCTATGTCCACTAGCCGCCGCCAGCTCATCCACGGCCTCGGCGCCGTCGCCCTCGCCCGCCTCCTCCACGGCGGCCAGCCCCACTTCGCCCCAAAAGCCAAACGCGTCATCCAGATCTTCTGCCCCGGCGGCGTCTCCCACCTCGACACCTTCGACTACAAACCCGAACTCGAAAAACGCTCCGGCCAGCCCATGCCCGGCGGCGAAAAAGAGGTTTCCTTCCAAGGCGCCAACGGCAACATCATGCGCAGCCCCTGGAAGTTTGTCCAACGCGGCCAGTCCGGCAAATGGGTCACCGAAAAGCTCCCCCACCTCGGCGCGCTGGTAGACCGCATGGCCTTCGTCCATTCCATGACCTCCCGGTCCAACACCCACGGCCCCGCCTGCGTCGCCATGAACACCGGCTTCGTCTTTGAAGGCTTCCCCTCCGCCGGCGCCTGGACCAGCTACGCCCTCGGGACCATGAACGACAATCTCCCCGCCTATGTCGCCATCCCCGACGTCCGAGGCATCCCCCCCTCCGGTCCCGCCAACTGGACCTCCGGCTTCCTCCCCGCCCAGCACCAGGGCATCTCCTTCAACGCCCTGGAGCCCATCCGCAACCTCGAACGCCCCGCCGCCATCGGCGAAGAGACCGATAAAGCTACCCGCGGCTTCGCCCAGTTGCTCAACCAGCGTCACGCCGCCCGCCACCCCGGCGACTCTGAACTTCAGGCCCGCATCGCCACCTACGAACTCGCCGCCCGCATGCAGCTCTCCGCCCCGGAGGTCAGCAACCTCGCGGCCGAGTCCAAGGCCACCCACGAACTCTACGGCACCGGCAGCGCCAACACCCTCCTCGCCGCCTACGCCCGCAACTGCCTCCTCACCCGCCGCCTTGTCGAACGCGGCGTCCGCTACGTTCAGCTCTATTGCGCCTCCCGCGCCTCCGGCGTCGATGGCCTGCTCAACTGGGACGCCCACAAGACCCTCCAGGCCGACTACGAACGCCACTGTCCCGTCTTCGACCAGCCCACCGCCGCCCTGCTCACCGATTTGAAGCAGCGCGGCCTCATGGAGGACACCCTCGTGCTCTGGACCACCGAGTTCGGCCGCATGCCCACCCACCAGGAAGGCACCCTCGGCCGCGACCACAACCCCGACGCCTATACCGTCTGGATGTTGGGCGCCGGCGTCCGCGGCGGCTCCGCCCACGGCGCTACCGATGACTTTGGCCGCCGCGCCGTCAGCGATGTCGCCACCGTCCATGACTATTGGGCCACCGTGCTCCACCTCCTCGGCCTCGACCACGAAAAGCTCACCTGGTACCACAACGGCATCAACCGCCGCCTCACCGACGTCCACGGCCACGTCCTCCGCTCGCTGCTCGCCTGACCTCCCGGTTACACTGAAGGAAAGCCGCCACCGGCCAAAAACAAGGGGTCAGTCATCGATGTTCAAGTGGTTGAGTCAGCAGGAAGCCGCCGAACCCGCGCGCGCCGCGTTTGATCTGGAAACCGTCCGCCAGCAGCCGTTCGCCATTGTCTTCAAGCACAGCCGTTCCTGCCCGGTCAGTTGGGCCGCCGACGCCCAGGTCACCCGCTTCCGCGAAGCGCACCCGCAGGTCCCGGTCTATAAGTTGATCGTGCAGGAGGACCGCGCCCTGTCGAACGATATCGCCGCCTCCACCGGCATCCGCCACGAATCCCCCCAGGTGCTCATCTTCCGCCAGGGCCAGCTCATCGCCCACGAGTCCCACGAAGGCGTCACCACCGAGTTCCTCGCCGATCTCTCCGCCGGCTGACCGCCGCGGGACGCCCATGAGGTCCACGCCGGTTCACCTGCCGCTGTACCATCTGCTGATCGATCTCGCCCTATTGCTCGCCACCGCTTACGCGGTTGACACCTATCGATCGAACCTGCGGGATCCCTGGCCCCTGTGGCAGCAGCAGTATCAGCGAATCGATCGCGACTTCCTCAAAAGCGCGGACGGCCCCCCGATGGAGGCGCCCCTGCAGGCGATGAACTTCGGCACCCTTCCCGCCACAATCGGAACGGACCTCCTCGCCGCGGCCGTCTTCGCCAACGGCTCCCTGAGCTGGCGCGCCAGCAGCCCGTTCGATGCCAGGATGGTCACCATCCATCTCTGTCTTGCCTTCGGTTTCTGGTACGCCACCGCCCGAGTGCTGAAGGCGCACCGCCATCGATGGACAAAACTCGCCACGGCATACGTCGCCGCCCGCGCGCTCACTCTCCCGCTGTCCCTCATCTGCGAACCCTCCGGCGCCACGTGGCAACTCCTCGCCCTCGCCTTCCATTCCGCCTGGGCGCTGTCCCTCACCCTCGCCCTCGCCGCATGGCTCCGAATCCGGTCGAACCGGCCGCCCGCTACCCCGGCTTAACCCGCAAACTGCTTCGTTTTCAAACGCCTTGTCTGACACGTTCAGCCAAATTGGGCGAACTTAGTCTGAAGTACAGTCAGCAAGACCAACACTGCAAATCGCTCTTAAGGACATGTATCATGGAGCGGCTGTCACTTCGTCTCGCGTTCCGTTGCGGGCTCGCTCGCATGGCAATTCTGGCCCTCCCCACGCTTCGCCTCGAATCGCAATAGGTGGAAGTGCCCGTGGTTGTCCGAGACCGCAAGACCGGGTGGTCCGAGACCGCAAGACCGGTAAGCCCATAGACGCTCTCACCGCCCGGGATTTCATCCTCTTGGAAGCCGGTAAACCCCAACGAATTGAGTTCCTCTCCGTTTACCAATTTGCGATAATTCTCATGCTGGATTCGCAATTTCCAGAAAGTAGACCAGGATTGTGCCGATAGAATGCTTCAATAAGTACCTGCACGCGGAACGCTTGACGCGGTGCGACACTTGCGGCGCGACGATTTGCGGACTCTGCAACTTCGGAAGGGTTTGCGGCGGCGATGGCTGCGTGATGCAGGTGGATGATCAGGATCGAGGGGAGAAGAAGCGGAAGACGCCGGCGCCTTCCTTCCTCGATGCCCAGGCGATGCAGCGCAAGAAACGCGGTGTAGCTATGACGTGGGGGGAAGGCGAATTGCGGCGTACCGATACGGTGCGGGTTGAGCCCGGCGTTCTGTTCTACGGCCATATTCTGGATGCCGACCCGTGCGAAGGCCGGGACGGCGAAATCGCGTCCTACTACATGAGGGTGGAATGTATCAACGCCGACTGGTTCCGCGGACTGCCCAATGACTTCCACGGGCTTGACTGGACGCAGGCCGCAGTCGCCGCGTCGGCCTGCCATGTCGAACTGACGGTGTCTCCGGACGAACTGGCCCAAATGACGAACCGGCTTGGAGGCGAGGCGGAAATCGAAAAGCAGGTTTGGATCAAGATCTGGTTCGACAAGCGACAGGACGGGGTTTTCGGTGTTCCGGTGACGGTCTATATTCCCGCGCAGGGGAATACAAATCCAGCGAGCATCGCCATTTTCGGCCAGGAGACGCTGGAGTATATGGCCACACGAATAGAAAAAATTCGTAAGAGTACGCAGACCTATAGGAAGCTGCTGCGGTTTGAGGAGTATATCTCGACTAGGTAAGGCGTTCTCCGGGGCTGCAGCATTTTCAACTTATGGCCAAGATCATTTGTACCCAGCTCGACTTGAACAATCTGGTTACTGCGTGGTTCCCGAATCAGCAGGATAAGCTTCCGGCGTGGGTGCTGGTGCTCGATGTGGGGCAGGGGAACTGCAATATTGTGTTCAACTCCGATGGCAAACCGGTGGTCTACTACGACATGGGGGGCGGCACGATGTATAACTCGTTCACGTTCCCGGACCCGTGGCCGGTCTACTGCTACGAGCAGACAACGAGGTTCATTCTCTCGCACTGGGATGAAGACCACGACTTGATTCTGGGGCACTACTTCTTCGGGAACAGTCTGAATAATGTGGAAGTGCTGGCGCCGCATCAGCGCCCGCCGGCAGACGCGGATTCCAAAACGGTGAAGAAGTGGCGCGCAAGAATCAAGAAGTCGGACTCGGCTGTCGGGCTTGGAGATACCATTGGCGGCAAGGCGACGCTGCATTTCTGGCCTGACCAGAATCCGGCGGTTCCAGTGGTCATTGGGTCAGCGACGAGCAACCAGTTCCGAGTGATCAAGGTGAATGGTAAGGACACCAACAACCATGCCCTGGCACTACGCATCGAGAATCCGAACGTGGCCAATGAGTATATTCTGCTGACTGGCGATGCGATGTATGAGGGAGCCTCCTTCGCCCATGGAGCGAGCGGGAACTGCGTTGGTCTGGTGGCGAGCCACCATGGGGCGAAGGTGAAACCCGCCGATCTGGGGAACATACCGCGACCGAAGGCGGGTGGGCGGCATTTGATTGCGTATTCGTTTGGCTGGGGCAATGTTTTCGCCCATCCGTTTGACGGGGGGACGGAGGCATACTATTCGAGGGGCTGGCTGGACGACCACCGGATGGACACAGGGGGCGCGGAGGCGGGGGCGCGGTTCGCGGGCCCACGGGGGAATGTGGGGCTGTTGTGGACGGGCGGGCTGAATGGACCATGCAAACCACCGGCGCTGGCCAACAACGACCAAATCAACGCGACGGCAATCGCCCTGTTGGCGGCCGCGGCCGCTGAAGTACAGGTGTGGTTTCCGGCGCTGGCGCGCGGAGCGCAAGTGGCGGTGGGGGCGGCCTATCAGGCGGCGATCGAGACGGGTGCCAACGCGGTGGCAGCGGCACTGGTGACGGCGGCGGTGACGAATCCGGTGCGTACGCTGACGCAAATCGCAGCCATACCAGGGGCGCCGGTGCAGGTACTGGCGGATGCATTGGCGGCAGCACCGGCGACGGCATTGACGGCGTCAAACGCCCAATGGCAGACGCTGGCAAGCGCAATTGCGAAGGCGGTGCTGCTCGCATCGGCGGCCGCCGACCAGGAGATACGAAGAGAAATTGACGCGCAAGTAACGGCCAATCCGGCACAACAGGCGAAGTGTGCGCTCTCCGGCGCTTATTTCCATGCGTGCAACGGACCGGCGGAGGATGCGGCGAAGGACGCCCTTGTCGTGGCATTCACACAGCCGGTGGTGGACGCTGCCCAAGCGATTAACGCTAATAACGTACCGACGGCAAACGACGTGAGGGACGATATTGCCAGGGCCGTAGCGATGGCGGCCGAATGCATGATCGGAATGACCTCGTACAAGAACGTCGCCAACCTGAAGGTGAACGCGGTGAACGCGCAACAGCCAGTTGGGGTCGCTGGGAACGCGTATGCGGCGATGACTACGGTACGGACAGACGTCCGGGTGGCAATTGCGGCGGCCGCGGCAGTAGCGCCGATGATACCGGTAAGCCCGAAAGCGATTGTGCCGGAGGTGTTGCCGCAAAATGAGAATGCGAGGCGTGTGGCGCGCATAGCGGCCATGGCGGCGCTGACGGGACACGATGCCTTGAACCCCACCGGCGATGTGGCAAAGGCGGCGGCGGGCGCAAGCCGGGTGGTGATGGCGGCAGCGTATGGGGCACCGCAAGTTGGCTGCCATCGTCATCCGCGGACATGCACTACGAATGCCAATGCCTGTTCGCTATCGATCCATTATTGCCTGGGGATGTTTGAACCGGTGATGGGAACCCCGGTGCTGAACTTCGTCTCGCCGAGGGGCCTTTGCCACGACGCTAGCTGGAACATCTATGTGGCGGACGCCGGCAGCCATGTGATTTACAAGATCGATTCGTTCGGGGTACTAACGGTGGCGGCGGGGACGTTGAACACTCCGGGGGCGCAGGGTGATAATGGCGCGGCAACGGTTGCGGAGCTCGATACGCCAACCGATGTCGTGTATCATCCCGGCCAGAATGCCCTGTTTATCGCCGATTCCGGGAATAACAAGGTCCGCAAAGTCGATATCGCCACCAGCATCATCACCACGCAAATCGGGGCAGGACTCAGCGGGCCGAGTGGACTCGCACTGGACCTGGATCTAAACCTGCTGATCGCCGATACGGGCAACCACAGGGTTAAACGGCTGAATTTGGCCAACAACGGTCTGGCCACTGTCGCGGGCGGCGGTTTGCTGGGGAACCTTAATAGCCCAACGAGTCTGACGGTGGACCTCTATAGCACTGATGAGGTGGTGTATGTGGCGGACCGGGACAACCATCGAATCGTGCGGCTCAAGCTTCGGAACGGCCCCGGCGGCGCGGTTTACGCAGGTGCCAATGGGGCAGGCAATAACGGAGATGGCGGTGCGGCTACGCTGGCACAGCTAAGCAGTCCCACTTATGTCACGATGGACCCAGACGGCTCGCTCTACATCGCCGATTCGGGCAACCACCGGATACGCCGCATCGACACGACGGCGGCGACGCCTGCCATCGTGGCGTATGCGGGCACGGGCGTCCAGGGCGCCACGGGAGACGGCGGGCCGCCCGGCTCGGCGCAGTTCCACAATCCGCAGGGAATCGCCTTTGACACCTCGGGTCGAAATCTGGCAATTTCCGACACAGGGAACGCGAAGGTAAGGCGGGTGTTCGCCTAACGGCGTGTGACTACATCAGCTCGACGGGCTGCGGCTTGTAGGAGGTCGGAATCCAAGCCTCGGGTTCATCGAGAAGGTCAAAATCCAAGGCTTCGTAGACTTGGGCCACCTCCTGCTCGATTTGCGGGAGAGGCTGTTGTTCGTCGAGCCACGAGTCCGGCTCCTCATTTGACTCCGCTTCTTGGCCAAAGAGAGCCTGAAAGTCCCCGCTGGCCGTTCGCAACCGGAGTTCAGCTTCTTCACCTTGTTCGCCGGAGTCGAAGGCGAGGTTGTGCAGGCGACCCTGAACACCCGTCTCCACGGCGACAGGGTGGAGCTTGCGCAGCGAGAAATCCCACTCGTAGGGTTCCGCGCCTTTCGCCTCGTCGAGCCAAACGGTGAGAACGGCGGAAGGGAGATCCTCCTCGATGAGGTGATCGACCAGGCCGTTGGATCCGGTGGAGCCTTCAAAACGGTCACTGCCGGCGGTGAGGACGTAATTGCGATCGCGGTAGAGGCGGAAATCGGGGTCGCGAAGGATAACGCGAAAACGCTCCCTTCTCTTCAACGGGCAGTTCGCGCTGACCTGCGCGATTTGCTCGCGTTGGGGCCGGTCTCCGACATCCTGATTCATTTCACTAAAGCTCTTTTTGTCCTTTTCCGATGGGGGCATATTGTTCTAAAGCTTCCCGCGATCGATGAGGGTCTGGGTCCATTCGCACAGTTGGAGGAGCCGGGTGGAACCGGAAACGCCAGAGTTGCTGAGAAACGCGGCGGCCCAGGGGTAGCGGGGGTCATCGTCAAAGCCCTCGCCGAGCAGGAACGTCAGGTTTACGAACCGCTGGCAATCGGCGCTGGTATTGATCCCATACTTTCCGGCACGCTGGATTGCCCGGCGGATGCGGGCGCGCAGTTCCTCCGAACTCATGCTCCCCGCGACGTGAGCCCAATGGGTAAGAACGGTTGCCTGGATTTCGCCCTCCAGCTGCTGGACGCGGGCGGAGGCGAATACTGCCATCTGCTCTTTGCGAATTTTGAGTGGCATATCGCAGATCGGCATTAGTCTAACACGTTCTGTTTCGTGCCAGTTGCGGGTGAAAGGGTGGGGCGATTCTGTTCTCCGGCCGGTGCTCCCGGGGCGGTTCCCCTTCCGCATCCTTCTTCCTCGAGGGGAAAGCTGTGATGGTGCACGGGCACAGGGTTCTTCTGCCATGTCAGTGCGGCCCGTGCCGTGATGGAGATGTTCTCTCCTTGCCCGTCAGCCGAGGCTGTTGATTTTCGACCTTAATGGGAGCATCCGTCACTTCATCTTTCATCTCGTCAACCTGCTATCGCCTCGAGTCGCGGCGGTTGAATCTCAAGTCAGGCGATCGGATGCTGGTGCAGTATCCGGGCCTGGCTGGCGGGTACGGCTGTTCGGCTGGCGCTGCTCGCACATGAACGAACGGGACGAGCGCCGCTCGCGAGATCGGCGAGGTCGCGGCCAGACCCGTCTGTCTGCGGAGGGCGCGCAGAGGCCCGGGCGGTATGCCACGACGAGCTCCTGTTCGAGTATCAGTCGATGGCGACAGCACCTCCACAACCACCGCCGGATTGCGCGCCACACCGGCCGGATCCTCCACCTTCTCCTCGCAGATCACCATAACATCCGGGTAAAAATACGCCCTCCGTGCCGCCACCTGAATCAGCCGGGCATGAACCGGCTGCCGCCGGACATCGCGAAGACTTCCCCATCGACGTACTCGCTGCGGCGCTCCGCCTCACGGCCCACGGCCAGGTACGCCTTGGGCGTGAACTTCGCAACGGCAGGCCGGCATACGTATCAAGATGCTGCCTCCCGGCGGCGGTCATACAATGAAAGGGAACGCCATGCCCACGCGCCGACACTTCCTCGCCGCCAGCGCCGCCACCCCGGCCGCGCTGGCCCAGACGGTCCGCCCCAACGACAAGATCCGCCTCGCCCTCATCGGCGCCGGCGGCATGGGGTCCGGCGACGTCAACACCGCTCTGTCCACCGGCCTTGCCGAACTCGTCGCCGTCGCCGACATCTACGACGGCCGCCTCGTCCGCGCCCGCGAGGCCTGGGGCGCCCACATCCAGACCACCCGCGACTACCGCGAACTCCTCGTCCGCAAGGACATCGACGCCGTCATCATCGGCACGCCCGACCACTGGCACGCCCGCATCGCCATCGATGCCATGAACGCCGGCAAGGACGTCTACGTCGAAAAGCCCATGGTGCAGAAGGTCGACGACGGCCACCTGGTCATCGACGCCGCCCGCAAGAACGCCCGCATCCTCCAGGTGGGCAGCCAGCGCGTCTCTTCCATCATTTACGACAAGGCCCGCGAGGTCCTGGCCTCCGGCGCCATCGGGGCCTTGAACCTGGTCGAGGCGTGGTGGGACCGCAACTCCGCCATCGGGGCCTGGCAGTACTCCGTCCCGCCTGATGCCTCCACCGCCAACATCGATTGGGACCGCTTCCTCGGCGCCGCCCCGAAACGGCCCTTTGAACCCGTCCGCCTCTTCCGCTGGCGGAACTATCAGGACTACGGCACCGGCGTTGCCGGCGATCTGTTCGTCCACCTCTTCTCCGGCCTGCACTTCATCACCGGCGTCGAAGGACCGGAGCGCGTCTTCGCCACCGGCGGCCTCCGCTACTGGAAGGACGGCCGCGACGTGCCCGACGTCATGATGGGCCTCTACGACTATCCGGCGCAGAAGGGCATGTCGCCCTTCAACCTGGCGCTGCGCGTCAACTTCGTCAACGGCGCCGGCGAGACCAGCGGCTTCCGCTTCGTCGGCAGCGAGGGCATCATGACCGTCGGCAGCACGGTCACCGTCAGCAAGGTCAACCGCGAAAAGGAACCCGGCTACACCATCGGCACCTTCCCGCGCCGCGTGCAGGAGGAGTTCCTTAAGGAGTACCGCGAGAAGTACCCGCCCCAGGCGCCCACCGCCGACGGCATGATGCCGCAGGGCGAGGACACCTTCCGCGCGCCCCGCAACTACAGTGATCACTTCGACCATCACCGCAACTTCCTGCAAGCCGTCCGCAGCCGCAAGCCCGTCATCGAGGACGCGCTGTTCGGCCTGCGCGCCGCCGGGCCGGCGCTGCTGTCCAACCGCAGCTACTTCGAGAAGAAGACGCTGGTCTGGAACGCCAACAAGTGCGAAGTGAAAGGGTAACGGAACATGCAATCGGCAAATGACAAGATTCGCTTCGCATTAATCGGCGCCGGCGGGATGGGGACCGGCGACGCAACCGACTGCCTCTCGCTCGGCGGCACGGAGATCGCCGCCGTCGCCGACATCTACGACGGCCGGCTGGAACGCGCCAAGGAGCGCTGGGGCAACCAGGTCTTCACGACGCGCGACTACCGCGAGATCCTGGCGCGGAAGGATGTCGACGCCGTGATCGTGGCGACGCCCGACCACTGGCACGCGCAGATCGCGGCCGACGCGCTGCTGGCCGGCAAGGACGTGTACGTCGAAAAGCCGATGGTGCACAAGTTCCCCGAGCTGCAGATGCTGCGCGACGCCGAGAAGAAGTCCGGCCGCATTCTGCAGGTCGGCAGCCAGTACGCCAGCGCGATGGTGTTTCTGAAGGCGCAGCAGTTGATTGCGCAGGGTGCGCTGGGCGAGTTGAACCTCGTCGAGTCGTGGCTGGACCGGAACACCGCGCTGGGCGCGTGGCAGTACTCACTGCCGGGCGCCGACGCGACGCCGCAGCGGATCGATTGGGACCGGTTCCTGGGCAACGCGCCGAAGCGGCCGTTCGAGCCGGTGCGCCTGTTCCGCTGGCGGAACTACAGCGACTACGGCACGGGCGTGGGCGGCGATCTGTTCGTGCACCTGCTGACCGGGCTGCACGTCGCCACCGGGAGCCTGGGGCCGGAGCGCGTCTACGCCACCGGCGGCGTGCGGTACTGGAAGGACGGGCGCGACGCGCAGGACGTGGTGCTGGCGCTGATGGACTATCCGAAGACGGAGCGGCATCCGGGTTTCACCTTCGCGCTGCGGGTGAACCTGGCGAGCGGCGCGGCGCCGCCCGAGCGGTTCGGGCTGAAGTTCGTCGGCAGCGAAGGGACGATGGAAGTGACGATGGCCGGCGTGACGATCGACCGGAAGCCGCGGGAAGCGGAACCGGGTATGACGCTGGGCTCCTTCGACAAGGCGACGCAGGCGAAGATTGTGGCCGAGTACCGGAAGAAGTATCCGGCACAGCGGCCGACGGCGGACGGCATGCGGCCGGACGGGTCGGAGCGGTTCACGCCGCCGCGCAGCCACAATGCGCATGTGGAGCATGTGCGGAACTGGGTGACGGCGCTGCGGACGCGGAAGCCGTTCTTTGAAGACGCGACGTTCGGCGCGCGGACGGCGGGCCCGAGCCTGGCGGTGAACCTGAGCCTGGAGAAGCAGACGGCGATCGGCTGGGACGCGAACGCGATCCGACTGGCGTAGAGCGGCAGCAACCGGTGACCGCCGCGGGACACCCGTGCGTCTCGCGGCGGATGCGGGCGGCGGTGCGCGAATGGTGGGGCGTGGAACGGGCCGAGGTGCGGGCGGCCTTTGCGCGCGGGGCCTGGGTCAGACCTGCGGGTAGACCTTGCGGATGGCGGCGACGATGTCGTCCGTCTCGCGGCGGGTGTATCCGGGGTCGAGGGATGGGCCGGCGAAGCGGCTGAGGACGTCGAGCGTCTTTGGACAGGAGGCCGGCCCGTACTGGATGGCCTTGCCGCGCAGGGAGGTCCAGGTGGGCCAGGCGGGGTGGACGGTGACCTTGTTGACGATGTAGGGCTGGACAGGGAGGACGACGGAGCCGCCGGGAGGGGCGACGGGCACGTTTTCGGCCTTCATGAGTGAGACGAAGCGGTCACGCTTGTCCTTGGAGGGAAAGCCGAGGAAGACGGCGGCGCCGATGTCACCGGCAGGGTCCGGGAGGTGGCGGAGGCGGAGGCCGGGAAGGTCGCGGATGCCTTCGTGGACGCGGGCGGCGTTGGCGCGGACGGCGTTGACAATGCGGTCCAGCTTGCGGAGTTGGGCGAGCATGACGCCGCCGGTGAACTCGCTCATGCGG
>CAZWDD010000152.1:320-12913 GCA_964632345.1 uncultured Solibacteraceae bacterium | reverse complement strand
TCAGCAACGTGATCGTACCGATCGCAGTTGCACTGCTGCTGTTGGCGTATTGAATCGCGCAAAATATCATAGCGTCTGAAATCTGGGAACGTATTCAGAGTGACAAGGGGTTTCGGAGTTGGGTAGTCGGCGCGTTCGTGGGATTCGTGCTTCTTTTTTCAGTGGGCTACGCGATTTGGGAGCGCCGGCATAGAGACGAAGCCGAGGAACCCCATGAGCATCCGCTCCGAATGCGGCTGCGGCTGTTGGACCGGGTACTGGAATTTGCGCAGGCGCAGTTTGACGCCGGGCTGTATGCCTTGGCTCGCAATGAGTTCGATCTGGCGGAGAGATTACTTACGGTTACAGAGGCGGATCGGCCGTTAACCGTAAACGTCGAGTCGTACTATCGCGAACATCCTGGTCCGATGGTGATCCTGGGTCATCCCGGCACCGGCAAGACGACGCTACTTTACGAGTTGGCGACCGCCGTTTGTAGTAGACGCGATGCTGAGGCGGTCCCAGTACCGTTTGGGCTTTCGCATTGGGCCATGCGCCAGGAGGCGCTCGACGACTGGCTGGTGAGCGAGCTTCGCCGGAGCTACGGCGTCGGGTCCGCGCTTGCGCGCTCCTGGGTCGACAAGGAAGTGGTGGTTCCGTTCTTGGACGGACTGGATGAAGTGCCGTTGGCTATGCGTGGGGCTTGCGTGGCGAAAATCAAGGAGTACCAACGCAAGCACCCGGATGTGAAGTTCGTGGTGACGTGCCGGGAAGCCGATTATCGGGATCTCAAGGAGGGGATCGGAATCTCGTCCGGAATCGTTGCGCGGACGCTCAGCCGTGAACGTGTCGAGGGTTTTCTAGCTGCTCATAGCGGGAAGTTGAGAGGCTTGCAGGAGGCGCTGCGCGCGGAACCGGCGATGTGGGAATTGATGGATACACCCTTGATGCTTTGGGTTGCAGCGTTCGCTTTCCAGGAGGGCCGGCCAGCCGTGGCCGGGGGCGTAGCACGGGGACAACTGTTCGATCGCTATCTGGACGCGATGCTGAAGCGTGGCCGGGGCGAGACGATCCGTTTCGGACTAGCGGAAGTCAAGCACTGGTTGAGACAAACGGCCGCATGCCTGAATCGGGCGGGACTGTACAGCTTTCATTTAGAAGATTTGTCAGCCGCGTGGCTGCCGCCCGCGAGACAGGCGACAGCCAAACGGGTATTCAGATGGACCCTGGTGCTGGTCTGCGGGCTGGTCGTAGGGCTGGCAGTGGGACTGAAAGACGGGTTAAAGGACGGGCTCATCGGCGGCCTACTTGGCGGGTGGCTAGGCACGCTGATCGAGGACACTGATCGGCCAGTTGATTTGATCCGCTGGTCGTGGAAAGACGGACTTGTCGGGCTGCCATTGGCGCTGGCCTGCGGCTTGACGTGCGGGCTGGCCGGCGGGCTCGAAGGCGGGCTCACTTTCGGGCTGACCTACGGAGTGGCGGGCGGGCTGTTCTTCGGGATGGTTTTCGGGCTGGTCTTCGGGTTGGTTCCGGCACGTTTTGAAACACGTTCGTCCGTGAATAGCGGTTTGAAGCGGTCGGGCAGATTCGCGATCCTGGTTGGTTTGCCCTACGGAATCGCACTCGTACTAACGGCTTTGTACTTGCGAGACGTTCCGATCTTCAATCTAACCTTTGCAGTGGCGGTCTTTGGGTTCGTTGGGCTGCCGTTAATGAAAGGTGGTGGGTTCTGCGCCCACAACCTCAGCATCCGGGCGGTGTTGGCCTCGGGGAAGTACATTCCCTGGAGGTGTGAGCGGTTCCTTTACTTCGCTGTAGATAATGCCCTCATGATCCGGCAAGGGGGCTCGTTCCGGTTTATTCATCGGATGATGCAGGAACACCTGGCAGCGCAAGCGGACCCCACACTTGAGCGGTTGAACGAGTCATCCGCGGAAAACCGGGATCCTCGAACATAGGCCGGTCCGATGGTAGGACTATCCTGCGTCATTGGCTCGGGCGGATTACGCCAGATCTCTATCGGAAGTGGCTGGCGCGGCGAGCCGGATGCCGCTACCTATGGGGTTTGAATGGATGGATCAGCACTGCTTTGATGGCCAGATCAATTGCATGACGAAACGAAAGGAGGATTGGCATGTCATCAATCGAGCCCACACGCCGCTTTCCGGCCAGTTTTGTCGCGGCTGCGGAGTAGGCGCGAGAGAAGTCATGGAGGGTCCTGGCCGGCCCCGCCGGTAGGAACGTTTTTGGCCGTTGGCGGGCGCGTGGCTGGCTGTTTGAGCGCCTATGCTATTCTCGGGCGAATCGTGTGGGGCGAGCCTTGTTTGCGGCCGGTGACGGCGTCAGCTGGCGAGCCATTGGAGACGGTGCGATGGAGATGCAGATCATGGGTCCGCCGGCGAGGTTGCGCGGGCAGGTAAGGGCGCTGTGGGTGCTGCGGGGCCGGCCGGTGGGGCGGTACCAGGGATTGCCAAAGCCGTATGCCGAGCTGATTGTGAGCCTGGCGGGGAGCCATTGCTGGTACAGCGCTCCGGGGGCGGCGGGATTGCGTTTTGAGGAGGGATGGTTGACTCCGCTGCAGGCGGCGCCGCGGTATGCGGAGACGGCTGGGGAGCTACATCTGGTTGGGGCGCGGTTGGAGCCGGCGGCGTGCGCACAGCTATTTGGGGTGGAGGTGCAGCGGGGACCGGGGTATCCGATACCGCTGGGGGCGCTGATTGGGGGCGAGGGGCAGCGGCTGCGCGAGCAGTTGTACGA
Organism: uncultured Solibacteraceae bacterium; assembly: GCA_964632345.1. Lineage (GTDB taxonomy): Bacteria > Acidobacteriota > Terriglobia > Bryobacterales > Bryobacteraceae. The sequence goes on along the minus strand of CAZWDD010000152.1, from coordinate 10,174 downwards.
GGCTCCGACGGCGCGGCGGAAGATGGAGATGCTGGCGGGGTGGATCGGCGAACAGCTGGAGCCGGAGGCGGTGCGGTACCGATTGCCGGAGCGGGCACGGCTGGTGGATCTGCACTGGCGAGTGGATGCGCTGGCCGGGGAGATGGGGCTTTCGCCGCGCGGGTTGCGGAAGCGGTTTGCGGTGGAGCTGGGGCTATCCCCGAAGTTGTGGCTGCAGTTAGGCCGATTCGACGCGGCATTGCGGGGACTGGGCAGCGCCGCAGGGCTGGCGGAACTGGCGGCGAAGAACGGGTACGCCGACCAGGCACATATGAACGGGGAGTTCCGGCGGTTTTGTGGCCAGGCGCCGGGAGAGTATCTGCGGCTGCGCAAGGAGGGGGAGGCGCCGCAGGCAGCGCCCCATTTCGTTCCGAAGTTGAAGTGAGTGCCGAAATCTCCAAGCCATGCGCCGGGATGGGGTGCGATACCGGAGAGAGGAAAGGAGAGTGTGAAATGAAGCACGCAGGAATGCGTAAGGCGGGGGCGGTGGTGGCGGGAGTCGTGGTGGCGGGGATGGTGATTGGACTGGCGGAGGCGGGGGCGCACGCGGCAGTGAGCGGCGACGGGTTGTTTGCCGCGGTGTGCGTGGCGCAGGGCGCGGGGGCGGCGGTGGGTGGTGGATTGGCGGCGAAGCTGGGCGGCAGCAGGATGCTGGCGTGGGTGGTGGCGGGGGTGCTACTGGCGTTGTCGCTCGTGAATGTGTTCAGCTTTGCGCATCCGGGATGGTTTGTGCCGGTGGTGGTGCTGGCTTTGGGCGCAGGGGGGCGGCTGGGCAGCGCCGCGGCCTCCGGAGCGGGAAAGTAGCTTTCGGGACTACTGCACCCGGCGGTAGTGCATGGTGAGGAACTGCCACCAGGTTCCGTCGGGATTTCTCACCTGGGAGCGAAAGGCTCTGGTGTCGGGGTCGATGATTTCCAATGAATCCCGATAGAGCGCAGTGGTCCCGTCGCCCGCCATGCTGGGGCCTTCGGCATCCATGTGCAAGGTATTGCCTTCCCGGGAACAGCTGTAGACCCATAGCTTGGGCATCATTGACCCGAGCCAGGTGGCGACGAACTTCTGCAAGGCGGGGTCGTATCCGGCCGTGATGACCATGGTGGCGGTTTCGCCGCCGGGCATCGGTCCCTGTCCTTCGGCAATGATCCAGAAATCGCCGATGGCACGGACGATTTCGGTCCCGGTGCTTTTGAGGGGAGGTTTATCGGGCCCGGTGAGGACCTCCGACTCATACGTCCAGTTTCCGACCATCTGTTGTAGCCACTGATGTTCGGGCAGTTGCGGCATGGTGTCCATGCAGTCCATGGTGCAACAGCCGGGCGGTTTGTTGGGGGGGCGCGCCTACTTGTCAAAGCCGCGGAGGTAGGGGACGTCCGGGGGCCGGGGGCCGGTGCTGAACTGCGGTCCGCGAGTGGAGCGGTAGGTGATGTTGAGGACGGGGGTTTCGACGCGGCGTCCGACGGCGGAGTAGCGGCCGTTCTGCCAGTTCGACTCCATGTAGTGGTTGGTGATGCCGGTTGACAGGAGCAGGCGCTCGGCGTTGAAGGGTTCCTTGCCGGTGACCATCATTTCGGTGATCCAGTGGGGTTGGGAGTTCGAGGCGTGATACTGCGCGTAGGGGCCGGGCCAGCCGAGCATGGAGATGACGGTGGGCTTGTTCCGGCCGTCGATTTCGGCGGCGTAGGTCCATCCGACACCGCGGCCGGAGAGGACGGCGGCGATGGTGCCATCGTTGTATTCGACGATGCAGGCATTGGCCTGGGGGTTCTGTTGGAGGGCGCCCTGTTTCAGGTCGAATTTGGCGGCCACCGCATTGAGGAGGCGGCCGGCCCAGGGGTTGCGTTCGACCCATTTCCAGGTTTCCGGTCCCCGGATGGACTGCACGGCTTTGACGCCTGTCTCGCCGCCCTTGCGGCGTTCGACGAAGGCCTGGAGCACGTCGATGCAATGGAAGATGCCGCCCTCATCGGAGGCGCCGCCGAGGACGATTGAGTTCCGGATGGGCGTATCGATGGCGAGTTCAATTTCGGGCTGGCGGTAGTAGACCGGGATGGAGGAGCCGCCGGACAGGGGGAAGTTCAGCTCACGGGATTTGTCGAACATCCACTTGGCGTCGTCCCAGTTATAGGAGAGGTGCTTGTCGTTAAAGACCGGGACCGAGCGTTTGCTCTGCTCGAAGACGCGGATCACCTGCTGATAGATCCACCAGCGGGGCAGGAGCCAGTGGCCCTTGAGGTCGGTGGGATAGTTGCCGTGTTCGCCGACGATGACGACGCCATCGACGGCGAGTTCCTTACCGCCGAGGGTGACGGCTTCCGCGACTGTTTTGAAGATGGGGATGTTCTTCGCGTTGCAGACCTTCTGGCCGAGGCCGCTGGTGTCGAACTGGTGGATGTAGACGGATACGATGTCGACCCTGGAAGGGGTGTGGGCGCCCTGCCACCAATAGCCGTCCATGAGTTTGCAGATGATCCAGTCGGCATGGGAGCCCGGAGCGCCCCAGAAGGTGACGCAGCAGGCGATGCGGGGGCGGCGTTGCGGGGGCTGCGGGGCGGCGGGGGCGACGGCCGACAAGGCGGCGATGCCGGCGGAGCCGAGGACTTCGCGCCGGGCGAGGAGGGGGGTTTTTGCGGGGTGATTTTCCGTCATGCGAGAGCTCCTTGATTGGCGGGGGAAGAACTATTCAATCATGTGGGTGAGTTGATATGTGTCGGGGTTGCGGATTGGCGGTCAACCGGATTTGAACGGGATATTCTGCGGCGTTGCGCGCGATCCAGGAGGAATCCAGTGCGGCGAGAAGTGAGCCTTTGGTGTTTGTCGTGCTCTATCGGCTTGCGTGGTTGCGGCTGCCTGAAAAACAAGGCCGCGGCGCTACAATGAGGCATGACGTTTCGCGTTGTGCTTGAGTTTGATCCGGAGACTGGGAGCTACTCTGCTGTTTGCCCGGAACTTCCCGGATGCGCGTCGGCTGGCACAACCGAAGACGAGGCGAGGGCCAACATCGAAGAAGCAATCCGGCTATACCTCGCCCCGGCCGATATTGCCTTGCCAAGGAGCGCGAAACTCTCCGAGGTCACGATTGGGTGAACGTGGCACGCCGAGATTGACTGCAGATCAAGTTGTGAAGGTCTTAAGACAACACGGCTTTGCAATGGCGGGTCAGTCAGGCAGTCACCAGAAATGGCGCAATGCTTCCAGCGGAAAGCAGGTGATCGTCGCATATCACCGGGGTCGCTTACTGCCATTGGGAACAATGAGAGCGATTATCGACGGAAGCGGAATCCCCAGATCAGAATGGCCTGATTAGAGGTTGCGGGGGCAGCGGCCGCCAACACCGGAGGGTGAGCAGTCGAGAGGGAGAAGCCGGGGCAGACGTGTCGCAGGACTACGTTGCTCACCTGCGGCGTCCTGGAAATGGTCTCCTTCGGCAACCTGACCCGGACCGTTTGGGAGCCGGGTGCAGCTACTCGGGAAGGGCCGTCGTCCTGCCCTGCGTGGCTTCTTCCAGCCGCTTGCGCATGGAGCCGACCCAATCGGTGTCGGCCGCATCGAAGCCGATCTGGGTTGCGATCCAGTTACCCTTGCTGTCGATGAGCCAGTTCTGTGGAATCGCGTAAGGGCCAAACATGCCGCTGACGAGGCCGTGTGCCGCGAGCGCGGGGAAGGTAAAGCCGTGCTCCTTCATATATGGGTCGACGAGTCCGAGTTCGTCGTCCACGTTGAACGAAATCACCTGGATGCCGGTGCGATCCTTTGTCTGCTCATAGAGCTTCTGGAAGTGAGGCAGCTCGGAGCGGCAGGGTCCGCACCAGGTGGCCCAGAGGTTGATGAGGACCACTTTGCCTTCCAACTGCGTCCGCTTCCAGGTGTTGCCCGCGAGGTCGGTCAATTCGAAGTCCGGTAGTGTTTTCGTGGGCTTCTCCCAACGGCCGTCGGCGAGCGGCGGGGTACCCGATGGGGGCCGGGACCAGACGGCAAACACCTCTTCAGTGCCGCCGGTTTTCCGGAAGGCGGTTCGGGCTTCGGAGAGCAGCGGATCGTCGAGTTGGCCGCGGAAGAACTGCGGCGGTTTCTCGCGAGTGAGGAGCGCCTGTTGAAAATAGGCGAGCGAATCGGCATTGCGGCCGTCGAGAGCGGCCAGCCAGGCGAGGGCGCGATAGCGCGAGGAGCGGTCGGCGCTATTCGCCGGCATCTGGCCTTGGAGATATGCACGGAGCGAGGCAGGGATGTTCTTGCGCCGGACGGCGTGGAAGGCCCGGAGGAGATCGGTTGCAAGGTAGCCTCGATAGCCCATTCCGTCGGCGATCTCCTTGCGCCGCTCGGCGGTGAGAGTGTCGTCATCCAGGTTCCACCGGTCGAGAACTTCGGCGAAGGGCCAGGCACGTTCGAGCCACGCTGCCACCTTGGCCGGAGCCCAGCCTTTCTTCAACAGCGGGGTGGCGGCGCCGGTGTAGGCCCACAGATCACCGCCGGAACGAGCTTCGCTTTTTCTGAGCAAATGTTCGAGGGCCCGCACTGCTTCGACCTCACGGATCTCGCCGGCCTCGATCCGCGCATTGAGGTAGGAACCCGGGAGCCAGGGGACTTCGGTGAAGCGGGCGGTCCAGTCCTTCATCGCCGCGCGGTGGGCCGTTTTCCAGGCCTCCCACGCGGCCGGATCCTTGTGGTTCTCCGGTTCCTTATGGTCCTTTGTCCAGCGCGCATATTCGATGTTGTAAGCGGTGTTCGAGGCCGGAGATTCCTTGCGGACGCGGTCTTCGAAGACAGCGAGATCTTCCTTGGAGGCACCGCTCTGCTTCATGCCGTTGAGGACGGCGGCGTGGGTAGGCCGGGCGGCCTTGGACAGGAGCAGGCGTTCGACATCCCTGGCGACCTGCTTGCGCAAAGCGGCGTGCTCCTGCGGCGGGCGAGAGCGGAACTCCAGCGCCCAGAGCATCTCGAAATCCTGTGCCGGCGGCGACGCCTCAGAGTCCAGGCGAAGTCGAATGCGGCGGGCGATCTCCGCCTGGTCGGCGGAGGTCGCAATCTTGCTCAGCAGCCGGTCTGCCGTGTGTGAGATATCGCCTCCGCAGAGGTTGGCGTAGGTTCGGAAGAATGTGCGCGCCTTTTCGAGGTCCTGAAAACGACCGGCGTGGTAGATCTCGGCGAGTTTCAGCGCGGACCACGGAAAGTTCGGCGCGACGGCACGGGCGGCCATGAGCAGTTCGATGGCACGGGGCGTGTTGTACCGGAAGAGAGCTGCCCCGGCGAGGGTCAGGACGAGGGGATCGTTCCCGTTCTCCGCGGCTTTTTTGAGAAGCGCCGCACGAGTGGCAGGGCGTTCATCGCGGAGCATGGACCCGTAGAAGGAGAGGGGCCGCACCTGTATTTCGTAGGCGTCCGGATACTTCGCGACGAGGGCATCGAGGCGCTTGCGGTTTTCGGCGATCGGGAGACGTTCCGCGTTCTCCTGCCACATACGCAGGTCCGCTTCGGCGGCCGGGGACAGCCGGCACGCAGCGGCGCCGCGGAGCAGCGAAGGGACGATCAGCAGGATTGCCAGGCCGCGGGTGTACACCGTCGACGATCATACGCGAGCCGGTACCCGCCGGTGGGGGGACGGGGTGGACCGCGGAGGACGGGAAATCCGCGGTTCGGGGGAGGAGAAAAGTTTCAATATGGGTTTGACGACGCCGATTCCGGCGCACAAGAAGACTTACACGGCGGTGTTGTGGGCGGTGAACAAGGTGAATGCCGCGAACGGGTGGGCGATTCAAAAGATGGGGGGCATTGTGGCCGTGACGGGGGCGATTCTGGCGGCGGTGAAGGCGTTTCTCTACACGACGGTGGGGAAGGCGATGGGTTGGCTGGAGCAGCGGCTGGCGGCGACGATCCCGATTGTGATCGGGTTCGTGGCGTCGCAGGTGGGGCTGCCGGAGAAGGGCGTGCTGCGGCAGATATTGGAGAACCTGACGTAGGCTACCGGTTGAGGCGGTAGTGGAGGCGGAGGAAGGGGCGGCCCCAGAGCTGGAGGATATGATCCGTGCGCACGGCGCCGGATTCGGCGGGGTAGACGTGGATGCGTTCGCGCATGGTGCGGACGTAGCGGGCCCAGGCGCGGGTGGGGTGTTCGACGACGAAGTAGAAGCCGGGGTCGCCGAAGCGTTGGCCGCCGGAGATGAGGGTGAGCGAGCCATCGGGTTGGACTTCGGGGCGCAGGATAACGACGGCGCGGCCGTTGGGGAGAGGGAAACAGACCTTGACGCGGGGGCCGGGGTGGCCGGGGACGCGGCAGACGCTATAGCTGCCGGCGTATAGGGTTCGGCGGGAGGCGACGAGCTGGCGGACCCAGGCGGTTTGGAGCTCGCCTTGCGGGGAGCGCATGGCGATGACGCGGTTGGTGATGCCGAGGCGAGTATCGAGGCTGGCGAGAGGGACGTTCAACTGTTCGAGGCGGCGGCTGAAGACAAGGGCGAGCAGGCGGCCGAAGGGTTGGAAGACGGGGGACCATTCGGCCCAGCACTCCATGCGGTAAGCGGAGGTTTGCTCGTAGAAGGCGGCGACGGCGGGATGGATGGCGGGGGAGCCCAGGGCGGCGGCGAGATTGGGGACGAGGCCGCGGGGGGCGCCGTCGGGCAGGACTTCGAGACCGGCGCGGGCGGCGTAGGAGTCGAAGAAATCGGGTCCGATGCGGTGGGTGGGTCCGGTGGGGCCGGCGAGCCAGTCCAGGCGGGCGGGGGGAATGGAACGGCCGGTGCAGCGGACCCAGAGTTGGGTGAGCCAGTCGGAGAGAAAGCCGCGGGTTGTGCCGAGCCAGATCACGGGTTTCGTGTCAGGGTAGCACTGGGGGGGGCGGTTATTTCGCGGCGGAGGGGAAGAGGGAGTCAAAGCGGACGGAGAGGCCGATGGAGACGCGGACGTCCTGCTCCTTGATGAGGTCGGTGCGGTTGGAATAGGTGAAGGAGAGGGGTACGACGACGTTGCGATTGGCGGTGGGCATCTCCAGCCGGGCGTTGAGGAGGCGGACCTTGCCGGGGAGGTTGATGTTGTCTGGAGACGAGGCGCCGGGGCGGGTGACGGGAAGTGGGATGCCGAGAGGGGCTTGGCGAAGGTCACCGAGGAGGCCACCGAGGGCGAGGGAGGGGGCGCCGTAGCCGGGGATGATGGTGGGGAGGCGGAAACGGCCCTCGCCGGAGAACATGTAGTCGCGCCAGCGGCCTTGGACCATGCCGGGTTTGATTTCGGTGAACCAGGAGGTGGAGCCGTTGAGGACGACGGTGAGGGGTCCGAAGCCGCGGGAGTAGATGAGGCGGGTGGAGAAGAGGCTGGGGGGGCGCTGGCCGGCGGCGACGATGCCGTTGGCGATGGCTTCGGCGGCGACGTCAGGGCGGTTGATGCCGGCTTCGAAGGCGAACTGGCTGACATTGGCGGCTTCGATGGCGATGGCGCGGGCGAAGGTACCGCGGTAGAGGCGGCCGAGCTTATGAAAATCGGGGCCAGTGGAAGCGGCAGCGATGCGGCGGAGTTGGGCGAGGGCTTTGTACCAGGTGGAGGGAACGTCGTCGGCACTGGCGGCGTGGAGGGCGGCAGTGGTGGAGGTCTGCCAGTTCCGGAAGTCCGGGTTGTTATTGAGCTTGAACCAGAAGTTTTCGCCGAGCGCGGCGAGCTCTTTGACTTCTGCGTCATAGCGCTTCTGCTGGGTGCTGGTTGAGGGGCGGAGATCGATATGGACACGGGCTTCGCTGAACTGATCGCCGAGGGGAATGAGGCCGGCGGGAGTCTTGCCGCGGGACTGATCGAAGGAGAACGAGAAGGCAACGCGTTTCCAGGTTTCGATGCAGTCTTCGCCTGGGAGGGCCTTGGAAGGGTCCTGCTCTTTCGAAGCGCAGACGATTCCGGCGGGATTCAACTGAAAGGTGACCGTGGAGCCGTTGACCGATTTCATGAGGGAGCCGTGTTCGAGGGAGATGCCGAAGATATCGGCGAGACGAGGGGAGACGGCGACGGAGGTGGAACCGGAGGCGCCGGCGCTGGCGCCCATCTGGCGGATGGTCTCCACCTGGTTCAGGTAGTAACGGAAGGAGCCCGGTGTAGGGGGAAGGGTGACCTTCTGGACTTCGTTGACGAGCTGGCCGATGGCGGCTCGTTTTGCTTCGTCGGATTCGGATGCCTTGATCTGGTCGAGGCGGAGTTTGAAGAGGTCGCGGTCGTTCTGCGACTGGGAGAGAGCGGGGAGGGCGGCGAGTAGGAAGAGGGAAGGAAGCTGTCGCATGGTGGGGCTCCGGCTACTTGAGGTCGAAGGCGTAGTTGGCGAAGACAGGGGTGACGCTGTCGGGGTTGATGACGTCGAGGGCCTTCTGACCGTCGGCGGAGAGGAAGTTGACTTTATAGGGGGAAGGATTGTTGACGGGGAAGCCGGCGAGGAGGGTGAAGAGGATGACGCCGCTTTCGAATGCGGCGGGACGGGGGATGGAGTAGGAGACGGTTTTGGCGGCGTTGTCGGGGACGGCGTTGACGGTTTTGGTGCCGGTCTTGGCGGTGGCGCGGACCTGATATTGGACGGTGATCTTTTCGGGAACACGGGGAAGAGCGTTGGAACCGGTGGAGACGGTTAGGGTGATGGGGAAGTCGTTGGCTTCGACGATGTAGGTACGGAAAGTGCTGGGAATCATGGTTAAGTGACCTCTGATTCCGGTAGCGAGGACGGCGGGAAAACAGTGACAGGGGGAGGTTAGATTTCTTTTTCGAGGCGGTCCGAGGCGGCGACCTGGGCGTGGGAGACGGGTTTGACTTCGGTGCGCCAGAGATGCGGGGAGACGAGGCGGAGGCCGGCGAGGGCGCCGATGGATTCGCCGAGACCCCAGAAGAGGGCGAGGACGAGGGCGGCGGGGAGGGCGAAGGGGCGGACGACGCCGGGGGCGCGGCGGAAGTGGCGAATGGCGCGGCGGGCATGGGCGGCGGCGATGGCGGGGAACAGTAGGGGATAGAAGAGGCGGAGCGGGGGGAACCAGTGGCGGGTGCGCATGGCGCCGAAGCCGAGGCCGACGAGGAAAAGGAGGAAGCATTCGTAGGCGGCGCCGGGGGGATCGAAGTGGCGCATGCGGGCGCGGTGATCGAGGAAGAAGCGGGCGCCGTTCTGGCGGATGCGGCGGACGAGGAAGGCGCCGAGGCGCATGAGGATGCGGAGTTCGGCTGGATCGATGGCGAGGAGGAGATCGCGGCGGAGGGTGCCGTTCCAGCCGCACATGATATCGGTAGGACCGGAGGGGATGGGCTCCATCCATTCGCCGTAGCCGATGAGGAAGGAGCCTTGGGGGAAGGCGCCGGTGCGGGTGCCGGGGCGGAGGGTGGAGACGACGCCATCGTAGCCTTCATCGATGCGGGCGAGGATGGGTTCGGCCCAGGAGGGATCGGGGAGGCAGTGGTCCTCGGCGAGCATGACGAAGGGAGCGGAGGCGTGGGAGACGCCGAGGGCGCGGGCTTCGTGGAGGTCGGCGGCGCCGGTATCGACGATGATGTGGGAGGGGTTATGAGAGCCGGGGGAGGGGCAGAGGCCGGCGGGGCAGAGGACGACGATTTCGAGGCGAGAGCGGAGGGACTGGGCATCCCAGGCGGCGAGGGCGGCGGCGACGGAGGCGTAGCCTTTCATGGCGGGGAGAAGGATGGAGAGAGAAGGCTTCATAAGAGGCGTCTGTTCCAAAGAAATCGTTCGATGGGGCGGGTGAGGGGGCGAAGGGAGCGATCGTAGAGGCTGATGGCGGCATCACGGAGGGAGCCGCGTTCGGTGAGGCCGAGGCGGGCGAGTTCGGTGTGATAGGCGGGGCCGTGGGGGCGGGCGG
>CAZWDD010000152.1:0-310 GCA_964632345.1 uncultured Solibacteraceae bacterium | reverse complement strand
GGTGTGGGGGCCACCCGGGGGGCCCCGGGTTGGGGTCGGCCCGGGGGGGGGGGTTGGGGTGTTTTGGGGGGGGGGGGGGGGGGGGGGGGCGGGGGCGCGCCAGGGCTTGAGGCGTCCGGCGAAGTGGACGATGCGGGCGTCGGGGAGGTTGGCGGAGGGGAGGGCGTTCCAGCGCGGGTCGAGGGGTAGCCACTGGTCGGCGAGGACGGCGTTGAGAGCTTCCTGGTGGAGGAAGTCGGCGGTGGGGCCGGTTTCGGAAAGGTATTGGCGGGCGAGTTGGGAGACGTTCTGCAGGAGCCAGCGGGGGAGA
>CAZWDD010000151.1:0-12980 GCA_964632345.1 uncultured Solibacteraceae bacterium | reverse complement strand
CATGCGACGCGCCGTCGGCCCCTCCATCGGCGTCAAAGCCTCCGGCGGTATCCGCTCCGCCGCCGATGCCCGCGCCATGATCGCCGCCGGCGCCTCCCGCATCGGCGCCAGCGCCAGCGTCCGCATCGTCCAGGAAGCCGCCCAATGAGCCCCGTCCGTCGCAAGGGCGGCCGCTTCCGCGATCGCTCCGAACTCCTCGACTACCTCCTCGAAGTCGCCAGCGCCACCTCGGAAACCCTCGACCTCGAACGCCTCCTCGCCGGCGTCACTCGCGTCATCACCCGCGTCATCCCCGCCCAGCTCTTCGCCATCCTCCTCTACTCCGACCGCCGCAAGGCCCTCCGCATCCGCTACGCCATCGGCCACCGCCAGGAGGTCATCGAACGTCTCCTCATCCCGCTCGGTGAAGGCGTCACCGGACGCGCCGCCGCCACCCGCGAAGCCCAACTCGTCCGCGACGTCCGCCAGGAACAGAACTACCTCAACGCCCTCGATGCCGTCCGCTGCGAAATGGCCATCCCCATGATGGCCCGCGACAAGCTCGTCGGCGTCATCGACTTCCAGTCCACCGAGATCGGCGCCTACAACCAGGACGACGTCGCCCTCATGCGCCTCATCGCCTCCCGCGTCGCCAGCGCCATCGACAACGCCCGCCTCTACCGCCGCGTCGACCTCCAGCACCGCACCCTCCGCACCCTCGCCCGCACCTCCCAGGGCTTCAGCTCCATCCTCGATCTTGACGATCTCCTCGGCGCCGTCGCCCAAAGCGTCCGCAGCCTCATGGAGTACGACTCCTTCATCATCTGGCTGCTCGATGAACAGAAACAGGTGCTCCGCAACCGCTTCGCCATTCGCGAGGGCGGCGGCCGCGATCTCGACGAAATCCCCTTGAGCATCGGCGTCACCGGCTCGGCCGCACGCCTCCGCCGCCCCATGCGCGTCGAGGATACCCTCGCCGATCCCCGCTACATCGCCAGCCACCCCAACCTCCGCAGCGAAGTCGCCGTCCCCCTCATGCTTCGCGACCGCGTCATCGGCGTCATCGACCTCGAAAGCGAGCGCCTCAACTACTACTCCGTCGACCACATGCGCACCCTCGCCCTGCTCGCCCCGCAGGTTGCCAGCGCCATTGAAAACGCCCGCCTCTACGAGGAGATCGCCGCCCGCGAACAGCGCATGGAGCGCGACATGCAGGCCGCCCGCAAACTCCAGTCCCTCCTGCTTCCCTCCGAAGCCCCCTCCATCGAAGGGCTCGATATCGCCGTCGGCCTTAAGCCCGCCCGCGACATCACCGGTGACCTGTTCGACTTCTTCGACTACGACCGCGGCCAGGCCACCATCGTCTTCGGCGACTCCTCCGGCAAGGGCCCCGCCGCCGCCCTCTACGCCGCCCTCGTCAGCGGCCTCCTCCGCTCCCTCGGCCACCGCCCCCGCCGGCCCGCCGATCTCATGCGCTCCCTCAACAACGCCCTCACCGAACGCAAGGCCGAGGCGCAGTACGTCACCCTCCTCGCCATGTTCTGGGACGCGCCCTCCCGCAAGCTCACCATCGCCAACGCCGGCGGCCTCCCGCCCATCATCTGCCGCGGCGATGAACTGCTCGACCTCGATGCCGAAGGCGTCCCCGTCGGCCTCCTCGCCGCCCGCGTCTACGAGGAGATGTCCATCGATCTCCGCTCTGGCGATCTCATCGTGCTCACCTCCGATGGCGTCCTCGACGCCATGAACGAACAGGGCGACGAGTACGGCCGCGAGCGCCTCGGCGCCGCCATCCGCAAGGCCTGCCACCTCCCTGTCCAGCAGATCGTCAACGCCATCTACGCCGATGTCGACGCCTTCAGCGCCGGCACGCCCCGCTTCGACGATCAGACCATCCTTATCCTCCGAGTCTCCTGATGCCTTTTCCCCCTCTCTCCTACCGCAACCGCAATCTCTTCCTCGAGGACGTAGACCTCGAAGAGGTCGCCCGCTCCGCCGGCACGCCCGTCTACGTATACTCCGCCACCGCCATCCGCGAGCGCTATCAGAGCTACGACAAAGCCTTCGGCCAAACGCCCCACCAGGTCTTCTACGCCGTCAAGGCCAACTCCAACCTCTCCATCCTCCGCCTGCTGGCCGCCGAAGGCGCGGGCTTCGACATCGTCTCCGGCGGCGAGCTCTATCGCGTCCTCCATGCCGGCGGCCGGCCCGATCGCGTCGTCTTCTCCGGCGTCGGCAAGACGCGCGAAGAGGTCGAGTACGCGCTCGCGAGCGGCATTCACAGCTTCAACTGCGAATCGGAGTCCGAACTGGCGCTCATCGATTCCATCGCCTCCCGCCTCGGCAAACGCGCCCGCATCGCCATGCGCGTCAACCCGCACGTCGACGCGCAGACGCACCCCTACATCTCCACCGGCCTGCGCGATCACAAGTTCGGCATCGATATCGACGCCGTCGAGGCCGTCTACGAGCGTGCCCGCGCGCTCGGCAACCTCGACCTCGAAGGCATCAGCTGCCATATCGGCTCGCAACTGCTCGACACCTCCCCGCTGATGGAGGCGCTCGACGCCGTGCTGGCGCTGGCCGCCCGCCTCCGCGCGGCCGGCATCCCCATCCAGCATCTCGATCTCGGCGGCGGCCTCGGCGTCCCCTACAAGCCCGGCCAGCACGAGCCCGACGTTGCCGCCCATATCCGCGCCGTCTGCGAACGCTGCGCGGGCCACGGCCTGACACTCATGATGGAACCGGGCCGCTCCATCGTCGGCCCGGCCGGCGCGCTGCTCTCGCGCGTGCTCTACCGCAAGTCCAGCGAGACCAAGGAGTTCGTCGTCGTCGACGCGGCCATGAACGACCTGATCCGCCCGGCGCTATACCAGGCGCACCATGAGATCATCCCGCTGCGCCAGCACATGCCCGGAACGGTGAAGGCCGACGTCGTCGGCCCGGTCTGCGAAACCGGCGACTTCTTCGCCCGCGACCGCGAGATCGCCAACGTGCTGCCGGGCGACTTCCTCGCCCTGTGCACGGCCGGCGCTTATGGCTTCGTACTGGCTTCCAACTACAACTCGCGGCCGCGCCCGGCCGAGGTAGTCGTCGAAGGCGCCTCCTGGCGGTTTATCCGGACCCGCGAAACCCTTGAAGACCTGATCCGCGGCGAGTAGGCCGCCGCCGGTCTAGAGCAGCTTGGCCACGGCCGCTTCGATCTCCGCCACGGCCGTCTCGCCCTTCCAGATCTTCACCTTCTTGCCGGTCCGGTCGTAGAGCACCAGCGCGGGCAGTTCCCCGCCCCACTTCGGATCGATGGCGCGAACGAAGGCGTCCTCGTCCTTCGGCGCCTTGATGTAGCCCTGCCGCTTGACGCCGGACTGCTTCAGGAATTCGCGCGCGTCCGACTCGTTCTCCAACTCGTCGCCGCTGATGGGCATCAGCACGAAGCCCTTTGCGCCGAGTTTGGCTTCCAGTTTTGCCAGCAGCGGCATCTCCTTGCGGCACGGCACGCACCAGGTGGCCCAGAAGTCCACCAGCACCACCTTGCCCTTCTGCGCGGCCAGCATCTGCGGGTAGCTGGTTTCGTTGATCTTCGGCAGGGACTGGGCCAGCAGGCCGAGGCCGGCGGCGGCAAACAACAGGAGGGTCTTCATGAGGTCACCTTCTTAATGGCGCACCCGAAGGCGCGCAGGTTCTTCACCGAGACAGGCCGCCCGGCCAGCAGATCGGCGACGGCGGTGCGGACGGCCTCCACCTTGACGCGCGCGGGATTGCGCGAGTCATCGATGGCGCCGCGGTAGCGCGGCACACCGGCCGAGTCGAGCACGATGGCTTCCGGCGTCAGCGTGGCGCCGAAGCGGTCGGCGACGGCGTTCCGCAAGTCCTTGTATACCGGGACGGCAAAGCCGACGTCGGCGGCGTAGCGAACCGTCTCCGCGGCGGTCTCGTTGTCGTTCGCGTTGATGAGCAGCACGCGCACCGGCTCGGCGGCGTAGTCCCGCACCAGCGCGTGAATGCGGTCCTGATAGGCGTTGGAGATAGGGCAGACGGTGGACAGGAACAGCAGCACGGTGGCGCGGGAGTCCTTGGGATCGAACTGTTCGCGCCTCCCATCGGGATGGCTCAGGCGGATAGGCGCGGCGCTCCACAGCGGCGCGGGGAGGAATCCGCCCAGAAACAGACGCCGGTTCACTGCTTCTTGTTCTCGAGCTTCAGGTGCATGACGGCGCGCTTGCGATCGTCGAACGTGGAAAGCGTGCGCGACGGGCTCACCATACCCTTGGCCTCGGCCTTCAGCTCATAGTCCACGTTGGTCGACAGGCCCTGGAACTGATAGACGCCATCGGCCTTGGTGATGAAGCTGCGGACCTGCATGGTCTTGGAGTTCTTGATCTGCACGACGGCGCCCTCGACCAGCGAATCGTCGGCCATGCGCACGGTGCCCATGACGGCGCGGACATTGGGATCGTCGCCCTTCTTGTCCTTCTGCGAACCGGGCAGCCAGTTGCCGTAGCTGCCGCCCGGACCCTTCTGGTTCTGCGCGACGAGCGCAGCCCCGCAGAACAGGGCCAGCACGAGCAGCCGGAGAGAGGTGGAACGCAGCATGGAAAACTCCTAAAGGTTGGATGCGGTTACGGAGCCAGCGGTTTCAGCGTGAAGAATACATCGATTCGGGCACCGGGCGCCGACTCGGCGTCCTTCTCTTCGGGCTGCAAGCCGCGGGCCTGGACTTTCACTTTGTATTTTCGCTCCTCCGGCGGGACGAGGAAAGCAAACTCTCCACGGCCATCGGTGAGCGTTTTGCGGGACTTGCCCTTCTTGCCGTCCGGGCGGAGCTCGACGAGTTCGACCTCCACGCCGGCCATGGCGAAGCCGGGATCTCGAAAGACGGTGCCGGCGATAACAGCGGTGAGCTTCTTGGGCTTTTCCTTCGGCTTGGGGCCGGCCGCGAAGAGAGCGGCCGGCAGCAGGAGGGTGAGCAGAAGGCGGCGGGAGGGGAGCCTACCACTCCTCGTCGTCTTCATCCTCCTCGAAGTCGTCGTCGCCCTCTTCGTAATCCTCATCATCCTCGTCCTCGTCGTCGTCCTCGTCGTCCTCGTCATCGTCCTCGTCGACGGCTTCGAGTTCGAGGGGATCGCTGCCGGAGACGCGGAGCATAGCGCCGCACTCCTCGCAATTCAGCTCATCGCCCTCGTCCATTTCGTCTTCGTCGAAATCGAGGGGGGCGTCACACAGTGGGCAGTTGACCATATCGGGTTCCTGAGGTTCCTTCCTCCGCGGATGGCGGTAAGGTATGGGATCACAAAAAAGAGAGCAGAACCGGCCCGTCCCGTAGTGGATACAGTCCGGTTCTCAGTCATTGTACAAAGGCAAAGAGCGATTGCAAGGGGAGGGATTCGGCTAGCCGGAGACTTCGGCAGACCGCATCGCCTCGGCATAGGCCCGAATGGAATCAGCGTCGAGGGTGACGAGGGTCTTTTCAATGTCCTCAGCCGATTCGATCATCTTCTTCAGGTGCATGGCCGCGATACGATTCACCCAGGGATCGGTGACGGCGTGGCCGGTATCGTGGCTCGCCTGCAGCAGGAGCTTATGCGGCAGAGCGATGACCTTCTCCTCGCGGATGTCGCCGTTGGAGATCTCAAACTTCACGTCCACCGTATCGGCATGACGGATGGAGATGCCGTTCTGCGCCCAGCGGAACTCCACTTTCCAGGTAGCGCCGAAGGGGTCCGGCCCCGCTTCGAATGTGCGGTAATAGTCGCTCATGCATCCGCTATTGTAGCGGCCCTATCCACTGCTGTTCAATCGGGTGCGGCTACGGGGCGAGCAGGCCGCGAACGGCAAGCCATTCGTGGAACCGGTTCGCCCACTCCCTGACCGGTCCCTTCATATCGGCGCGGAGGCCGAAGCCGTGGCCAGCGGCAGCGTAGACGTGGAGTTCGGCGGAGACGCCGGCCTGCTTCATGGCGAGGTACAACTCGGGCAGACCCTGGGAGATATTCTGCCGGTCGTTCTCACCGCAGACGAGGAAGGCCGGGGCGGAGTCGCGGCTGAGCGGGAGCTGTTTCGGGATGGCGGGATATACCAGCACCTGAAAGGCGGGCCGGACGGCGTGTACGCCGGCGAGGGCGGCGAGTTCGCCGCCTGCAGAGAAGCCCATGACACCGATGCGGTCCGGGCGCACCTTCCATTCGGCGGCGCGGGCGCGGACGGTTTCGACGGCCTTAACCATGTCGGCGAGGGCGTCGCCCTCGATGGTATAGACAGAACCTTTCTCGCGGGCGAGTCTGTACTTGAGCACGAAGGCGGCGACGCCGCGGTCACTCAACCAGCGGGCGACGTTGTGGCCTTCATGATCGGACCAGAGTTCGCGGTGGCCGCCGCCGGGCGCAATGACGACGGCGGCGCCGGAGGGCTGGGCGGGAAGGTAGGGGGTGATGGAGGGGGCGTGGATGTTGGAGACGACGCGTTCGCCGCGAGGCGGCGCCAGGCGCACCACCTCCTCACCGGGGGAGGCGGGGGCATTGGGGGCGCCGGCGGGCCAGAGGGGAACGGCCGGGCCGGGGCCGGCGGCGAAGGCGGCGCAGGAGAAAAGCAGGCAGGCAAGGGGGCGCATGGGACTTCTTCAAATGCTACTCATTTCGCGATCCGGACGGGGCGCGGTAGGCTGAAACGAATGAGTAGTTACCGCGAGGACCTCGCCTACATCAACGACGCCGGGTTCGCCGATTTCACGGATGGCGTGACGCCTGGGGTGCTGGCGCTGCTGCGGCGGGCGGGGATTGCGGACGGGCTGGTGGTGGATCTGGGATGCGGCGCGGGGCGGTGGGCGGCGGCGCTGGGAGAGGCTGGGTATGAGGTGCTGGGCATCGACCAGTCGCCGGCGATGATCCGGATGGCGCGGCGGCGGGCGCCGGGGGCGCGGTTCCGGACGGGCTCGGTTCTTTCGGCGGGGCTGCCGGCGTGCGACGCGGTGACCTCGATCGGGGAGGTGGTGAACTACGCATTCGACCCGGCGCATTCGCGGGCGGCGTTATCCGCGCTGTTCCGGCGGGTGCATACGGCGCTGCGGCCGGGCGGGCTGTTTGTGTTCGACGTGGCGGGCCCGGAGCGGGTGCCAGCGGAGTGTCCGCAGAGTTACCGCAGCGCGGGCGAGGGGTGGGAGATCGACGTGGAAGTGGACGGCTGCGCGCGGAGCGGATGGATGACGCGCAAGATCGTCTGCCGGCGGGAGCAGGCGTCGGGAAAGAAAAAGCGCAGCCGGGAGGTACACCGGCTGCGCCTGTTCGAGAAAGAAGACATTGCCGAGGAGCTGCGCGGCATGGGTTTCGCCGTACGAACGCAGAGCCGTTACGGACAGTTCCGGCTGTACGCGGGGATGCACGCGATGGTGGCGCGCAAGACGGGGCGTTAGCGTCCGCGGATCAGCGAGAGGAACTCGTCGCGGGTTTCCTTGCGCTCGCGGAACTGGCCGAGCATGGCGCTGGTGACGGTGCCAGAGTGCTGTTTCTCGACGCCGCGCATCATCATGCAGAAGTGCTGCGCCTCGCAGGCGACGGCGACGCCCTTGGGCTTGAGGATTTCCATGAGGGTCTGCGCGATCTCCTGCGTCATGCGCTCCTGGACCTGGAGGCGGCGGGCGAAGACGTCCACGATGCGCGGGATCTTGCTGAGGCCGATCACCTTGCCGTTGGGAATGTAGGCCACATGAGCCTTGCCGTGGAAGGGGAGCATGTGGTGTTCGCACATGCTGAAAAACTCGATGTCCTTGACGATGACCATTTCGTCGTAGTCGACAGAGAAGAGAGCGCCATTGACGAGTTTGGGGATATTGGCGGTATAGCCGCCGGTGAGGAAGCGGAGCGCCTTTTCGACGCGTTCCGGGGTGCGCTGCAGGCCCTCGCGGTCGGGGTCCTCGCCCAACCCGGACAAGATCTCCCGCACGTTGCGCGAGAGGGAAGCAGCTTCAGGAAGCGGCATGGCTTGGACGACACCTTTTCTCTTCATACGACCTCTTCGATGACCGGAAGTTCAATGACGTTCCTTTTTGTTTCCTGCAGGCGGATGTGGGCGAGGGCGGGAAAACCGGCCGGCCAGACGGAAAGGAGACGGTCGCGAATGCTGGAGGCCATGTTTTCAGTGGTGGCGGTGGCGGCGGCGAAATCCTCGACGTCGTGATTGAGGTACTTGTGGTCGTAGACGGAGACGACCTGGGAGTGGACGATCGAATCAAGGGCAACGGGATCGATGACGAGGCCGGTGGCTTCGTTGACGGGCCCTTCGACGGTAATGGCGAGGATGTAGTTATGACCGTGGCCGTGGGGGTTGTTGCATTTGCCAAACATGCGCTGGTTCTCTTCGTCGGAGAACTGGGGCAGGTGGAGGCGATGAGAGGCGCTGAAGCGATAGTTACGGGTGAGGCGAACGGTAGGCATGGAGATCGCGCTCACTTCCCCGAGTAGTCGACGAAGGTATCCTCGGTCTCGTAGAGGCGGACGGTGTGGAGGCGGGCGGGGGTGTCGTGGAACTGGGGTTCGAGGCGGCGCCAGATTTCGATGGCGAGATTCTCGGTGGTGGGGATGACTTTATCGAAGGGCGGAATCTCGTAGTTGAGATGGCGGTGGTCCATGGGGTCGACGACCTCGCGCATCATGACGTCCTTGAGCTCCTTGAGGTCGTAGATCATGCCCGTAGCCGGGTCCGGCTTGCCTTCGAGGGTGACTTCGAGGATGTAGTTGTGGCCGTGGCCGTTGGCGTTGGCGCCGGGGCCGTAGAGGCGCAGGTTTTCCTCCTCGCTAAGGTGGGCACTTTTGCAGATGTGGGAGGCGGAGAATTCGGCGCGGCGGGAGATGAGCATGATGATTTCGGCTACTCATTGGATTCGACCAGCCGGGGTGAGGATACACTAAAATTATAAGGGATTGTGATGCAAAGATTTGGCGTTGACAAAGCATTGCGGGCGGCGATTCTGTTGCTGACCCTGGCGTTGGTGGCGGTGGTGGCGAGCACGCTGCGGGACCGGCTGGTGGTGGCCGGCGACTCGGCGCCGGACTTCAGCGTGACGACCGACCGGGGACAGAAGGTGTCGCTCGACAATTTCGGGGGGAAGGTACTGGTGCTGAACTTCTGGGCGACGTGGTGTCCGCCGTGCATTTCGGAGCTGCCGTCGCTGAACGCGATGGCGGGCGAGTTGAAAAATTCCGGCGTGGTGGTGCTGGGGATCAGCGTGGACAAGGACGAGGCGGCCTATCAGCGATTCCTTAAGAAAGTGAAGCTGAACTTTGAGACCTCGCGCGACCCGAAGGCGGAGATCAGCTCCGAGTACGGCACGTTCAAGTATCCGGAGACGTACGTGATCGACCGGGAGGGGAAGGTGCTGGAGAAGTTCATTGCGGACCGGGACTGGATGGACCCGCAGATCCTGGCGCGGCTGCGGGGATATGCGCGGTGATCGACGCCGATAGCATTCGCTGGCTGCGGGCCATCGTGGGCGAGAACAACGTGCTCGACAGCGAAGTGGACCTGCGGCTGTATGAGTACGACGGCGGGGTGGACAAGCACCGGCCGGAGGTTGTGGTGTTTCCGCGGGCGACCGAGCAGGTGGTGAAGGTGGTGAACCTGGCGCGGGAGCGGGGCATTCCGTTTGTTGGGCGCGGGGCGGGGACGGGGCTGAGCGGGGGAGTGATTCCGCGGACGGGCGGGATCATGATCTCATTCGCGCGGATGAACCGGATTGTGGAGATCGACCTGGAGAACGAACGGATCGTGGTGGAGCCGGGCGTGGTGAACCTGGACGTGACGCTGGCGGTGCAGGGGCAGAAGTATTTTTACGCGCCGGACCCGTCGAGCCAGCGGGCGTGCACGATTGGGGGGAATGTGGCGGAGAACGCCGGGGGACCGCACACGCTGGCCTACGGGGTGACGACGAATCATGTGCTGGGGCTGGAGGCGGTGCTGCCGGACGGATCGGTGATCCAGATTGGCGGCAAGGCGCAGGACACGCCGGGCTACGACCTGACGGGGCTGCTGACGGGCTCCGAGGGGACGATGGTGCTGGTGACCAAGATTGTGCTGCGGCTGATGCGGCAGCCGGAGCTGGTGAAGACGACGCTGGCGATTTTCGACTCAGCGGAGGCGGCGGGCAGGACGGTGGCCGAGATCACGGCGCGGGCGATTACGCCTGTGGCGGTGGAGATGCTGGACGGCGTGATGCTGCGGATGGTGGAGGAGGCGACGCATGCCGGCTATCCGCTGGACGCGGCGGCGGTGCTGTTGATCGAGCTGGAAGGGCTGACGGAAGCGGTGGAAGAGCAGGTGGAGCAGGTGCGGGAGGCGTGCGTGGCGTGCGGGGCGCGGGAGTTCCGGATTGCGCGGGACGCGGCGGAGCGGGATCTGCTGTGGAAGGGGCGGAAGAACGCGTTCGGAGCGGTGGGGCGACTGAGCCCGTTCTACTATGTGCAGGACGGTGTGGTGCCGCGGATGCGGATTGCCGAGACGCTGCGGTTCATCGGCGAGGTGGGGGAGAAGTACGGACTGACGATCAGCAACATCTTCCACGCCGGCGATGGGAATATGCACCCGATCATCCTTTTCGACGCCCGGAAGCCGGGGGAGTTGGAAAAGGCGCAGCAGGCCGGGGACGAGATTCTGAAGTTCTGCATCTCCGTCGGCGGTTCGATTACGGGCGAGCATGGGGTAGGGATGGAAAAGATGGAACTGATGGGGCATCAGTTCGACGGGGATTCGCTGGACATGATTGCGCGGTTCAAGAACCTGTTTGATCCCGGATGCCTATTGAATCCTGGGAAGGTGCTGCCGACGGGGCGAGGGTGCATGGAGATCCACCAGAAGCCGTTGACGGCGGAGAACATGCTGTAGGGGATTTTTGAAAGAGGAAGCGGCTAGGCCGCTTCCTCCATGGGGATCAGGTCGAGGCGTTTTCCGCTGGTATGCAGGTCGCACCGGACGACGGCGCCGGGCGGGACGAGACCGTCGGCGACCATGGCGGCGAGTGGTTGCATGAGGTGGCGGTGAAGGGTCCGCTTCAACTCGCGGGCGCCGTACTGGGCGCTGGTGCCGCGATCGAGCAGGAAGCGGCGGGTGCGGCGCGGAACCTGGAGGAAGAAGGAGCGGTCGCCCATGCGGCGCGCGATATGGGCGGCGAGTTCGCGGAGCTGGATGTCGAGAATCTGCTCCATGGCGTCGGCGGAGAGGGGCCGGTAGGTGAGCATGACGTCGACGCGGTTGACGAACTCCGGGGGGAACTTGCGCTTGACGGCGGCGAGGGCGAGTTCCTCGAGCCGGGCGTAGTTGCCGGCGGCGGCGGGGCCGCCCTCGACGGCCTCAAAGCCGAAGGTGGGGCGGAGTTCGCGCGCCATTTCGCGGGCGCCGAGATTGCTGGTGAGGAAGACGAGCGTGCGCTCGAAGTTCACCGGGGTGTTGTCGCCGAGCCGGAGAACCCCTTTGTCGAGGATACCTAGCAGGAGGCGAGTGAGTGAGGGAGCGGCCTTCTCGATTTCGTCGAAGAGGACGATGGCGAGATTGGACCGGTCGCTCATGACCTGGTTGAGCCTGGCCTGTGTGAGGACGGGCTGGGTTTCGCGGTGGCCGAGATAACCCGGGGGTGCGCCGATGAGTTTGGCGACTTCGTGCTCCATCTGGTACTCGCCGCAATCGATGCGAAGGACGTTTTTGTGGGAGCCGTGGATGACCTCGGCGAGGGCCTCGACGGTGCGGGTTTTGCCGGTGCCGGTGGGCCCGAGCAGGAGGAAGACGCCTGCGGGGCGGCCTTCCGGCGAGAGGCCCGCCTGGTACATCTGGACGTAAGGGACGATAGCGTCGAGGGACTCGGGCTGGCCGACGATGCGTTCGGAAAGCTGCGCCGCCATGCGCGCGCCAGCCGCGCCGGGGTGGGATGAAACCTTCCGGCGATTGCGAGGGGGAAACGAGAAGCTTTTCACGCCCTCACGATACGGAGAGGGGCAAGCGAAAACGGGAGAACGGGGGCGGGAAAAGGGGAGTTTTCCACAGAAAAGTGAAAACTTTATTTCCTGAAGAATGAACGGATTGCGGTGGCAATGCGGGCGCTGGCGTGGCCATCGCCGTAAGGGTTGTGAACGCGCGTCATGGCGGCGTAGAGAGCGGGATTATCGAGCAGGGATTCGGCTTCGTGGACGATGCGGGCCTCGTCGGTGCCGACGAGTTTGACAGTACCGGCCTCGACGGCTTCGGGGCGTTCGGTTTTTTCGCGGAGGACGAGGATGGGCTTGCCAAGGGAAGGTCCTTCCTCCTGGACGCCGCCGGAATCGGTGATGAGGAGATGGGCGCGGCGCATGAGGTCGACGAAGGGGATGTAGTCGAGCGGAGCGATGAGGTGAACGTTGGGGAGACCGGCGAGGAGGCGGTTGACGGGGTCCTGGACGTTGGGATTGGGGTGGACGGGGTAGACGATCTGAACGTCGGGGCGGGCGGCGAGGCGGGCGATGGCGCGGCAGATGTTTTCAAAACCGGCGCCGAAGCTTTCGCGGCGATGGGCGGTGACGACGATGAGGTGGCGGGAGGGATCGAGATAAGACCAATCGACGCCGCTCGAGAGGGTGCCGGCTTCGAGGCCGTCGCGGACGAAGAGCACGGCGTCGATGCCGGAGTTGCCGGTGACCTCGATGCGTTCGGAGGGGACAGATTCGCGGAGGAGGTTTTCGCGGGCCCATGGGGTGGCGGCGAAGTGGAGATCGGCAAGGCGGCCGGTGAGGACGCGGTTCATCTCCTCGGGAAAGGGCTGGGCGAGATCCCAGGTGCGGAGGCCTGCCTCGACGTGGCCGATGGGGACGCGGGCGTAGAAGGCGCCGAGGGCGCCGCAGAGGGTGGTGGTAGTGTCGCCCTGGACGATGGCCAGATCGGGCTTGAGGTCCGCGAAGACCGGCTCCAGAGCGGCGAGCATACGGGAAGAGGACTGGAAAAGCGTCTGGCCGGGGAGCATGAGGTCGAGATCGACATCGGGGCGGACATCG
>CAZWDD010000150.1:0-13041 GCA_964632345.1 uncultured Solibacteraceae bacterium | reverse complement strand
TGGGCTTCCCGGCGTGATCCACAGCGCCGACGATTTCGGCGTCAACTCCGCCGGCATCCTTGTCACCGAGACGACCATCAGCCAGTTCTCCGGCTTCGATCCCGCCGGTATCCCCGAGTTCGTCCGCGCCCGAAAAGCCATGCAGTACTCCACCTCCATCGATGACTTCGCCCGCATCATGATCGACGGCAATAACGGCGGCTACGCCAACAACTGGCTGGTGGGAGACAACAAGACCGGCGAAATCGCCAGCCTCGAACTCGGCCTGAAGAATGTCACCCTGCGCCGCACAAGTGACGGCTACTTCAGTGGCGCAAACTTCCCGGTAAACGAAAAACTGGCCGAAGAAGAAACCACCTTCCCCATGAAGGATCTCAGCCTTAGCGCCAATGCCCGCCGCGTCCGCTGGGAACAGTTGATGACCGAGTGGAAGGGACGCATCGATGTCGCCGCGGGACAGCGGTTCCTCGGAGATTCCATTGACACCTTCACGGGAAAAGACGACCCCAACGAACGTACCCTCTGCGGCCGCATCGACCTGTCTCCGCGCGGCGTCGCGGCTTGGGAGCCGCCCTATGGACTCGCCGGCACGGTGCAGAACAAGGTGACCGACCATAACATGGCCGCCCGCATGACCTTCTCCGGCGCCATCGGACCCCAGTGCGGACCACCCTTCCGCGCCTCGCGCTATCTGGCCAAACACCCCGAACAGAACTGGGCAAAGCCGTTCCTGAAGGACATGCCCGCCCGGCCGTGGACGCTGCTGCGCGCCGAGCCCAGATAGCCTACCTCCGTACCCGCCCCTCCCAGCGAAGCCCCGCCCGCCACAGACGCGGCGCACCGATCAAAGGCACCGGCGAGAAGCCGACCAGAAAGCGGCGGTCGAGCAGGTTTTCAAAGGAAGCAATCGCCGATACCTGCTCGGTCACCCCGTGCCGGACCGCCACCTGAACGGTCGTGTATCCCGGTAAGCGGAAGCGGTTCAGTTCGTCCTCGTACTGCGCATGGAACGCCCGCAGCCCGCCGCTGAACAGCGTCCTGCCGCGTGCCCACGTCAGAATGGCGTTGCCCGCATGCCGGGGCACCTGCGGGATCAGATTCCTGTTGGCGAACCGGCTGTCGCTGAACAGATAGGCCAGTTCCAGGCGCAAGTCGCGCCAGCGTTGCGTCGCGCTCGCCTCCACGCCGCGCGTCAACGCGGCGCCCGCGTTCTGCCGCTGCCGCTCAATCAGTGCCGGGGTCGAAAGCAGCGTCACATTGGTGATCAGATCCGTCAGCGACGTGCGGTAGAACGTCACCGACGCGCGCGTCGTCTCGCCCGAATAATCCACGCCCAATTCACTGCCGAAGGAGAACTCCGGCTTCAACGCATCGTTCGCCCGCGTCACCGCGTTGCCCGCGCGAAACTCCCGGTACAACTCGTTCAGCGTCGGCGCCCGGAAGGAGCGGTAGACAGTGCCCCTCGCCCGCCACTGCCGCCGGCCATAGACGAACCCGCCGCTGGGCGAAAGGAACGCCCCCTGCCGGCCCGCCGCATGCAGCCGGCCACCACCGAAAAACTTCATCGGCCCGGCCTTCACATCCGTCTGCACGAACGCGCCCCGCTGCCACTGCACGCCGCCCTTGTCGCTGAACCCGGTGGGGAAACTCGTCTCGACGCTGTACCCCTCCACTCGCGTGAAGTCCCCGCCGAACAGTGCGTTTGCCGCGCCGCTGTTGAGGCGATAAATCGCCGCTGCGCCCGAGGCCTCCGACGGCACCTGCTGCCGCATTGTCAGCCGCTCGGAGTTCCGCCCTGCGAGAATCGCCGAGAAACTCGCCCGGAACTCCTGCCGCGAATGCCACGCCGTCACCGAAAGGTTGTCGTCGCCGAAGTCCCGGAAATACTGCGTCGAAATCGTCCCCAGGCTGGTCGAGTTCCGCTGCAGTACCGTGCCGTTCGCGCGGTCCTCCGCCAAAGCGTCGAACTTGAAGAACAGGCGGTCCTTCCCGCCCATATAGTCCACCCGCATATCGCCGCCCGCAAAGTCCACGCCAGCCTTCGTGTCGGCCGCGCCCCGGCGGCTGTCGTCGACAATGTAGTAGCCATCCGTTCGGAAGGCGCGCCCCTGCGTGCTCATCGCCCAGCGCCGCTGCAGGTGGCTGAACCCGGCGGTCAACTGATGGGTATTCCGGTTGCCCCCTTCATACGCCCCATGCAGCCGCCACGGCTCAGCCGGCCGCGTGAACAACTGAATCGAGCCACCAATCGCCCGGTCGCCAAATACACTGGTCGATGCGCCGCGGACCACCTCAATCCGGTCCAGTTCCTCCGGCGAGAAACGCGTCCAATACACCCAACCGCCAAATGGATCATTCGCCGGTACGCCGTCCCACAACACCAACGTTCGCGACGCCCCGCTTGACCCCAGCCCCCGCAACGAAATCCCCTGCGTCGTCGGATTCGCCACCAGGCTCGACGACCGGCGGAACAGCGAAAACCCCGGCACGGACCGCAACCGGTCGTCCACGTTCACGCCCGGGTTCTCCTGTATCTGCAGGCGCGGTAGAACCGTGATGGACGCCGGCGCCTCCGTGCTGATCTTCTCGTTAACGGTGATTTCCGTCTTGACGGGCTCCACCTTCTCGGTGTCCTGTGCGGCCATTGCGCCGGCCAGCCCGGCAATCATTACAAATCGTAAATTCATGCTGCAATCGCAGATTATCACGCCCCGGCAACCACACCCACACCCTGGGGTGCCCGGCTCGGATCGGACGTCAGCACGATGACGAACCCGTCCTCACTCCCGGCCACCAACGGCCCCAGTCCGTCGCCCGGCCCGAAGGGCGTCGGCTCCACAATGGCCAGATAGCGCAGCACCGTGTACAGGTCCCCCTGCCGCGGTACTTCAATCGCCCGCTCCTGCGTCCGTACCGAGTACGCCACGCCCGCTTCATCCAGCCGCGCGCACATCCACGCCGCCGTCTCCAGTGCCTGCTCCAGCCACGCCACCCCCGCCTCGCCCACGTACAGGTCAATGACGATATGCACCGTGACGGCGTCCTCATGCGCGTGTTCTCGCACATGCAGCGCATCGTGGCGCGCCGAGGAACGCCAGTCGATCCGCCGAGCCGGATCGGTCGCCATGTACGGCCGCAATAGATAGAACTCATCGCCGGCACCTGCGCGCCGAGCCTGTATCGCGCCCTCCACCTCAGCCAGAAAATCCTGCGCATAGGGTCGCGGCCGCAGTGCCGGATACACCAGCACGTCGGCGTGCAGCGTCACGCGCGCCCGCCGCTCGGCGAAGCCGAACGGGAATCGCGAGGTGAACTCCAGCGAGTTGTCCCGAAACCGGCCTCGCCGGCTGAAGCGCACGGCTGCGTACTCGGTGGCCGTTTCCCCACCGCCGATCATCGCGAAGTAAAGCGGTTGCGCGAGTCCATCGGAGTGGATCGATTGCAGCCGCGTCGCAAAGCTCGGCATCCAGCTCTTCTCGTTCCGCACCACCAGTTTCGCCGTCGCCTGCTCCCGCGCAAATAAGTGCTCCGGCGGGTGGAACTCTACCTCCAGGCCCGCCAGCGACAACCGGTTCACAAAGCCCGAAACCAGCAGCGTCGCCATCAGCGCCGAGGTGATGAGGAAGATGAGGTTGTTCGCCGATAGAAACGCCGCCGCGCCCGTCAACAACATCGCTAGCGTGAACGCCAGACCCGCCTTCGTGATCCGCTGGTCCACCCGTTTTCGCCACGCCGCGGCCATGCGCCGCAAAACGTTCCGCATATCGTTGACAATACAACGATGGGCACTGCTCCCGGGCTCCGGCGCGCTTTACACCTTCGCGATCTCATCTTCATGGGGCTGATCATCATCCAGCCCACCGCTCCCATGCCGCTGTTCGGCGTGGTCTCCAACAAGGCCGGCGGCCATGTCGTCTCCGCCGTCCTCGTCGCCATGGTCGGCATGATGCTCACCGCCATCAGCTACGGCCGCATGGCCCGCCTCTATCCTTCGGCCGGGTCCGCCTACACCTACGTCGGCCGGGAGATCCACCCCACCCTCGGCTTCCTCACCGGCTGGGGCCTCCTGCTCGATTACGTCATCAACCCGCTCATCTGCGTCATCTGGTGTTCAAAAGCCGCCGGCAACTTCCTGCCCCATGTGCCTTATCTGGCCTGGACCATCTTCTTCGCCCTTCTCTTCACCTGGTTCAACCTCCGCAACATTCAGGCCGCCGCGTCCACGCACAAGTACCTCGCCCTCATCATGGGCGGCATCGTCGCCTGGATGCTGTTTGCCACTGCAAAGTTCGTGCAGACCAACCCCACCGACTTCCTGAAACCCTTCTACGATCCGGCCACCTTCACCATCTCCACCTTCTCGGCTGGCACCGCCCTCGCCGTCCTAACCTACATCGGCTTTGACGCCATCTCGACGCTCTCCGAAGAGACCGTCGACGCCGAGCGCACTATCCCGAAAGCCACCGTACTGGTCTGTCTGTTGATCGGCGTTCTGTCGGCCATTGAAGTTTACGCCGGCCAGCTTGTCTGGCCGCACGGGGAAGCGTTCCCCGATGTCGACACCGCCTACGTCCACATTGCCGGCCGCGCCGGCGGCCCGTGGTTGTTCCACGCCGTCAACCTGACGCTGCTGGTGGCCACCATCGGCTCCGGCTCCGGCGGACAGATGGCTGGCGCCCGGCTGCTCTACGGGATGGGCCGGGATAACGTTCTGCCGCCGTCCTTCTTCGCACAGATTGACGCCGTCCGCCAGGTCCCCGCGCGCAACGTCATCCTCATCAGCGTCATCGCCCTGGCCGGCGCCATGTCCATCACCTACGAACTCGGCGCGGAGCTGCTCAATTTCGGCGCGTTCATCGGCTTTATCGGCGTCAACCTCGCCGCCTTCCTCCGCGCATGGCGCGACCGCAGCCCTGCCGCCATCGCGCACGCCGCTGGATTCCTCATCTGCCTCTACATGTGGGCCAGCCTCAGCCCGAAGTCTCTGCTGCTGGGCGCCTCCTGGGCCGCGCTAGGCGTTCTCTACCGCCTGGTGCGAAAAGCCCCGCAGCCGATTTGACACCGCCACGCCACTCCGTCCCATACTGGTTCCGGAACGCCATGCGAATTCTTCTCCTGCTCGCCCTGCTCACCCCGGCCGCCTTCGCCGGCTGGAAGCCTCTGTTTAATGGAAAGGATCTCTCCGGCTGGAAACAGGTCGGCTGGCCGGGGTTCACCGTCGAGAACGGCATGATGAAGACCGGCGGCGGCATGGGCCTTCTCTATTTCGAGCCGGCCGCCTTCGGCGACACCACCCTCCGCCTCGTCTTCAAAACGGAAGGCAAGCGCGGCAACTCCGGCATTGTCATCCGCATGCCCGAGCAGCCCAAGGATGCCTGGTACGGCGTCCACAACGGCTACGAAGTGCAGATCGACGCCTCCGGCGACGAATGGCATTGCACCGGCGCCATCTACTCCATCAGCAAAGTTTCCGCCCGCAATCAGAAGCCGGCCGGCGAATGGAACACCCTTGAAATCGAACTCAAGGGCGACACCACGCGCGTCCGTCTGAACGGCAAGCTGGTCAACTCCTACAAGGAAGGCCAGCCCGTGCCGGAGCGCAAGCAGTGGTATGAGCCGGTCCGCGGGCCGCGCGCCAATCGGGGCTACATCGGCCTGCAGAACCACGACGCCGAGTCGATCGTCTACTTCAAGGAAGTCAGCGTCAAGGAATAGCATGCGCCTCTCCCGCCGCCACTGGCTGCTGTCGGCCGCCGCACTCGCGGCCGCGCCTCGCGCGGAGATTCGCCCCCTCACCTCCGGCCCGCTCCATCACTTCTTCGGCTACTACGGCGTCTCGCCTTGGAACCGTTCCGGCCGCCGCCTGCTGTGCCTGGAGTGCTCCTTCCAGAACCGCATGCCGCGCCCGAATGAGCCGGCCACGATCATCGAAGTCAACCCGGCCACCGGCGCCACGAAGCCCGTCGCCGAGACTCGCGCCTGGAACCTGCAGCAGGGCTGCATGCTCAACTGGGATCCCTCCGATCCCGAGTCCTCCTTCTACTTCAACGATTCGACAGGCGGCGACATCGTCTCCGTCCTGCTCAACCTGAAAACAGGCCAACGCCGCACCTTCCCGCGCGCGATTGAAAGCGTCGCCCCGGACGGCCGTCATGCCTCCTGCGTCACCTACGGACGTCTGGCGCGCCTGCGCCCCGTCGTCGGCTATGCCGCCGCCGAGGACCCAAACCCCACCGAAAACCATCCGGCCAACGACGGTGTCCATATCCTCGACCTGAAGTCCGGCCGCAGCCGCCTCGCCGTCAGCCTGCGCCAAGTCTACGAAGCCCTCGTCCCGCGCCACCCGGAGCTGAAGGACAAAGCGCTGTTCATTCAGCACACCGTCATCAACCCGGCTTCCAACCGCTTCTTCTTCCTCGCCCGCACCATCGAACGCGGCACTCTCACCTCTGCCATGTTCACCGCCGGCCTCGATGGAAGTGGCCTGCGCGAGGTGGTCCCCTACGGCCGCGGCGTCAGCCACTTCGCCTGGCGCGCGCCGGATGAGATCATGGCCACTTTCCGCATCGACGGCGTTCCGCGGCACGTCCTGTTCCGCGACACCGCGCAACCGGATTACCGGATCGTCGGGCCGGAGTTCCTCGACGCCGACGGACACTGCAGCTTCGGCCGCGATAAACAACTGCTGGTGACGGACCGCAACATCTCCGCCGTGCCCGCCAAGCGGCTCCTGCTCTATCACCTCGGGCGCAACGAGGGGACCGTCCTGGGCGAATTCCCCATGCGCCTGCCCAACGGCGAGAACTACATCACCACCGATCTCCGCTGCGACCTGCACCCGCGCTGGAAGGCGACTGGCGACCAGATCTGCTTCGACGCCATCGACACCCGCACCTGGACGCGCCAGGTCCACATCGCCGCTCTCACCCTGTGAACCGCAGCGAGTAAAGATCGGCATCGCGCAGCGTGAGCAGCAGACGCACGGGCGTTCCCGCCAGACCCGCCAGTGTCGCCCCTCGCCAGCGAACCTTTCGAGCCAGCCGGTCGCCGATCATCTCCACGCAGTTGTCGAGTGACAGGCCCGGCAGCGGCCGACCCGCCACATCCTGCACCTCCACACGCACGCCGCCCGCCGCGCTCGTCGCAAAGTTCAGCTCCAGTTCGCTGCCCGTAAACGTCAACGGCTTCGTCAGCGCCTCCCCCCCGCGCCAACCCGCCCGCAGGCTCGCAAAGCCGTCCGTCCGCAGCGCGAACCGCTGCAGATGCGCCGTCGGCTGCCCGTAGTGCCGGTTGACGTAGAAGCTCATCTCGCCCTCGCCCGTCTCCACCACATTCAGCGCCGGGTAGTTGTCCCGGCTCACCCAATGATGCAGCCCCAGTCCCGGACGCAGGAACGACTCGCGGAAATAGCGCGACACCACGTTGCCGCCTCGCGTCGTCAGCAGCACGCTGTCGCTCGTGTCTTTGTAGTAGGACGGGTGCACGCCCGTCTCCTTCGCCTCTTCGTCGGTCAGCACCTGCCGGCCCGGCATGAACCGCGCCGCGATTCCCACGTAGATATGCGGCGCGCGGAAGTACGGGTGGATCTGGTTCGTGTAGAGATGGTCCACCGGCGCCCCGCCCAGGTCCAGCGCTTCGAATTCGGTCCAGTTCACGAAGTCCTCGCTCGTCGCCCGGACAATCGATCGCACACGGTCCCGGAACTGCCGGACATAGGCCACGTACCGGCCTTCGCTCTCCGACCAGAACGCCAGGTTCTGCGAGTCGAACATCGGCAGCTTGGTCGCCGGCATCACCGGCGTCTCCCGCAGCGCGCGCCACCGCAGCCCGTCGTCGGAGACCCACGCCATCAGCCCGCTCGAACCCAGTCCCGACAGCGCCTTGTACCGCGCCCCGCCTTTCGGATTCTTGTCAATAAACGGACAGAAGTTATGCGAAAACGGAGGCTGTCCGCGCAGTATCACATTGTCGTCCGGCTTCTCGAAGTGAACGCCGTCCTTCGATTGCGCATAACAGGTCACCTCGCCCGGCCGCCCGTCCCGGCCCGCGTCCCGCACACCCCGGTAGTAGACCCGGTACAACCCCTCGTCATGCATCACAGTGAAATACGCACTGAAAGGCCCCTCGTGCGGACGGTCCAGCCGCAGGACGATCTCCTTTTCCACCGGCGTGGCCAGACGCAGCTCCGCGCCGCGCATCGAATCGATCAGGTACTCATCGGTGAACAGCTCCCGCCGCCCGCCCATGGCCAGCACATGCCCGGCCGCCGGCTGCCCGAGCAGCGGCAACCCGGCCAATAAAAGTTCCCTTCTTCGCATCATCGCGCCAGCTCCCTTCGTACCCATACCACGCCCTTTCTTACGATCTCCTCCGGATCCCCTGCCAGCCGGTCCATCAACTCCCGGGCCTCCCCGCGGAACAACCCCTTTCGCAAACCCTTCAACGGCGCCACCAGCGCCGCCCTCCGCTTGAACTTCTCCTTCGCGCCCACCCACTCCCGCAACTCCTCCAGCCACTCCGGGTGCCGGATCAACAGCGGCCCCAACAGCTCCGCGCACAGCGTGTCGCAATGCGCCCAGTTCCTCACATCCCGCTCCAACCATCGCGTGAACAACTTCCAATGACAGTACTCGCACCGCCGGCGCATCTGCGCAAACAGCAGAATGGCCACCGAGCCCTCTTCAAACTTCCCGCTCGCCCACAGCAGCCGCGCCAGCGCCGTCCGCTCCTGTTCCGACCAGGCCCCGAACTCCGCGCCGTAACGCTTCGCAATCGCCCGCACATGCGGCGTATAGGTGCAGTAAGCATCGATCGGGTCTTTGAAAAATCGCTGCATCACCGGCAACTTCCACGGCTCGGCGTGCGCCTCTAACTCGGCGCGAATCGCCTCGTGCATTCCGCCAGCCGTCACGTCGGCTGCTCCGCCTCGGCCACCGGCGCCAATCGCTCAATCCGCACCCGCGCTATCCGGTTCCGTTCCATCTCCAACACGGTGAACCGCCGCTCTTCGTCCTCGATCACGGCACCCTCCTGCGGCAGGTCCCCGAGCTTGGAAAGCAGATACCCGGCCAGCGTTTCAAAGCCGCCATCGGCCGGCAACTCCACGCCGTACTGATGCGCCAGATCCGGAATGTTGATCGTCCCCTCCAACTCCAGCGCCGCCGCGTGCCGGTCCTGCTTCGGCCGCGAGATGTCGTGCTCGTCCTCAATCTCGCCGAACACCTGTTCCAGCACGTCCTCCAGCGTCACGACGCCCGCCGTTGAGCCATGCTCGTCCACAACCACCGCCATGTGCGTCGTGTGCGCGCGGAACACATCGATCAGGTCGCTCAAATTACGCGTCTCCGGCACAAAAATCGGTATCCGCATCACGTTCTTCAGGTGGAACTGCGAGAGCCCCCGCCGCTGCATCAGCACCTGCACCAGATCCTTCAGATGAACGATCCCCACAATCTGGTCCGGGCTTCCCTCGTAGACTGGAATCCGCGAAAACTGGTGTTCATTCAGCAGCACCAGCAACTCCTCCAGCGACGTCTCCACCGGTACCGAAACCATCTGGCTCCGGGGCACCATAATCTCGCGCGCCGAATAGTCCTCCAGTTCCAGCAGGCGCTGAATCGCCAACTGCTGGAACTTCTGCAGCTTCCCCTCTTCCTCGGAAAGCGCTACGATGAACTTCAACTCCTCCACCGTATGCCCCCCGCTCTCCCCTTCCCCCTTCAACCCGAGCTTCCGCGAAATCCGGCTGGAGGATCGCTCGATAATCGTCACCAGCGGCCCCGCAATGCGGCCGAACACCAGTAGAATCGGCGCCACCAGCACGGCGAAGCGGTCCGCCGTCTCGATCGCAATATTCTTCGGCACCACCTCACCGATAACGACGTGCATGTATGTCATCAGGCCGAAGGAAATCACCAGCGCGACAATCGGGACAATCTGCTCCGTCCAGGAAACCACCAGCGGCTGCATCCATCTCAGCAGAAGCTGGTGAATCGTCTCCTCCCCCGCCCATCCCAAACCGAGCGAGGCCAGCGTCACGCCCACCTGCACCACTGACAACAAACGCTCCGGGTTCTCCAGCAGCTGCATCGCCGCCCGCGCGCCCGTGTCGCCCTCATCGGCCAATTGTTGGATGCGCGACTTCCGCGCGCTAAGCAACGACGCCTCGGCCGCCGCGAAAAATCCGTTCGCTGCCACGATCAATCCGAGCAGTAGAAACCGGTAACCGTAACTGGAGTCCGCCATACTGATAGGAGATGTTCGCCCGGAAGCTACTTCAGTCTATCAACGTCGCCATCGGCATCGCGCTCATCTCCCTCATCGGTGCTGTCTACTGGTACGCCTGGCGCCCGCTGCCCCGCGAGTCCGGAACCGTCAACGCGCCCGTCAAGGCCGCCGCACGCATCGACCGCGACTCGCTCGGCGTCCCCCGCATCTCCGCCGCCTCGCTCGACGATCTCTTCTTCGCCCAGGGCTTCGCCACCGCGCAGGACCGCCTCTGGCAGATGGAATCCTTCCGCCGCCTCACCGCCGGCGAACTGGCCGAAATCGCCGGACCCGCCGCGCTCGAAAGCGACCGGGAGTTCCGCCGCCTGCGCCTGTCCCGCCTCGCCGAGTATCGCGCCCGCACCGTCACCGGCGAGGACCGCGCCGTCCTCGCCGCCTACGCCCGCGGCGTCAACCACTTCATCGAATCCCACTCGGACCGCCTGCCACTCGAGTTCACCCTGCTCCGAATAAAGCCCCGCCCCTGGCGCATCGAGGACACTATACTCGTCGGCCTGATGATGCAGCAGGCCCTCGGCTCCACCTACCGCCACGACCTCACTCGCGAAGCCATGTACGAAAAGGGGGACCCCGCTCGCATCGCGCAGCTCTTCCCTTCCCGCACCGGCTCCGAACATCAGCCCGGCTCCAACGCTTGGGCCATCTCCGGCGTCCACACCCGCAGCGGCAAGGCAGCCCTCGCCAACGACATGCACCTCGGCTGGTCCCTGCCCGGCATCTGGTACATGGCCCATCTCACGGCGCCCGGCTACCATGCCGCCGGCGTCACCATCCCCGGCATCCCCGCCATTGTCGCCGGCCGCAACGAAAACATCGCCTGGGGTATCACCAACCTCGGCTTCGACGTCCAGGATCTCTATGCCCCCGCCTCCAATCAGGCCATGCTCGAACGGGACCGCATTGCCGTTCGAGACACCCCCGGCGAGCCCTTCGAGCA
The DNA here is from genome assembly GCA_964632345.1 of uncultured Solibacteraceae bacterium. Classification (GTDB taxonomy): domain Bacteria; phylum Acidobacteriota; class Terriglobia; order Bryobacterales; family Bryobacteraceae. The sequence goes on along the minus strand of CAZWDD010000150.1, from coordinate 1,817 downwards.
GTTCGTGAATACCCACGGCCCCCTCTTCCGCGGCCCCGGCAACAAACTTGTCGCCCTCCGCTGGGCCGCCGCGGAGAGACGCCCGTTTCAACTCGGCCTGGTCAAGCTCAACCGCGCGTCAAACTGGCAGGAGTTCCGCGACGCCCTTCGCGAATTCCCCGGCGCCGGCTCCAACATCACCTACGCCGACAAGGCCGGCAACATCGGCCTCCAGGTCGCCGGCCTGCTGCCCATCCGCAACGGCTGCGACGGCCATCGCGTCTACCCGGCCGGCTCCTGCGAATGGAAGGGCTTCATCCCGTTCGAGGAGCTCCCCTCCTTCTACAACCCCGCCCACGGCCGCATCGTCTCCGCCAACCAGAATCCGTTCCCTGCAAACTACCCCTACCCCGTCAGCGGCAACTTCGCCCCCCACTACCGTTCCAACCGCATTCTGGATCGTCTCCAATCCGGCTCGCAGTGGACCCCCGCCGCCATGCTGGAACTGCAGGCCGACGTTTATTCGCCCTACTCCCACTACATCGCCACACAACTCACCGAGGCCTTCGGCCGCAGGCAGCCAGCAAACGCCCGGCTTCGCGAGGCCGTCGAGATCCTGCGAACCTGGGATGGCCAGATGAAGGCTGGCGCCGCCGCCCCGCTGCTGGCTACCTACGCGTCCAACCACCTCCGCCGCGCCATCGCCACAAAAGCCGCCGGAACACCCAACGTCGAATGGGAGCCATTCATCTACTTCGCCGTTATCGAAAAGCTGCTCCAGTCCCGCCCCCCTGGCTGGTTCCAGAATTGGGACCAGGCACTGCTCGACGCCCTGCAGAACGGCATTGAGGAGGGCGCGCTCCGCCAGGGCAGTGATCTCCGAAACTGGCAGTGGGGACGGGAGAACCAGTTGACCCTCGCCAACCCCGTTCTGCGAAGCGTCCCCTGGGCCGGAGGGTACTTCCAGATCGGCCCCGTACCCCTCGACGGCTCCGCTACCACCGTCCGCCAGGTCACCGCCCGGCTGGGCCCGTCCATGCGCCTCGTCGTAGACTTCGGCGATCCCTCCGGCGGCCTGCTGAACATTCCCGCCGGACAAAGCGGCCACGCCCTCTCCAGCCATTTCAAGGACCAGTGGGATGCCTATTCCAACGCCACCAGCTTTCCGCTGCACTTCAGCGGCGGCTGGCAGTCGAACGGTGTCCTGACTCTCGCGCCATGAAGAAACTCGTCGTCTTCGCCGGCCCGCCGTGCACCGGCAAGTCCACCGTCGGCCGCGCGCTCGGCTGTGCCCACCTGGAAATGGACGACGCGCGCGCCCATCTCCTTCCCGCCTCGGCCCACACGCGCGAGGACCGCGCCGTTGCCTATCGCGCCCTCTATTGGACCGCGGCGCACCTTCTGCGCTATACCGATATCGTGATCCTCAATGGCGGCTTCGGGCATCGCGTGGACCGCGACGCATGCCAACTCCTGGCCCGGCAGTCGGGGGCCAACCTCTATCTGGCCGAGTTCACAGCACCTCTCCCCGTGCTGCTGGAAAGGAACAGCGCGCGCCGCGCACACCATCCCGGTCTCGACCTCACCGACGCCCGCGTCACCGAGATCTTCAACACCTACCCCTGGTCCGGCTCGGGCATCCGCGTCGATGGCGCCGCACCCGTCGCTGCCTCCGTCGAGCAGGTCCGCTGCTATCTCGACACCTCCGGAAACCTCTCCCTATGACCCGCCGCTTCTTTTCGCTCTGGATCGGCACCGCCCTCGCCGTCGGCGGCGCCGCCGCCTGGTATCTCTTCAAGCACGGCACTACGCCGCCCGGCCAGCCCGCGCGCGGCAGC
>CAZWDD010000149.1:0-13047 GCA_964632345.1 uncultured Solibacteraceae bacterium | reverse complement strand
TGCCGTCGCCAGCAGCCGGCCCTTATGCGGCGGCCCGCCGGCCATCGCCAGGTCGCAGAAGGTCGCCCAGATCTGGTCCCAAGCCACCTTCCCGTCCGGCCCGTACTTCAGGCACGCCGATCCCATCGAAACCGGCTGCACCTCTTCGTAGCAGTCCTGGTAGGTGTCCGGAAGGATCGTGCGGATTCTCGCCTCCAGCGCCGCATAGGCGCTCTGTTCGTCCGGAGTCATTTCTTCTCCATCGTAAGGCTATGCGATAGGATACCGCTCGGGCCCCATGACTCGCCGTTCCCTGTTTTCTCTATCCGCCGCTCTGTCGCTCCCCGGCCAGCAGACCTCCAAGCGGGATGCCTTTCTTCGCCTGATCGCCCGCCCCCGTGTCCCGCTCGCGCCGGAAGAGCACCCTCTGGCCCCTGGCGCTTTTCCCCGTATCCATTTCCGCTTCGCCTCCCAGGCCGGCCAGCGCGTGCCGGGGTTGGCCGTCAAGCCTGCCGGTGTTGGACGGTTGCCGGTCGTTGTTGCGCTGCATGGCACCGGCGGAAGTAAGGAAGGGCAACTGCCGCTGCTCGAACGCCTGGCCGCCCGCGGTTTCCTCGCCGTAGCCATCGACGGCCGCTACCACGGCGAACGCGCCGGTTCGGCCGGGGGGGCGGCCGCCTATGTCGACGCCATCCTGCGCGCCTGGCGCGGCTCCGGAGAGTATCCCTTTCTATATGACACGGTCTGGGACATCTTCCGCCTTCTCGACTACCTCGGCGCCCGGCCCGATGTCGACCCGGCGCGCATCGGCATGATCGGTTTTTCCAAGGGCGGCATGGAACTCTATCTGGCCGCCGCCGTTGACCCGCGCATCGCTGTCGCCGTGCCCTGCATCGGCGTCCAGAGCTTCCGCTGGGCGATTGACAACAACGCCTGGCAGTCGCGCGTCAGTACGTTCCAGCCGGCTGTCGATGCCGCCGCGCGCGATGCCGGCCGCCACCCCGTCGATGCCGCGTTTCTCCGCGCGTTCTATGACCGCGTCGCACCCGGCGTCCACGGGGAATTTGATGGCCCGCAAATGGTGCCGCTCATCGCTCCCCGGCCGCTGCTGGTAATCAACGGCGACTCCGATCCCCGTACCCCAATGCCGGGTCTGCGCCTCTGTCTGGCCGCCGCGCAAAACGCCTACGCCGGCCACGCGGACCGGTATCGGGCGTTGATGCAACCCAACACCGGCCACAAGGTGAACCCGGAATCCATGGATGCCGCCGTGGCCTGGTTCGAGCGCTGGCTCGGCCCGCGGTCCTGATTTGTCTTCTGCCCGCGCGCTACCGCAACTGGACGAAGAATCCAAACTCCACTTTGCCGAACGTCTCCTTGAACTGCCCCGACGGCTTGTAAACCTTCGCCTCGCCGCGAATGCCTACCCGCTGGTTGATGTAGTACCGCAGGCCGCCGCCGAAGTTCACCGCCGCGTCCGTGCTCGCCGCCGACGTGAACGGCACCTGAATGCCCTCCACGTTCACGTTGAACTGCCGCTCCGGAGCCCGGATCACGCCGACACCGATCACCGCATAGGGCACAATCGGGAATTCCCGGATCGGCATCCGGATGTGGACGCCCCCATGGAAGTCGGTCAGCGGAATGTTATAGGCGATGTTGATCGGCTGGGCCAAGCCCGGGATCGTGCGCGTCTGCCGGCGCCCGATGCCGGGGAAGTAGCTGAATTCGGCGTACGGAAGAATGTACTTGGTGGCCGCATAGGTGACGTTGGCGCCGCCCATCCACCGGAATTCGTCGATCCCATAGCTGGCGCCCACAAAGCCGCCCACCTCGTAGCTGCCGGACCGGACCACCGACGCGGTCTGCGCGAAAATGCCCAACGTGCTGAGGCCGCCAAGCACGGCCAGTGTCAAAATACGCTTCATACAGGTTTTCCTTATCGGTTCAAATGGCGGGACGATTACTGCCGATGGTACAGGTCCCGCGGACAGGTAGACAACCCTGCCTCAAAAGCTAAAGCGAAAAAATAGCCCGGGGCGCATCCGTTTCCCGGTGGATTCCGCGCTAAGCAGTAGCGGTATCATAACTTAAGTCTACAGTGTTCGTTTCCCGTACATTCCCGGATCTCCAAACCGGCCCGGCCCGCGTCCATGCGTCCGCCCGGCGCCGAGAGGCGCCTCGGGGGGCGGCCGTCGCGCCATGATCGAGAGGATTGGAAAATACCAGATTCAGGCCGAGATCGGCCGCGGCGGGTTCGGCCGCGTCTATCGCGGCTACGATCCCACTGTCGGCCGCGTCGTCGCCATCAAGGTCCTGCTGCCGGAAACCAACGATCCGGAGTTCGTCTCCCGCTTCCGCATGGAAGCCACTACCGCCGGCAATCTGCACCATCCGAACCTCGTGACCATTCACGAATTCGGTGAGGCCGAGGACGGCTCGCAATTCCTCGTCATGGAGTACCTCGAAGGCGAGGACCTGCAGAAGATTATCCGGGACCGCAAGCCCATCTCCCTGCTCGACAAGGTGGAGATCATGCAGCAGGTGGCCGCCGGCCTTCATTGCGCGCATGACAACAGCGTCATTCACCGCGACATCAAGCCGTCGAACGTCATGGTGCTGCGGGACAACATCGTCAAGCTGATGGACTTCGGCATCGCCCGCCTGACGCGCAACGAAACCACGCGGATGACCAAGGCCGGCTTCCTGGTCGGCACCCTCAACTACATGAGCCCCGAGCAGTTCCGGGACCAGGAAGTGGACGCGCTCTGCGATATCTGGGCCTTCGGCGTCATCTATTACGAGTTCCTCACTGGCCGGTTCCCCTTCGAGGGCGCCTCCATGCCGGCCATTCTCTACAGCATCACGACCGTCGATCCGCCGCCGCCTTCCGTGCTGGTCCCCGACTGCCCGGAAGGCCTCAGCCAGATGATCATGCGGACCCTGGCCAAGGACCGCGACCTCCGCTACCAGAGCCTGCATGAGTTCCAGTTGGACGTCGGCCCCATTCTCATGGAGATGCGGCGCAACCGCGCCAATGAGCTGATTCCAGAGGCGCGCAATCTGTTTGAGGCTGCCCGCGGGCCCGAAGCGCAGCAGATGGTGCGCCGCATCCTGGACCTCGACCCCATGAACGCCGAGGCGCGCCAACTGCGGGAGCGCATCCAGCGCATGGCGCAGCAGCAGGCCATCCTGCCCAAAATCGGCGCACTCAAGAAATCCGGCCAGGAGCAGTTGCAGCAGAACCGCTTCGCCGAAGCCATTCAGAGCTTCGAGAATGCGCTGCGGCTCGATTCGGCCAATACCGAAATCCGGCAGTTGCTCGAAACAGCCCGCAACGCCGACGGGAAGTACAAGCGGGCGCAGGAGCTCGCCGACCAGGCGGCCGCGCTCGCCGACCGCAAGGAGTTCGAGGCCGCGCATGAGATGGTGCGACAGGCCTTCGCCGTCGATCCCGCCAATCAGCGGGCGCGCGAGGTGATGACGCGTGTCCAGCATGCCTTTGACACGCAGGAACGCCGCCGCGAAGTGGAGGAGCTCGTTGCCAGGGCCCAGGCGCTGGCTGCCGCCGGGACCTTCGACGAAGCCCTCGCCGTGCTCGACGGCGCCAAGGCCCGGCTCCATGAGCCGCCGGAGATCCTGGCCGCCATCGATGACGTGAAGGCGGCGCAGACGAAAAAGGCCGAGGAGGAGCGGCGCGCCCGCGCCGTCCGCGAAGCCGGCGAACTGCTCGATCAGGAGCGCGTCGAAGAGGCCGACAAACTGCTCCACCCCTTGAAGAAGGAGGCGCCGGACGATCCTGCCATTCGCGCCATGGCCGAGCGCAGCGCCAGTGTCCGCCGGACACTGGAACGGCGGGAGGCGGTGCGGCGTGTCACCGAGCGGACCAGATTGCTGCAGCAGGACGGGGAGTTGGACCGCGCCGTCGCCCTGGTCGAGCGCGCCCTGCAGGACTTCGCCGGCGATCCGGAATTGACGGCGCTCCTTGAGGAGAGCCGCGAACTGGTGCGCCAGCGCGAGGGCCGCCGCGGCGTCGATGAGTCCCTGCGCAGCGCCCGCGACCTGCGCGCCGCCGGGGACATGGCCGCCGCCGCCAAACTGCTCGAAGAGGCGCGCAAACGCTTCGGCGACGTGCCGGCGCTCGTCGAACTGGCCACCGAAATCGCCAGCGACCTGCGCGCCAGGGAGGACCGCGAGGCGGCGCACAAGATCGCCAATGAGGTCCGCAAGCTCACTGCCCGCAACCAGTGGGCGGCCGCCGACATGAAGCTGAAGGAGGCGCTCGCAAAGTACCCGGCCGAACCGGAACTGATCGCCCTGGCTGATAGCGTCGCGCGTGGCTTGACCGAGGACGCGCGGCTCAAGGAGCGGGATGCCGCCATCGCCGAAGCCCGCAGCCTCCGCCGCAAGGGCGACCTGGCCGCTGCCGCCGGCAAGGTGCGCGACGCCCGCGAACGCTTCGGCGATTGGCCCGCCCTGGCGGAGTTGGAACAGGAGATCGAGGCCGAACGGCGCCTGCGCGAAAAACGGGAAGTAGTCGCCGAGGCCGCCGCCGAGGCGCGGCGCCACATGGCCACCGGGCAGTGGGATCTGGCGCAACGCGCGCTCCGCGGCGCCCTCGAAACCTATCCGGATGAGCCGGAACTCACCGCCCTGCTCGAAAGCATCGATCGCGGACTGAACGAACAACAGTCCCGCCAGAAGAAAGAGGAGATCCAGCGCACCGCCCGTTCGCTGGAGGCTCAGGGCAAGGACGCCGATGCGATGGCCGCGCTCGACGCAGGACTCCGCGAATTCCCGGGAGATCCGGAACTCTTCTCCGCCCGCGCCGCCCTTTCCATGCGCGCCGCCGAACGCCAGCGCGCCGGGGACATATCGGCCCGCATGCAGCGGATTTCCCAGCTCATCGATGGCGGAAAGTTCGACCTTGCCCGCGTCGAAATCGACGAGGCCGGAAAGCTCTTCGGCGAGCAGGCCAACCTGCGCCGCCTGGCCGAGGAGTTGGAGGAAAAGCGCCGCCAGGCCGACCTCGACCGGACCGCCTCCGGCATCGAGCAACTGGTGCTGAAGGGCGCCGTGGCCGAGGCGCGGCAGCGAATCGAGCAGGCGCTCACCGCCCATCCCCGCGACGCCAGGCTCATCCGCCTGCAGCAGACCATCGACGCCGAAACGGTGTTCGCCGAGGCCCTCAACCGGGTGGAGCAGCAACTGGCCGCCGGCCGGCTCGACCTGGCCGAAACCGCCCTCCGGTCGGCCGCGGGCATGAAAAATGGTGACGCAAAAGTCGCCAAATTGACGCAAAAACTCGCCAAAGAACGCGAGAAAGTGGCACATGAGCGCACTAAAGTGCTCAAACGGGCGTTTGAATTGCAGGGCAAATCGGCGTTCGACGAGGCGGCCGGACTGTTGAAGGGGCTTCTGGAGGCCAACCCCGGCGATGCGGAGGTGGTGAAGGCGCTCGACGTATTGAACGCCGCCCGCGGCGCTCACATCAAGCGGCAGACCTACACCACTCGAATCAATGACCTGGAGGCGAAGCGGAAGGCCGATAAGCCGCAGCTGGTGAAGGAGGGCGCGGCGGTCCTGCTGGCCGAATTCCCCGGCGACGCGCAGGCGCAGAGCCTGATGGACTGGGCCGAAAAGCGGCTGCAGGCGATGGGCGCGACGGCGATCCAGCCGGCAGTGCAGCCGGGGATGTCGACGGGGGTGAAGGCGGGGCTGGCGTTGGGGGTGCTGCTGGCGGTGGGGTTGGGATCGCTGGCGGTGATCCGGAAGCAGGGCGGGGAGTCGGCGTGGTCGGTGTCGGCGGAGAAGCTGGCGTTTCAATGGAAGATGGGCGAATCGCTGCCGGAGCCGAAGCAGATCGCGTTGTCGAGCACGGGCGGGGCGGTGGCGCTGAAGGCGACGAGCAGCGCGGAGTGGTTGACGGTGGACCCGGGGGCGACGGCGACGCCGGGGCAGTTTGCGGTGGCGATCTCGCCGGCAACGCTGGCGCCGGGCGAGTACAAGGGGAAAATTGCGATCGAGGCAGAGGGGGCGGAGCCGAAGCGGCGGGAGGTAGAGGTGAGTTTCCGGATTGTGCCGCGGGCGGCGCAGCCGGCGATGCCGCAGGGGACCAGCCTTTCGGCGGATACGGAGCTGTTGACGTTCGAGGTGCGGCAGGGGGCGACGCAGTCGGATGGGAAGGTGATCCGGGTGCGGGGCACAGGCGTCGGCCGGGTGAACATTGCGGCGCGGGCGCGGGGGAACTGGCTACGAGTGACGCCGGGTGCGGCGGCGGTGCCGGCGGCGATCAGTGTTTCAGTGTCGGCGGAGGGGTTGGCGGCCGGGCCGTACCAGGGAGAGATTGTGATTGCGGCGGAGGGGAACGGGAAGGTCTCGCAGAGCATACCGGTGTCGCTGCGGGTGCGGGAAGCGGACCGTCCGGTGGCGCCACCGAAGCCGGCGGAGCAGCCCAAGCCGGTGGAGCCGCCGAAGGAGCTTCCGAAAGAACAGCCCAAGGAGTTGCCCAAGGAGCAGCCGCCCCCGCCGCCGGTGCCGGGCGGGACGTACGCCGGGCTGCGGCGCGGCACCATCACATGGGTGGGCCAACTGGCGCCGGGGCAGAAGCTGACGATCACCAAGGACGGCGTGGCCGATGGCGGCGGAAATGCCTCGGGCCAGTTCTTTACGGGTGACGTGGCGATCAACGTGGAAGTGCGGACGCCGGGCGTGCGGCTGGAGGCGGCGCCCTCGGCCGGGGACCGGTTCTCGCGGATGGTGCTGGTGAATTCGGGCGCCAATCCGGTGTCGCTGATCCAGGTGCGCTGGACGGTGCGGGACTAGCCGCGGGACCTGGGGCGGCAAGCCGTTATAAAATCAAGGGCACCGCCGATGCGAAATGCTCTAACGCCGATCCTGCTCCTTCTGCTGGCCGCCCTGGACGCGGCGGCGCAGACGGGCGCGCGAAAAGCGCTGCTGTTGATCAACTCCGACTACGCCAGCATGCCCGCGGTGCGGGAGAACGCGGCTGGGCTGGCCGAGTTGAAGGCCGCCTTGACAGCGGCGAAGTTCGAGGTGCGGGAGGAGCGGAATTTAACCCAGGAGAAACTGGCGAAGGAGATTGAACCGCAGTTCGTTGCCTCGCTCAAGGAGGGAGAGACACTGCTGTTTTTCTACTCCGGGTATGCGATCCAATCGAACGGCGACAACTTTCTGGTGCCGGTGGACTTTGACCCGAACAAGACGGACCCGGTGCCGTTCCGGGCGCGGTCGTTGACCGGATTCATGCAGCTGCTCGATGAGAAGCATATCGGGACGAAGCTGATCCTGATCGATGCGCCGGTGCAGTCACAGGAGTTGCTGGCCAAGGGGATCGCCACGGGTCCGGGGCTGGCGCTGCCGGACCTGACGGACATCCGCGAGATCGTTTACCTGTCGAGTGCGGCGATGAACGCCGTCCCGCTGCCGTTGAGCGATGCGGAGAGGGGCTCGTTCGTCAAGCATGTGGCGGAGTTGATCAAGCGGCCTGGGACGACGGCGGTGGACCTGCTGGCCGAGACACAGCGGCAGGTGGCGGCCGAGACGAAGAAACTGAATCCGTTCTACCTGACGCAGACGACGCGGCCGTTCCTGTTCACAGACCCGCCGCCGCCTCCGCCGGTGGAACCGGTGGACGAGTTCATCACGAAAAACCGTGCGAACGCGCGGGACCGTCAGTTGTACGTCTACATCAAGCCGGGCACGTTTCTAATGGGCTGCGCCAAGGATGACGCCAAGTGCGAGGACCATGAAAAGCCGCAGCACGAGGTGACGATCACGCAGGCGTTCTGGATGGGGGAGACGGAGACGCAGGTGGAGGCCTATCAGAGGTTCGCCGACATGGCGACGCCGAAGCGGAAACTGCCGACGGCGCCGATAGAACACAACAAGTGGCGGCAGACGAATCTGCCGATGGCGAACACGTCCTATGAGGATGCGGCGGCATTCTGCAAGTGGGTGGGGGGACGGCTGCCGACCGAGGCCGAGTGGGAGTACGCGGCGCGGGGCGGAAAAGAGAATGAGATTGTCCCGCTGAACGCGGAAAACGCGCGCGACAAGGCGAACTTCAGCGGTAAGCAGGGCAATGACCGGTTTGAGCAGGTGGCGCCGGTACGGCAGTTTGACCCGAATCCGTTCGGTCTCTACGACATGTCGGGGAACCTTTGGGAGTTCACGTCGGACTTCTACAGCAAGACGTATTTCGCCGAGTCGCCGAAGGAAGATCCGAAGGGCCCGGCTTCGGGGAAAGAACGGGTGGTGCGGGGCGGATCGTGGTTCAGCGATCCGACGCAGCATCTGCGGATTTCGTTCCGGAACAAGGGGAACGGCGGGAACATCGTCGGGTTCCGCTGCGTGCTGCCCGATTCAGAAGAAACGCGCAAACTGTTGCGCTGAGGAAACCATGCCAGATTTTCGTATCGCCGTGCTCCCCGGAGACGGCATTGGCCCGGACGTGACCGCCGAGAGCCTGAAGGCGCTGCGGGCGGTGGAGACGGTGATCCCGGAGCTGCGGTTCACCTTCGACGAGCTCTCGGTGGGAGCCGGCGAGTACCTGAAGAGCGGCAACCCGCTGCCGGAAGCGACGATGGAGCGGATGAAGGAGTACGACGCGATCCTGCTGGGGGCGATGGGCCTGCCGGACGTGCGGTGGCCGGACGGCAAGGAGATGACGCCGCAGATCGACATCCGCGAGATTCTGGACCTGTACTGCGGGGTGCGCCCGATCCGGACGTATCATCCGGACGACTCGCCGCTGAAGCGGGGCGCGAACATTGACTTCATCCTGATCCGGGAGAACACCGAGGGGTTGTTCCACGGACGGCACGGAAGTGCGGACCTGAGCGCGGACGCGGCCGAGGACACGATGCGCGTGACGCGGAAGGCCTCCGTGCGGCTGTTCCATTCGGCGTTCCGGATGGCGCGGGAGCGGCGGAAGAAGGTGACGCTGGTGGACAAGGCCAACGTGCTGCCGTCGATGGCGTATTTCCGCACCATTTTCCAGCAGATTGCGCGGGAGTATCCGGATGTGGCGACGGAGGCGTGCTATGTAGACGCGGCGGCGCTGTTCCTGGTGCGGCGGCCGCAGGACTTTGACGTGATGGTGACTGAGAACATGTTCGGCGACATTCTTTCCGACCTGGCGGCGGGCCTGGTGGGTGGGATGGGAATGGCGCCCTCGGGCGACATCGGCGACAGGTACGCGGTGTTCCAGCCGAGCCATGGAACGGCGCCCGACATTGCGGGCAAGGGAATCGCGAATCCGGTGGCGATGATTCTATCGGCGGCGATGATGCTGGACTGGCTGCCGGGCGAGGCGTCGAAACAAGGCGGCCGGCTGCTGCACGCAGCGGTGGAGCGGGTGCTGGCGAATCCGGCCAACCGCACGCCGGACGTGGGCGGGACGATGAAGACGCATGAACTCGGTGATCTGGTGGCGGAGACGGTGAAGGCGTGATCCGGGGCCATCGCGTTTTCGACACGCATACGCATATCGGCACGGCGCGCCATTCGGGACGGGTGTTTACGGCCGAGCAGATGTTGCGGTCGATGGACGCCAATGGCGTGGACCGTTCGCTGCTGATTCCGTTTCCGGTGGTGGATGACTACCGGGCGCAGCATGACGAGATCGGGGCGGCGGTGAAGGCGTGGCCGGACCGGTTTGCGGGGGCGGCGTGCCTGTATCCGTTTGTGGCCGAGAGTGAGTTTCGCGGCGAGGTGCGGCGGTGCGCGGAGCAGTACGGGTTCCGGGCGCTGAAGCTGCAGCCGATGTATCAGCCGTTGAATCCCGTTTCGCGGCGGAGCGATTTCTTCTTCGAATCGGCGTTGGAGAACGAGATGGCGGTGGTGGCGCATACGGGCAGTGGCGTGCCGTTTTCGCTGCCCTCGCTCTACATCGCGGCGGCGCGGCGGTTTCCGGAGTTGCCGATTGTGCTGGGCCATGCGGGCGGTCCGCTGCTGATGCTGGAGTGCGCGGTGGCAGCCGAGGTGTGTCCGAACCTCTACATCGAGGTGAGTTCACTGATGCCGCATCATGTGGCGGACCTGCTGCAACTGGCGCCGGCGTCGCGCATCATGGCCGGGTCCGACCTGCCGGAGAGCGTGCCGGTGGAGTTGGGCAAGATCTTTGACGTGGAGATGAGCGAGGCCGACCGGCGGGCGATTTTGTGGGAGACCGGAGCGAAGCTGTTCGGCGGGTGATGCACCACCGTAAAGAAGTGTAAACCGCGTAACATTCCCGTTACGGAAACCGTACCTTCTGATGAGTGAACCAGAGATGGCGATGACCGAAACCAGGGAAACGCGGGCGTTCGTGCAGGAGATGAAGTTCCGGGTGACGCCGGAGCAGGCGGGGAAGATCCGCGAGTGGGCGCGGAAGCGGATGGCGGCCGACCCAAACGCCGGAGGCGAGGGCGGCGACCAGTACCGGGTGACGAGTCTATATCTGGACACCGGGGAGATGGCCGTCTATGAACGGCGGGGATCGTACGGGCGGAGCAAGTTCCGCGTGCGGCGGTATGGGGAGAGCGAGTGGATCTACCTGGAGCGGAAGCTGAAGACGCAGAACCGGGTGGGGAAGCAGCGGTCGATTGTGCCAGGGGGAGAGGTGGCGTGGCTGGAGCGGGACGAGGCCGCGAAGGGCTGGGCCGGGCGGTGGTTTCATGAGCGGGTGCTGCTGCGGGAGCTGCGTCCGGTGTGCCAGATCAGCTATCTGCGGACGGCGCGGATGGGGATGAGTGGAACGGGGCCGGTGCGGTTGACGGTGGACGAAGAGGTGCGGGCGACGCCGGTGAACGGGTACGGGTTTGTGCCGACGGAGGAGGGGCGGCTGGTGACGCCGGAGTGGCGGATTCTGGAGTTGAAGTACCGGCTGGAGGTGCCGGGGCTCTTCAAGGAGTTGATGCAGGCGTTCGGGCTGAGCCCGGAGCCTTCGTCAAAATACCGGCTGGCGGTGGAGGGGCTGGGGTTGCGGCGCGAGGTGTTATGCCTGAGTTCCTGACGCAGGCGCTGGCCGACGGGCCGGCTGTGGACCCGTGGCATGTGCTGGCGCGGTTGCTGGCGGCGCTGGCGCTGGGGGCGGTGGTGGCATGGGTGTATGGGCGGACGACGCACGGCGAGGAGTCGGCCGCTTCGCTGCCGACGACGCTGGTGCTGCTGGCGGTGCTGATTGCGATGGTGACGCAGGTGATCGGGGACAACGTGGCGCGGGCGTTCAGCCTGGTGGGTGCGTTGTCAATCGTCCGGTTCCGGACGGTGGTGCGGGATACGCGGGACACGGCGTTTGTGATCTTCGCGGTAGTGGTGGGGATGGCGGTGGGGTCCCAGCATCCATGGGTGGCGGTGATCGGGATTCTGGTGGGAGGCGGCGCCTCGTTCCTGCTGGCGTGGAAGGAACGGCGGGGTGTTACGGCCGCGGAGGGATACACGCTGCGGCTGCGGGTAGCGGTGGGGTTGGAACTGGACGGGCTGTTGGGCCAGGCGATGCCGGGCGGACGGTGGCGGATGCGTTGGATGGGGACGGGGAAGCAGGGAATGTCGTTGGAAGCGGAATTCGATGTGTTTCCGCCGGCGGAGACGAGCCCGGAGCAGTTGGTGAAGCAACTGCACCGGATGGAAGGTGTCCACGATGTGCGGCTGACGGCGCACGGGATGGAAACGGAATGAGAGAGATTCGGTATGCCTAAGAGACTGGGTTTGTTTTGGATGATTGCCGCGGCGGGGCTGTGGGCGCAGCCGCCGGGCGGGTTCGGGCCGCCGCCGGGAGGATTCGGGCCGGGAGGATTCGGCGGGCCGGGCGGTCCGATGGGACAGGAAAGGAAGATCCTGAAGGACCACGACAAGGACGGCGACGGCCGGCTGAACAAAGAAGAGCGGGCGGCGGCACGGGAGGCGCTGGCGAAGCTGCCGGTGCGGCGGATGGGCCCCCCGGGCGGCATGCGGGGAGGCGGAGAGCAGGCGCCGCCGCAGCCGGGCGCGAAGCTGACGCCGAAGGACGTGAAGAGCTACGGGAAGGAGCCGCTGTACGACCCGAAAGTGGTGAGAACGCTGTTCCTGGAGTTTGAGAACGCCGATTGGGAAAAAGAGCTGGCGGCGTTCTACCACACCGATGTGGAAGTGCCGGCGAAGCTGACGGTGGATGGGAAGGCGTACCCGGATGTGGGCGTTCATTTCCGCGGGGCGTCGTCCTTCATGATGGTGCCGGAGGGGCGGAAGCGGTCCCTGAATCTGTCGCTGGACTATGTGCACGACGAGCAGCGGCTGGGCGGTTACCGGACTTTGAACCTGCTAAATGGCAATGGCGACCCGACGCTGCTGCGGAGCGTGCTGTACTTGCACATTGCGCGGAACTACATCCCGGCGCCGAAGGCGAACTTCGTGCGCGTGGTGATCAACGGCGAGAGTTGGGGTGTCTATCCGAACGTGCAGCAGTACAACTCGGACTTCGTCAAGGAGTGGTTCGGGACCACGAAGGGGGCGCGGTGGAAGACGCCGGGCAGCCCCATGGGCCGGGCGGGGTTGCAGTATTTGGGCGAGGACCCGGAGGCGTACAAGAAGCTCTATGAGATCAAGACGAAGGACACGCCCAAGAGCTGGCGGGCGTTGATCGAACTGTGCCGGGTGCTGGAGCAGACGCCGCCGGAGGCGCTGGAGGCGGCGCTGGCGCCGATACTGGACGTGGATGGTGTGCTGAAGTTCCTGGCGCTGGACAAGGCGTTGATCAACAACGACGGCTACTGGACGCGGGCGAGCGACTATTCGATCTACCTGGACGAGAAGGGGAAGTTCCATCTGTTCCCGCATGACGCGAATGAGACTTTGATGCCGGCGGAGATGATGGGCATGGGGCGGATGCGGGGCGGGCCGGGGGGGATGCGTGGACCACGGCCGGAGGGCGGGCCGGGGTTGGGACCGGGATTCGGGCCGGGCGGGCCGCCGCCGGGAGCGGGGCCACGTGGACCGGAGGGCCGTCCGGCAGGGCCGCCGCCGGGATTCCGGCCGCCGCCGCCGAACGCGAAGCTCGATCCGTTCGCGGGCGCCGACGATCCGAAC
>CAZWDD010000148.1:0-13074 GCA_964632345.1 uncultured Solibacteraceae bacterium | reverse complement strand
CCCTTGTAGGCCTTCTGCAACTCCCGCATATGCCCCGCCCACCGCTCCCGTAACAGCTCCGCCGTCTGCCGCCGCGACACCACCTTCGCCCCGATCAAGCGGAAATACCGGCTCCCGCCAGACCGGTCCGCGTGATAATCCGGCACAATCACCTCCCGCACCGGCTTCGGCGTCAGCTTCCGGATCTCGCTCACCAACAGCTTCGCCGTCTCCGGCGTCCACGTCGCCCCCACCACCGTCACATACTCCGGCCCCACGTACACCACCGAGTTCTCCTGCACGTAGAACGTATCCACCGCCACATACACCCCGCCCCGCAGATGCTGCAGCGTCACCCCCGGCGCCGCCGCCCACGCCAACGCCCCGCTCACCGCCAATACTCCCGCCATCACACGCGCTTGCATTCGATCTCGCCTCCGAAACGGCCTTCCTCCGTGAGCGTAGCAGGTTTCCCGCGTTTGCCCGCCTCCCCCCGAGTTGCTAGTCTGGTGCTGTTGCGGCGGGCCATCTTTTTCCTGCTCATTCTCTTGCCGGGCTGCCTCCTCTGGCCGGATACCCCGGATCTCACCGCCGCCCTCGCCGCCGCCCGCCAGCACGCCGCCGCCGGCCGGTCCGCCCAGGCTGCCACCGTCTTCCGCCGCGTCATCGACCTTGCCGCCGCCGCCCATTCGAGCACCGCCCTCTGCGAGGCTCGCAACGCCCTCGCCTCCCTCTCCGTCCGCAACGGCGATTACCCCGGCGCCATCGATCTCGCCGGCCGCTCGCTCGCCGATTGCCCGCCGGCCAGCCCCGGCCATCGCCGCGCCTGGAACACCCTCGGCCAGGCCCAACTCTACGCCGGCGCCTACGAACCCGCCGCGCAAAGCTTCTCCAACGTCCGCAGTCTCGCCCACGCCGCCGGCGACTCCCAGGCCGAGGCCTATGCCTGGAACAACCTCGGCGGCGCCCAATACTACCGCGGCCTCTACTACGACGCCCACCGCAGCTTCCTCTCCGCCGAACGCCTCGTCAACTCCTCCCCCGCCGCCCCCTGGACCACCGGCCCCCGCCGCATCACTCTCGCCAACCAGGCCATGCTCAACCAGCGCCTCGGCCGCGATCTCGATGCCCTGAAAATCTACCGCTCTCTCCGCCTCGCCTCCGCCGCGCTCCGCCCCGAAGAAGAAGCCCAACTCCTCGCCAACCTCGGCGCCCTCTATCGCCGCCTCGGCGATCCCCCCAAGGCGCTCTCCCTCTATCAGTCCGCCCGCCAGTTGCTCTCCCGTCACGCCAACCCCGACACGCTCCTCAGCCTCACCAAAAACGCCGGCATCGTCCAACTCCTCGATCTCGACGACACCGCCGCCGCCGAACGCACCTTCCGCCACACCGCAAGCCTCGCCCTCCGCACCGGCAGCCCCCGCGAACAGATGCAGGCCCATCTCTACCTCGGCGAAACCATGCTCCGCCAGTCCCGCCTCCCCGAAGCCGTCCGGGAATTCTCGCTCGCCGAACAACGCAGCCGGGAACTCAAAACCGGCGAGGAGCGTTGGAAAGCCCTACACGGCCTCGCCCGCGTCGCCATCGCCCAGGGCCGCCTCCCCCACGCCCTCTCCCTGCTCCAGGAAGCCGCCCGCCTCGTCGAGTCCGCCCGCGCCTCCCTCCACGCATCCTCCCTCCGTTCCGACTTCATGGCCGATAAGCGCCGCCTCTATGACGACGCCATCTCCCTCCTCCTCCGCCTCGGCGTCTCCTCCGTCCACCAGGCAAACCAGCTCCTGCTCTGGCTCGAACGCTCCCGCTCCCGCCTCCTGCAGGACCGCTTTCCCCCTCGCAACCTCACCCTCCCCGCCCTCCAGCAGCAGCTCGATGACGAATCGCTCCTGCTCCTCTACTGGCGCGGCGGCTCCTCCGCCGCCCTCCTCTGGCTCTCCCGCTCCGCCTGGGGCGTCCAGCCCCTCTCCTCCACCACACTCGACGATAGCCAGTTCGATCTTCGCCTCCGCGAACTCGCCGATCCCGCCGTCGATTCCGCCCCTTGGCGCCGCAAACTCGCCGCCGAGCTCCTCCCCGCCGCCTCCCCGCTCCACGACCCCCGCTTCCGCCATTGGATCATCGTTCCCGATGGCAACATCGCCGCCATCCCCTTCGACTCGCTCCCCCTCTCCGATGGCCGCCTCCTTCTCCAGCACGCTGCCGTCACCTCCCTCCCCTCCGCCGCCCTGCTCCTCGCCCCGCCTCCGCCCCCAGGCCGCCGCTTCCCCTGGCAGCCCCAACTCCTCGCCCTCGCCAACCCCTCCGCCCCGCCCTCCTCCGCTCTCCTCGCCGGCGACTCCTCCTGGGCCCCTCTCCCCAACGCCCAGGCCGAAGCCCGCGCCGTTGCCGCCGTCCTCCCGGGCAGCGCCACCGTCCTCACCGGTGCTGCCGCCGAATCAAGCCTCCTCCGCCGCCGCGCCGCCGAATTCCCAGTGCTCCATCTCGCCACCCATGCCGTCTCCGATGCCGAGGACCCTGCCCGCTCCCGCCTCCTCCTCGCCGGCGGCCCGGATCGCGGCTGGGCCTATCTCTTCCATTCCGACGTCGCTTCGCTCTCCCTCCCTCGCACCGAACTTGTCACCCTCTCCGCCTGTGAAACCGGCCACGGCCGCCTCCTCCGCGGCGAAGGCCCCCAAAGCCTCGCCAATGCCTTCCTGCTCGCCGGCGCCAGCGCCACCGTCAGCACCCTCTGGCGCGTCGAGGACGCCGCAGCCGCCTCCCTCATGCGCGACTTTTACGCCAATCTCAGCGCCGGCATGACCAAGGCCGCCTCCCTCCGCGCCGCCAAGCTCCGCTTCCTCCAACGCCACCCCGCCAGGCGCCACCCTGCCTTCTGGTCCGCCTTCGTTCTCTCCGGCGACGGATGGCGTCCGCTCCGCCCCGTCCTCGCCTGGCACTGGCTCGCCGCCGCCTTCGCCGCGTTCCTCCTCCTCCTGGCAGCCCTTGCCCGCTTCGTCAATTCGTCGTCGCGCTGAGCGTGGCGAATAGCAGCGGCTGTATCTCGCCCGCCGCCGTATCCACCGCCAGCGGCACATATTGAAACGGCAGCGTCGAACGCACATAGAGGAACACCCCCGGCTCTCGTGCCTCCGGCAGCAACTCCTCCACCGCCTGCACCAGTTCCTCCCCCGCCGCCAGCGGAATCGTTGCCGTCGCGACAGGCTGCAGGAACCGGGATAGCGCCGTAATCGTCACCCGTGCCTCTGTCCGGTTCGGATTCTGCAACGCGATGCCCATCACCTGGTTCCCCCGCGGAAACGGATACGCGCCAATCGCCGCCAACGCTCGCTTCATCGGGAAGATCGGTTCACTCCCCTCCAGCAGCGCCACCCGGCTCGCCGTCCGGCGCGTCCCCCGCAGATACGAGAAATAGAAAACGTCCGGCTCGTCCCGGTGCCGGACACGGATCCGCTTCCCATCCAGGTCGAACGCCGTTCCCGCCGTCACCTCTATCTCGCCCCCGTTCACATACCGCGCCCGGATGTCTTCCACATACTCGATGTCCACCCGTACATCCGGCCGGAATCCCGTTCCCAGTATACGGAACGTCTCCCCGGCCCCGATCCGCCCCCCGCCTGGCGCCACGTTGTGGTACGCCAACCGGGCTACCCACGCCACCCACCCCCGGGGTTTGTGTTTCTCATATACGAATCCCGTCGGGCCCACCCATCGCGACGTGTCCAGGTTTAGGTTCACCGGCATCCGCATCCCCGCCGGCGCCCCCTCCGGCACCCGCACCGCCAGCGTCAGCACCGGATAGTCCGGCTCCATCCCCATCGTCGCGCTCGGATCCGTGAATCGCACCCGCAGCCCGCCCGGCTTCCGGTAGGCTATCCCGCTAACCGTCCCCTGCGAACTGTACAGCGCAATCCCCAGCAGGTCGAAGGAGAAGTCCATCCCCATCGCCATCTCCCCGTGGATGATCGGCTTCGGCTCCGTCACGCTCACCTTGATCTGCGCCACGCTCCCCGCCGGAACCGTCTCCTCGCTCACTCGCAAGCCAATCTGCTGCTGCCCGTATACCGGCGCCAGCGTCAATATCGCCGCCGCCAGCGTGCTTCGTCTCCGCTGCTTCCCCATTTGCATCCCTATCTCCTCCGCAACACCAGCCGGAAACGCGTCGGCTCGGAAATGCCCACCGTCTTCCCGGCTCCGTCCATCGCCGTCACTTCCCACAACAGCGTCTTCGTCGCCACAACCTGCGCTCTCGCCGCCGCCGGCACCGCCGCCCATGCCTCGCCAACCTCCGCCCGCCACACTTCCGTTCCGTCCACTTCCGTCATCCGCACCTGATACCGCCGGGCCTCCGCCATCGCGTTCCACGTCACCTTCTCCGGTATCGCCTCCATGTCCCCAGCCGGCAGCACGCCCGTCACCCGCCCCGTCCGGAACGTGCCGTTCTCCGCCAGATCCAGGTCCTGCTCCGCCAACCGGCCATGCCGCACATACAGCCCCACGCTCACTGCCAGCACCAGCGCCGCCGATGCCGCCGATAGCCGCGGCATCGTCAACAGCGCCATCCAGCCCTGCCACCACCCGGCGCCGTCCGTCCTCGTGCCCTCTCCGCGCCGCGCCCCACCCAGAATCCGCTCCCGGTCCGCTTCCAGCCCCCACGCCACCGCCCGCACCTCCTCCTCCTCCCCCGCTGGCGTCTCCCCTTCCAGGAATTCGCGCAGCATCGCCATCTCATTCGCGCAGTGCGGGCAGCTTTCCAGATGGGCGCCAATTGCCTTCGCCTCTTCCGCCGCCACGCTCCGCCGCAGATACCCATCCAGTTGCTCAATTTCCAGGCATTGCGCCGACGCACCCAGCGCCTCACGCAACGCTCGCTCCTGCTCCGGTTCACGGGGTGTCGACATCTTTTAGTCCCCTCCCTTTCCCTCGCCACGCCCGCGCTCCAGCGCCCGCTGCAGCTTCCGCCGCGCGCTCACCAGAAACGCCTTCGCCCCGCTCGCGTTCCCCAAACCCAGCACCCGCGTCACCGCTTCCACGCTCAACTCTTCCCCATAGTGCATCACCATCACCCGCCGCTCCGTCTCATTCAACTCCTCCCGCAGCAACCGCTGCATCTCCCCGATCCGCCCCTGCCGCAGCAGTTCCTCCTCCGCGTTCGGCGTCCCGTCATCCAGCGGTTCCATCACTATCGGCTCCATCGCGTCCTCCTTCCGCGTCCTGCGGGACTTCAACGCATTCAGACAGTGATTCCGCGCAACTGTATACAGCCACGTGCTGAATCGCGCATTCCCCTCGAAACGGTCCAACCGCTCGAACACGCGGAGAAAAATCTCCTGCGCCAGATCGGTCGCCAACTCCCGGTCCCCCGTGTGCCGCCAGCACCACACCGCAACCTTCTCCGAATAGCGGCGGAATAGTTCGTTCAAGTAAGGATCGGTCTCGGGAGCCCCTCTGCCGGAACGGAATTTCGAGATCAATTCCTCGTCGCCGAGGTGCGTCATCACGGCCAGTATAGCGGTTCATCCTGCCTTCCATCCCTTAAGACAACTCCCATCCCCTCACGGAACAGCAAAGTTCACAAATTCGCGCTTGCCCCGCGAAACACTTGTGAACTCGAAAAAAAAACTTCCCGCTTCTGTTCCAATCCGCTCCCGGCGCTGTCTCACTGTGCAACCGGGCAATGTAGAGCCTGGACACACACTGGAGATGAAAACATGATGTTCAACAGACGAGTATTCAGCCTTGGCGCCGCCGCGCTCCTCATGACGCTGCCTGTCCTTATGGAGGCCAAGAGCGCCGCCGAAACCCGTATGCGCGCCAACCTCACCGGCGCCCGCATCGGCACCCTCACCCCTTCCGGGAAAGCCGACTTCCGCGCCCGCCAGGGCAGTTCCCGCCTGAACGTCGAAGTGGAAGACGTCAACGTCGCCCCTGGCACCGTTCTCGATGTCTTCCTCGATGGCTCCCAGATCGGCACCATCACCGTCGCCCCCGTTATCCAGGGCGGTGAACTCGAACTCAACTCCAATGACGGCGCAATGGTCCCCTCCGTCAAGTCCGGCTCGCTTGTCGTCGTCAGGAATGGCGATAGCGCCGTTGTCGCCGGCGTCTTCTAGACGGCGCGTTCACGGCACTTGAAAATTTTCCTGTCGCCGCATAAACCGCTTGCAATCAATCGCTTGCATCCAGATGCGCGGGGTCGCTTCACCGCTTCCCCATTGCCGCCCGCGATACTGCGATTGAGGGCAAACACGCCAACAGGGGCCTCCAGCGGAGGCCCCTGTTGGCATTTTCAAATCCCGAAAGGAGTTTAAAGATGCTGATCGATCAACTGCTGCAGGTCGGTCTTCGAGGTCGCGCCGACCTTCTGCGCCACCACCTGACCGCCCTTGAACAGCAACAGCGTCGGAATGCCGCGCACACCGTAACGCATCGCCGCCCCGCCGTTTTCGTCGACGTTCAGCTTCCCGATCGTCACCTTGCCGGCGTAGTCATCGGCCAGCGCGTCGATCGTCGGCGACATCATGCGGCAGGGTCCGCACCACTCCGCCCAGAAATCCACCAGCACCGGCTTGTCGGACTGCAGAACTTCCGCGTCCCATCCGGAGTCGGTAAAGGTAACCGTATTGTTTCCAGCCATGTTGTTTTGTTTTCTCCAAAGCTTTGGATGTTGATACCCGGCAAAGGATTCAGTTCCCCAGCAGGAGCCGGTACAGCGCGGCATACTCGCCCGCCGAACGGTCCCACGAAAAGTCCTTGCTCATCCCGAGCCGCATCCGTTCCTGCCATGCGTCCCGGTCCCGCCAGCACTGCAGCGCATGCCGTAACGCGCCCAGCAATGCCTGCGGCGAATACTCGCCGAACTTGAAACCTGTCGACTCTTCGATGGTATCATCCAGCCCGCCCGTCGCCCGTACCACCGGCGGCGTCCCGTACTTCAGCGAGTAGATCTGGTTCAGCCCGCACGGCTCATACCGGCTCGGCCTCAGGAACATGTCCGCTCCGGCCTCAATCAGATGCGCCAGCGAGTTGTTATATCCGTGCCACACCCGGAACTTGTCGTGGTGCCGCTCGGCCAGGTCGTGGAAGATCCACTCATAATGCGGCTCGCCGCTGCCAAGCGCGATCACCGTCACGTCTTCCTTCATCAGTTCATCGCCGATCGGGTGCAGCAGATCGAAACCCTTCTGCTCGGCAAACCGCGACACCACGCCGATCAGCGGCTTGTCGTGCCGGTCGGCATCGAAGCCCAGCGCCTCCAGCAGCGCCCGCTTGCACACCGCCTTCCCCGTCAGGTCGGAGGCATCGTAGTTCGCCGGCAACAGCTTGTCGGTCGCCGGGTTCCATTCGGCGTAATCCACGCCGTTCAGGATCCCGTGCAGACGCCAGGAATGCTCGCGCAGCAGGCCATCGAGCCCGAAGCCGTGCTCCCAGGTCTGGATCTCCTCGGCATACTTCGGGCTGACTGTCGTGATCGAATCGGTCGCCACAATCGCGCCCTTCATCAGGTTCACGTCCCCGTGGAACTCCATCTCCCCCGGGTGAAACAGCCGCGAATCCAGCCCCAGTTCCGGCATCACTTCCTTCCGGAACCGCCCCTGGTACCCCAGGTTGTGGATCGTGAAAACATGCTTGGCGCCCGCCAGCCGCGGGTCGTGCCCGAACCATCGCTTGGCGAAGATCGGCACCAGCGCCGCCTGCCAGTCGTGCGAATGGATGATGTCCGGATGCTCGAACTGCCGCGCAACCTGCAGCGCCGCCAGCGACAGCACCGCGAACCGGACATGGTTGTCCAGATAGTCGTTCCCGTACGCCGAGTACAGCCCCCCGCGGTCGAACAGCCACGGCGCCTCGACGAAGTAGAAGGTCACCCCGTCCTTCGCCCCGCGCCAGATCTCCGTCCGGTGCCGGAAGTTCGCCATCCACACGCCCACGTCCCGGCCGATCAGCTCGATCCCCTCCGGGTGCAGCCCCCGGTACTTCGGCAGCACCACCGAGGCGCCCCACCCCTGCCGCGCCAGCGCCGCCGGCAGCGCCCCGAGCACGTCGGCCAGTCCACCCGTCTTGGCATACGGCGCCGCTTCCGACGCCACCATCATCACTTTCGCCATCGCACCCTCATCATAGCCTGTGCCGCCAAAGGCACCGCCAACGATCCGAGGAACGCCCCGAGGAACGAGTTCCACTCCATCGCGAACGCGCCCACCGCCGCGTACAGCGTGCCCACGCCCGCGTTCGCCAGCGTCGTCAACAACAGAAACCGCCGGAAACCCATCCCGGTCATCCCGGCAAACAGCACCGCCGCCTCGGCCAGCACCGGCACCGCCCGCGTCACCACCAGCGTCCACTCGCCATGCCGCTCCCACAGCGCCTGCAGCTTCGGGTCCGCCCGCCGCCGCGCCATCCGCCCCGCCCGGTAGCCCAGCCAGCAGCCCAGCGTCATCCCCCCGACGTTCACCGCCGCCCCGGCCCCGAAACCAAGCAGCACCCCCGACGCCGTCGACAGCACGCTCGACGGCACGGGCAGAAACACATCGCCGGCCAGCAGTCCGGCGATCGCCGGACCCGTCCACCACTGCCCGCGGCCCCGCTCCACCAGCCCGGCCGCCACCTGGTTGATCGCGTCCTCCCACAACACGAAAGGAATCAGTATGAGAGCCAGAACCGCGGCCACCACCGCCAACAGACGCATTCCGCCAGCATATCCTTGAAGGGATGAAGCTGCCTACTCCCGTTCCGGAGTCCGAACTGCGCGCCACCGCGCTTGCCACCATCCGCAAGGCGAAGTTTCCCATGATGGCCACCCTCGACGGCAGCCAACCGCGCCTCCGGCCCGTGTCGCCCGTCCGCACCGACGGCTTCACCATCTACATCGCCTCGCTCCGGTCCTCGTCGAAGACCGCCGAACTTGAGGCCAACGAACGCTGCGAGCTCTGCTACATGTCGGAGGACCACGACCAGGTCCGCATCACCGGGCCCTGCCGCCCCGTCACCGATGCCGCCGTCCGCCAGTCCATCTGGGACGCCAACCCGCTGTTGCGCGCCTACCTCGGCTCCATCGACAACCCGGAGTTCCTGCTCTACGCCGTCGTGCCGGAGCGCGTGCTCTTCATGCGCGAATGGGCGCTCGACTACCAGCAGGTCCCGCTCGCCGGATGAAGCCGCTCGAACGCTACTTCGAGTTCGAGCGGCTCGGCACCGGCTGGCGGCAGGAGATCGTCGCGGGACTCACCACGTTCCTGACGATGGCCTACATCATCTTCGTCAACCCGTCCATCCTCGCCGATGCCGGGATGCCGGCGCCGGCCGTCGCGGCCGCGACCTGCCTGTCGGCCGGCCTCGCCTCGATTCTGATGGGAGCGTTCGCCCGCTACCCCATCGCCATGGCGCCCGGCATGGGCCTCAACGCCTACTTCGCCTACGGCGTCGTCCAGGGCATGGGCATTCCGTGGCAGACGGCGCTCGGCGCTGTGTTCCTGTCCGGCGTCCTGTTTCTGGTGCTCACGCTCACCGGCATCCGGCGCTTGATCGTCGAGTCGATCCCCCGCCCGCTCTATGGCGCCGTGGCGGTCGGCATCGGCCTCTTCATCGCCTTCATCGGGCTGCGCAACGCGGGCATCGTCGTCAGCAGCCCCGCCACGGCGCTCGCGCTCGGCAACCTGCGCGCGCCGGCCACGCTGGTGGCCCTCGGCGCGCTGCTGCTGACCGCCGCGCTGCTGGTGCGCGGCGTGCGGGCGGCCATCCTCATCGGCGCCGCCGCGGCCACCGCCGCGGCCATGGCGCTCGGCCTCTCGCAGCCCGCGCCGGGCAGCCCGCCGCTGGCCGCGCTCGCCCAGACCGCCTTTCAACTCGACATCCCCGGCGCGCTCCGGATCGGCCTGGCCGATATCGTTTTCGCGCTGCTGTTCGTCGACCTGTTCGACAACCTCGGCACGCTGCTCGCCGTGGCGCAGCGCGCCGGCCTCATCGGGCCCGATGGCCGGATCCCGCGCATCGGGCGGATTCTGGCGGCCGATTCGGCGGCGACCATCGCCGGATCGCTGGCCGGGACATCCACCGTGGTCAGCTACATCGAGAGCGCCGCCGGCGTCGCGGCCGGCGGGCGCAGCGGCGTCACCGCCATCGTCACCGGCCTGCTGTTCCTGGCCGCCCTCTGGGTGGCGCCGCTGTTGGGCGCCATGCCGGCGGCGGCCACGGCGCCGGCGCTGATTCTGGTGGGCGCGCTGATGATGGCGCACACCGCCGATATCGACTGGCGCGAGCTGCGCACCGCGATTCCGGCGTTTCTGACCATCGTCGCGATTCCGTTGACCTTCTCCATCGCCAACGGCCTTTCGCTCGGCTTCCTCTCCTACACGGCGCTGCACGCCGTGACGGGGCGGGCGCGCGAGGTCTCGCCGTTCGTCTACGTGCTGTCGGCCATTCTGCTGCTCCGATTCCTGTATCTTGGTTCGGCGTGATGCGACTGACCACTTTATTCCTCCTCCTTGCGGCGCTGCTGCCGGCCGCCGAACTTGAACTCGTCTCGGTGGCCAAGATCTGGGACCAGCCGCGGCACGCGGCGTTCGGTGACCTGACGCGGTGGAAGGACCGCTGGTACTGCGTGTTCCGCGAAGGGTTGACGCATGCGCCCTCGCCAGGCAAGCCCGATGACGGGAAGCTGCGCGTGCTCTCCTCCGGCGACGGAGCGCGGTGGCAGAGCGAGGCGCTGATCGAGGAGGCGGGCGTCGACCTGCGGGACCCGCACCTGAGCATTACGCCGGACAACCGGCTCATGATCATCGCCGGCGGCTCCTTTTACCCCGGCGGCGTGTACAAGACGCGGCAGAGCCGGGCCATCTTCTCAAAAGACGGGAAGGCGTGGACGGCGCCGGCACCGGTGGTGGCCGACGGCCACTGGCTGTGGCGGGTGGTGTGGCACCAGGGCAAGGCGTACGGGGTGTCGAAGTACGGGTCGCCGATGGCGGAACTGGCGGCGAATCCGCGGAAGATCCGGCTGGTGACGAGCGCCGATGGCGTGAAGTGGGAGACGGTGACGGAACTCGCGGTGCCCGGGGGCGATGAGACGACGATCCGGTTTCTGCCGGACGGGCGGATGGCGGCGTTGACGCGGCGGACGTGGGAGGACGGCAACCTGGCGTGGGTGGGCGTGAGCCGGCCGCCGTACAAGGAATGGAGCTGGAAGCCGTCGGGGTACTTCATCGGCGGGCCGAATTTTCTGCCGCTTCCGGGGGGCGAATGGGTGGCCGGCGGGCGGAACTACGAAGGGGGCGAGCGGACGAAGCCGTTCACCTCGATCGGTCTGTTGACGCCGGAGGGGTTCACGCCGAAGCTGCGGCTGCCGTCGGGCGGCGATTCGAGCTACCCGGGATTCGTGTGGCACGACGGACTGTTGTGGACGCTGTACTATTCGAGCCACGAGGGCGGCAAGACGAGCATTTTTCTTGCGAAAATCAGAGTACGATGAGCGAACAGGCGATCCGGCGGGGGCTGCGGCTTGAGTACGCAACGCTTGGCTACAACGTGGTGGAGGCGGGGGTAGCGTTGACGTCGGGGGTGATGGCGGGGAGCGTGTCGCTGATCGGGTTCGGGATCGACAGCGTGCTGGAGGTAAGCAGCGGGCTGGTAATGATCTGGCGGCTGGGGCACCATGCGGAGCACGCCGAGAGGCGGGCGCAGCAGTTGATAGCGCTGTCGTTTTTCGGGCTCGCGGCGTGGATCGGCTGGGAGGCGGTGGAGAGCCTGATGGAGCGCGAGGGGCCGGCGGTGAGCTGGCCGGGGATCGTGCTGGCGGCGTTGTCGATCCTGATCATGCCGGCGATCGCGCGAGCCAAGCGGCGCGTGGGAATCGAGATCGGGAGTGCGTCGATGGTGGCCGATTCGCGGCAGACGCGCCTGTGCGCGTTTCTGTCTGTGATCCTGCTGGCGGGGTTGGGGCTACAGGCGGCGTTCGGGTGGTGGTGGGCGGACGCAGTGGCGAGCCTTGCCATGACCCCGATCATCGCGCGCGAGGGGATCGGGGCCTGGAAGGGTGACGGCTGCGGGTGCGCGCACTAGGCGAGAGCAGTGCGGATGAGCGCCTCCATGCGGTCGCGGTATTTGGCGGCGTAGGCGTCGCCGCCGCTGATGCGTTTGCCCATGCGGCGGATGGCGGCATCGGGATCGCCGGTAAGGGCGAGGTAGTTGCCGGAGGCGATGTTGTGAACGCGGACGGCCTCGGTGGCGATGATGAGGTCGGTTTCCTGGAAGAGGCGATCCCAATCCTCATTGGAGCTGGTGTCGGCGGCATCGTTGACGGATAGCCCCTGCCAGGCGGCCTGGTAGAAATCGACGACGTTGTTATCGCCGTCGTAGTTCTGGATGAAGGCGATGAGTTTGGCGTAGTTGGCGCGGCCGGTGGTCTGGATGAAGCCGCGGCCGCGGAACTTCATGAAATCGGCCTCCATGATGAAGCCGGTTTCGGCCTCGTTGGGAGCGGATGGGAAGCTGGCCCGGGGATAGACGGGGCCGTTCCAGACGGGATCGTTGGTATTGGCGAGCCGGTCGCCGAGGACGCGGTGGCCGTGGGAGGCGATGAAGGCCGCCGAGCGGAAGCAGGCAAAGGCGGTGCGGTTGCCGGCGAGGGTGTTGTAGGAACGCTTGAGGCCGGGGATGGCTTCATAGAGATACGTAAGGCCGGGGAAGCCGGTGCGGCCCATGCGTTCGGCAACCGGTTTGAAGTTGGCCCGGCACTCATTGGCGAAGATGGCCATGAGGGCGAGGAACTGGAAGGGCGAGACGGTTTCGCCGGGGGTCAGGATGCCGATGTTGTTCCAGAAGGCGTGGAAGCCGACGCGGTTGGCGGGGGTATCGACGAGGGATACACCGGCCCAGGGGCCTTTAGAGGCGAGTTTGGCGTTGAACCAGGCGAGGAAGTGATCGCCCAGCTGGGTCTGGCACCAGGCCTCGGCATCGGAGGCAAAGGTGAAGTTAGTGGTATTGAGCGCATTGACTTGCGCGGTGGTAATCGGCGGCATAAGAATCCTCCTGGATCAGGTACATCATATTCGCTGCTACTCGACGGTGCAGCGGGGTTGGGGGAGCTCGAGGAACTCGGCCTTGAAT
>CAZWDD010000147.1:0-13097 GCA_964632345.1 uncultured Solibacteraceae bacterium | reverse complement strand
GACACCTTCCGCCGGCGTCTCGGCCGCTGGTCCACACAGGCGCTGACCGTTAAGAATGTTCCCGGGCCGCCCAACGGACCCTTCATCGCACCCACCCGCGTCCTCACTCGCGGTGACTATCGCCAACCCGCCGAACCCGTCGAGGCCGGCTTCCTAACCGCCATCGCCGGCAAGGAAGAACCCGCGGTCATCGAGCAGGATCGCTATCGCCAGTTCCCCACCCGCGGTTGGCGCCTCACCCTCGCCAAGTGGATCGCCAGCAAGGATAATCCGCTCACGGCCCGCGTCATGGTCAACCGCATGTGGCAGTATCACTTCGGTAAGGGCATCGTCGCCACGCCCAGTGATTTCGGTGTCAACGGCGAACGGCCCACCCATCCGGAACTCCTCGACTATCTCGCCCATGAGTTCATCGACTCGGGCTGGAGCATGAAGGCCATGCACAAGTTGATCCTTATGTCGGCAACTTACCAGCAGAGTGCGGAGAACGCTCCCGCCACCGAACGCGACCCCGAAAACAAGCTCTTCTCCCGCTTCCCCCGCCGCCGCCTGCAGGCCGAGGAGATCCGCGACGGCATCCTGTATCTCAGCGGCCGCCTCAACCCCGAGCGCGGAGGTCCCAGCGTCTTCCCGCCCCTCCCGGCGGACCTCGCCGAGTTCGCCCGCTACGGCCGCGGCGGAGCCCTGATGTGGGAGTCCAACGACAGCGAGGCCGATACCCGCCGCCGTTCCCTCTATACGTTCCAGCGCCGCTCCATGCCGCTGCCGATGATGGCCGCCTTCGACGCGCCGGTATTCTCGGAGTCCTGTGACCGACGCAGCGCCACCACCACACCGCTGCAGGCGCTCTCCCTCATGAACGGCAACCTTGTCCACGAGGAGTCCCAGCATCTCGCCGCCCTGCTCGCCAGGGAGGCCGGCGCCGACAAAGCCGCCCAAATACGTACCGCCTTCCGCCGCGTCCTCCATCGCGCTCCAACAGCCGATGAAGTCGACCGCTTCTCTTCCTTCCCGGGTTCACTCGACGCCCTCTGCCGCGTGCTCCTCAATTCCAATGAGTTCCTCTTCGTGGAGTAACCGATTCATGTCTTTCTCCCGCCGCTCGTTCCTGAACAACTCCTGGCTCGGCCTCGGCGGCCTCGCCTTGCAGAATATGCTCGCCGCCGAATCGCCCCTCAGCCTTAAGCCGGCCCACATCCCGGTCAAGGCCAAGCGCTGCATCTTCCTCTTCATGGAAGGAGGCGTCAGCCAGATGGATCTGTTCGAGCACAAACCGGCGCTCATCAAGCTTGCGGGCAAGCAGATGCCCAAGGCCGAAGGCACGGTCGGTGAAATCGCCACTTTCTCCGCAGCCCCGAATCGCATCATCCCGCCCGTGGCCCCGCTGCGCCAGCACGGTCAATCCGGCCGCTGGATCACGGACCTCATGCCTAACCTCGCCAAACAGGTGGACGATCTCGCCTTCATCCACGGCATCAAGGTCGACAACAACAATCACGGGCCCGCCGTCTATCATTCCCTGACCGGCAATCAGTTCCCGGGTTCAGCATCCATCGGCGCCTGGATTACCTACGGCCTCGGCACCGAGAATCAGGACCTCCCCGGCTTCGTCGTCCTCGGCGATCCCCGCGGTTCCACCATCGGCGGCAACGGCGTCTGGGGTAACGGCTATTTGCCCGCCGCCTACCAGGGCACCCTTTTCCGCAACGGTGCAACGCCCATCGTCGATCTCCACCGGCCCCGCACGCTCACCCCCAAGCAGCAGCGCGACGAACTCGACCTGCTCAAATGGATGAACGAAAAACACAGCGCCGCCCGCAAGGAAACCAGCGAACTCGACGCGCGCGTGGCCGCCTACGAACTCGCCTTCCGCATGCAGTCCAAGGCGCCCGAACTCGTCGACGTCGCCAGCGAGTCGGAGGCGACCCGCCAGCTCTACGGCCTCGATGACCCGATGTCGGAAGCCTTCGGCCGCCAGTGCCTCCTCGCCCGCCGCATGGTCGAACGCGGCGTCCGTTATGTCCTCGCGCTCCATGGCGCCGGCGGCGATCGTTGGGACGACCACGGCGACGTTGCCGGCCGTATCCCCAGGCACTGCAAGGAAGTTGATAAGCCCGTCGCTGGACTCCTCGCCGACCTCAAGGCCCGCGGACTCCTCGATGAAACCCTTGTCGTCTGGGCTTCGGAAATGGGCCGCACTCCGTTCGATAACAACCTCGTCACCGACAAGCCCGGCCGCGATCATAACCAGTACGGCCTCGTCGTCTGGATGGCCGGCGGCGGCGTGAAGAAGGGCGCCACCTATGGCGAGACGGATGACTTTTCCGTCCGCGCCGCCAGCGCTCCCATCCCCCTGCGCGACGTCCACGCCACGCTCCTCCGCCTGCTTGGCCTCGATCAGGACCGCCTCACCTACCTCCATGCCGGCCGCTATAAAAAGCTCACCGACATCGGCGGCCGCGTCATCAAGGAAGTCCTCGCCTAACCGGCCATGCCGCCCAGAGTCTTCGACGTCTGCGTCATCGGCAGCGGTCCCGGCGGCGGCATTGCCGCGTATGCTCTCACGAAGGCCGGTGCTTCGGTAGCCCTCGTTGAGGCCGGCCGCCGCCTCACTCCGGGCGTCGATTACAACGCCCACAAACCCGCGTTCCCGCAACTCGCCTCGCGCCTCGCCCAGGGCTTCCGCAGCCCGGTTCAGCGCGTCACCGACTTCCAGGAACGCGACCACTTTACCCCTGTTGGCGATCGCCCAGCCCATGGACTGCTCAAGGCCCTCGGCGGCCGCTCTCTCTGCTGGGCCGGCCACTCCCTCCGCTTCGGCCCGCTCGATTTCCAACGCTGGCCTATCTCCTACGATGAGGTCGCCCCGTGGTACGCCCGCGCCGAACGCTTCATGGCCGTCTATGGCAACAAGGACGGCCTCTCCAATCTCCCCGACGGCGAGTTTCAGAAGCCCGTTCCCATGCGCTGCCCGGAGCGGCTCCTTCATCGCGGTGTCAAGGCGCTGCAGGCCCAGGGCCGTGCCCTCGCCTTCATCGGTATCCGCAAGGCCATGCCCACCGAGCGTCACCCCTCCGGCCGCCCCGTCTGCCACTACTGCGGCCACTGCATGGCCGGCTGCGAGGTCGACAGTAAATACACCTCCGCCAATACTCCCATCCCCCGCGCGCTACAGACCGGCCGCCTCTCCGTGTTTCTGGAGTCCACCATGACCCGTATCGTCATGGCGAAGGACTCCGGCCGTGTCGCCGGCATCGAATACGTCGACGCCCAGGGCCAGACCCGAGAACTCCGCTGCCGCTTTCTTGTCCTTTCCTGCAGCACCATTGAAACCGCCCGCCAACTCCTGCTCAACAACCTCGCCAACTCTTCCGGCCAAGTCGGCCGCAACCTCACCTCCCACTTCGGCACCACCGTCGCCGGCGTCTTCCCGGAACTCTATAACCGCGACGCCTCCAACGACGACGGCACTGACTACTACCACTCCCTTCTCACCGGGCTCTACTGGGATAAACCCAACTCCGGCTTCGAAGGCACCTACCAGATCCAGTGCGGCGGCGGACTCCACCCCGGTCGCATGTTCCTGCGCGGCATTCCTGGCTATGGCCTTGAGTTCAAGCGCAACCTCAAGGAGTGGAACGCCGCCCACGCCTCCATGAACATGCAGGGCTCGCTTCTCATCTCCTCCCGCAAGTTCGTGGATCTCGATCCCGCCCGTAAGGACCGCTTCGGCCACCCCGTGCCCCGCATTCATCTTCACTACGAGGACTCCGACGTCTCCATGGCCCGCGACATGGTCGCCCTCAGCGAACAGATTATCCGCGCGGGCGGCGGACGAGTCGTCCAATCCCCCGGCAACATCGACGCCTCCCAACTCGTCATCGATTCCAACCACTGGGTCGGCGCCGCCCGCATGGGCCGCGATCCCAAGACCTCGGTCGTCAACCCCTTCGGCCAGTCCCACGACGTTCCCAATCTCTTTCTGGGTGACGCCTCTGTCTTTCCCGCCTACCCCGAAAAGAACCCCACCCTCACCAACATCGCCCTCACCTGGCGCATGGCCGATCACCTTGCCTCCCTCGTCCGTAAGGGAGACCTCGCATGAATCGCCGCGCCGCCATCGCTCTCCTCCCCGCCGCCTCGCTTCTCGCCCAGCCCTTCCTCGGTGCCGAGGCCTACGCCACGCTAGAACAGCTGTGCCATCTCCTGATCCCCAGTGAGCCCGGTTCCCCCGGCGCGCGGGAAGCCCGCGTCGCCTGGTACATCGACGTAATCATCCAGCACGCCCCGCCCGCCACGCAGGCCCGTTGGCGGCAGGAACTCGCCCGCATCGGCCCCACTGTAAACGATAACGTCATGGCGCGCGAAGCGGCCGACGAATCAGGCTTTCTCAATACCCTTGTGAAGCCCCTCGCCGTTGAGGCTTTCTGCCTCTCCCGCGAGGGACGCGCCGCGCTCGGCTACAAAGGCAACCGCGCCATCGACGCCTTCCCCGGCTGTACCCATCCCGAACATGAATAAGGAACTCATGCGCCTCCTGCTGCTCGCTCTGCTGGCACTCCCCCTTCTAGCCAAGGAAACAACGCTGCTCGTCCACAGCAAGGACGGCGCAACCCGAGAAGTCACTACATCCCTGGCCTCCATCCGCGTCACCATCGATGGCAAACTCCGCAGCCTGCCCCTCGCTTCCCTTCTCTCCGTCCACAACGGTGAACCTGCCACTGCGGACGAAGCCGAAAAGATCGCCGCCGGAGTAGCCGCCATTCAGGGCAAAGACCGCGCCGGGCGCGACCTTGCGGTGGAACAACTCACAGCCATTGGCGTTCCCGTCATGACGCCCCTCCTCCAGGCTTACAAGGACACCGAACAGCAGGAGCCCCGCCCGCTCTATCGTCTCTTTGAGCGCATCATGCCGAGCCACGCCGATACCCTTGACCGTTCGCTGTCCATCATCCGGCAGGCGCGTGGGCCGGCACTGCGGGGCGTGGTAGAACCGTTCTCGCTAGGAGCAATTGGGTGGGACCGTATCCGGTTTCTTGCGGTGAAGCAGAAGACGATTGCGAGGAGTCTGGAAGTTCATTCCATCCGGCACAGCACGCAGATTGAATCGTTCGATACGGCCGTTTATTTCACTTCCGCGTCCCGCGCAAGGGTGACGGCGTCCGGGTTCACTCGCCTCAGTTGGGATGTCGATGGTTGGGCATCTGATCCGGACGGACTGAAGGTTCCCGGCCCGAAGTACAAGACGAATCTCGTTGATGGCCACCCATTCGGGGCGCTGGTTGGGCGCTTTGGGGCAGTGGGTAGCGTATTCCTTGTGGGGAGGTCGTGGTCTGCGCCCTTGACGGCAAGTGGAAAACTTTATCTGGCCATCAACGATAACCGCCATTGGCAGAACAATCTGGGTTCCTACCGAGTGCTGTTAATGGCAACCAACGCATACGACGTCGGCGACCCGCAATAAACAGTTTTAATTGAAATTGTTTTTGAAATAGTTGCAACGAAACCGTTCACAATATAATCTCAACAAAGAATCCGAATCATATGAACTGTTGGCTCGTGGTTTCTTCCTCCGCGCCTGCAGGCCTCTGCCTCCAATCCGGGACACTGTCACGTGACCGCCGCCCTTAACGATTTCCCCATGGGCGAGATTCCGGCCCGAAAACTGATCGTCGTCGCCATTGGCTCGTCGGCCGGAGGGCTGGAGGCGTTGCGGTTCTTATTTCACCACCTGCCCTCGGAAGGCTCGTTCAGCTACGTTGTGGCGCAACACCTGGCTCCGCAGCATTCCAGCATGTTGACGGACCTGCTGGCGCGGGAGACGTCGATGCCGGTGCGGCAACTGGACTCCGACATGATGATGGAACCAGCCACCATTTTTGTCACCGCGCCGAACACCAACGTGATCTATCGCGATGGCTATCTGCGCCTGGTGCAACCGAACGACCGGGGCCCCAAACCGAGCGTTGATGCACTTCTTGATTCCCTTGCCAATGAGATCCCGGACCGATCGGTAGCGGTCATCCTGTCGGGCTCCGGTTCGGACGGTAGCCGCGGGGTCCGCGCGCTGAAGACTGCCGGTGGATTCGTGGTTGCCCAGGACCCTCGTACGGCCAAGTATTCCGGCATGCCGCAGGCGGCCATCGCAACCGGACTGGTTGATGCCGTTCTGCCGCCCGAGGAGATCGGCCCCTACCTCTTGCGGCTGCGTGAATATCACGAATCGCCCAAATCCCGTCATGCTCCGCGGCGCCGGACTTCGGAAGTCGATCAGATTCTGGAAAAGATCAATCTTGCGACGAATATCGATTTTCGCGGGTATAAGCAGAACACGATAAGCCGCCGTATTCAACAGCGCCTTCTCGCCACGCGCTGCCAGAATCTGCGGGAGTATATTTCGCTTCTGGACGAGAATCACGAAGAGGTACAGAACCTCGCGCAGAACTGCCTGATTTCGGTTACGTCGTTTTTCCGGGATCAGTTCGCCTTTGATGCCCTCGCAGAACGCCTTCGCACGCACTTCTCCAAGCCGACAACGGATCCCCTTCGCGTATGGGTGCCGGGTTGCGCGACCGGGGAAGAGGTCTATACGCTCTCGATTCTGTTGGCCAGCAATCTTCCCGGCCGCCGCGTTCAGATCTTCGGGACCGATCTCGACGACAACGCGATTGCCTTCGCCCGGAAGGGACTCTACCCGACCGCATCGGCCGCTGGCCTACCGCCGGAGATCACATCCCGCTATTTTCTCGAGACGACCAGTGGATTCCAGGTGGAGCGCGCCGTTCGTGATTCCGTCGTCTTTGCCCGGCACGACCTTCTGCGCGATCCGCTATTCCTCAACCTGGACATCATCAGCTGCCGGAACCTGCTCATCTACCTGAAGCCAGCACTGCAGGAGGAGGTGATGCGCAAGTTCCACTATGCGCTCAACTCGAACGGACTTCTGTTTCTTGGCCGATCTGAGAACCCCGCCGGGGAATATTTCGACTGCCTGGACCGGAAGGCGCGCATCTTTACCAACCGAGCCCATTCTGAAGGGGAACGCCGCCTTCCTGTCACCCGCGACTGGACCTCATTTGACCGGAACCCTTCCGGGTCCAATAGCGATAGCGCCGCCAGTTCCGCAACCTTCCTGCAGAACATTCTGGTCAATCAGTTCGCGCCGCCATCCGTGCTCATAAATGAGGATTACCGTCTGTTGGAGGCCTATGGCGACGTCGGCCGGTACCTGTTTCTGCAAGAGGGAAAGCCACAGTTCACTCTCCTTGCCATGGCGCCCAAGGCCGTTGCCGGGTCGCTGCGCGCCCAGATTCAACGAACGCTCAAGCAGAAGAAGCCCACGCACGGTGTCCCTCGCAAGGTGACGCTAGGAGGGGTGGAGCGGGTCCTGCAGATCAATGTCTTCCCGGCGGACCGCCCCACGCAGGAGCGTTTGTTCGTCGTCAGCTTTGTCGAGAGCCCGGTGCTGGCGGAGAACCACGTGGTCGACGCCGCGCCCACGGCCGAGGCCGAGACCCAGATGCGGGAACTCGAACGGGAATTGCACGCAACCCGGGAGCAACTGCAGGCCGTCGTTGAGGAACTCGAAACCTCTAATGAAGAACTACAGGCGCTCAACGAGGAACTCCAATCCTCCAATGAAGAGTTGCAGGCGTCCAACGAGGAGCTACACGCCTCCAACGAGGAGTTGCAGTCCACCAACGAAGAACTGCTCACGGTCAACGAAGAGCTGGAGCATAAATCGATCGAACTGGCGTTCTCGATTGAGGACCTGGAGAACATCCAGAACTCGCTCGATTCGCCGCTGCTCGTTGTCGATAGCCGCGGCTACCTCCGGCATATCAACGAAGATGCGCGGCATCTGCTGGGGCTGACCTCAGACAACCTCGGCGGCCCCATCTCGATTCCCCACGAAACCACGCTCGCCACCCAACTCGCCTCCCGCGCGCAGAAGACTTCGGCGAACTCGCTTGTTTCCGAATTCAAGACCGTCATCAACCATCGCCATTTCCGCGTCTGTGTGCGCCCCTACCAGGGCCGGCACAAGGCCACCCGAGGCGCCGTTATCGTCTTCCATGAGATCTCGTCGATGATTCAGATCCATGACAAACTGCGACGGGCCGATACACGCCACCGGGTCCTGAGTGCCCGCCAGGATGCGACGATTAACGCGCTGGCAGCGCATATGGCCGTCGTCGATGCCAAGGGGATGATCGTGTCCACCAACGCCGCCTGGCGGCGGTTCGCGCAGTCCAACGGGTATGTCGGCAAGCGCTACGGGCTCGGGTCAAACTACATAGCGATTTCCGAGGCCGCCGCCCGCGACGGCGTGCCCGGCGCAGCCTCCGCCGCCGAGGCCCTGACGGCAGTACTCAGCGGATCCGTGTCCATCCGCACATTTGAATACCCCTGCCACTCGGCGAATGAGAACCGGTGGTTCCGCTGTACGGTAACCGCCATTAACGCGCCGAAGGCTGGCGGCGCGGTGATTCTGCACATCGACATTACCGACCAGATCCAGAAGGATCAGAAGATCAACCGGCAGATCACGGCGCTCGACTCAGTCGCCAACGCGATCTTCATCACGGATGCGGACGGCCGCATTGACTGGGCGAACCAGGCCTTCCTCCGGCTGTCCGGCTATTCCGCGGACGAACTACTTTCCCAGTCCCCTTCCCTTCTGGATCCGCCCGGTTCGCGTTCTTCGTTCAATCTCAACCTGTCCGATTCGCGGCGCACCGGCCGCCCGTCCACCTCCGAGGT
Organism: uncultured Solibacteraceae bacterium; assembly: GCA_964632345.1. Taxonomy (GTDB): domain Bacteria; phylum Acidobacteriota; class Terriglobia; order Bryobacterales; family Bryobacteraceae. The sequence continues at coordinate 4,334 of CAZWDD010000147.1, read as the reverse complement.
CACTCTGCTTTCCAAGTCCGGTACGCCGCACACTGTTCTGCAGACGATCACTCCCATCGCGGGCCCGGAGTCGGAGTGGACCCACTTCGTTGTGACCCATGAAGACGTTACCGAGCAGCGGTTGGTTGAGGCGCGAATGCGGTTCATCGCGGAACACGACGCCTTGACAGGCCTATGGAATCGGGAGTCGTTTGTTACCCGTCTGAATCATGCCATTGAACGCCATACCTCCGGCGCCCTGGCGGTGTTCTTTGTGGATCTGGACCGTTTCAAGGACACCAATGACACACTCGGGCATTTGATGGGCGACCAGATTCTGCAGGAGATCGCCAACCGTCTGCGTTCGCTGCTGCCGGACCACGCGGTTCTGGCCCGATTCGGTGGGGATGAGTTTGTCTTCTTCCTGGAAGCCGCGGTTGATTCGCTTGATGTCGACTTCCTTGTTGACCGGCTACTGTCCGGTTTCTCGCGTCCCTTCGAAATCGATTCGCGTCCAATTCTGATCTCGGCCTCAATCGGAGTGGCTCTCCATCCGCAGGACGGGGCAACGGCCGATGACCTTCTCCGCAACTCCGACCTTGCCATGTATCGCGCAAAGGCCGACGGCCGGCGAGGCTACCGGTTCTATGACCAGCGGCTGGAATCGGAGACGAAGGAGCGGGTGGCGATCGAGCGGGACCTTTCCCGCGCCCTCGCCTCGCGGGAACTCTCGGTGGCGTTTCAACCGCAGCTCGATATCCGGGCGAATACCATTGTCGGCGCCGAGAGCCTGCTACGGTGGGACGCCAAACCGTTTCCGATCGGAAAGGTCATCTCCGTCGCCGAGGAGTCCGGCCTCATCATCAACATCGGCCAGTGGGTTGTGCGAGAGTCCCTCCACCAGTTGCAACGTTGGATCGCGCTGGGGCACCCCGGGCTTCGCATCTCTGTCAACCTGTCGGCCGTTCAGTTTAATCAGCAGGACGTCTTCGGGATCGTCATGGAGATGCTCACCGCACTCAACCTTCCACCTTCCTGCCTAAAGGCGGAGATTACGGAGACCGTGCTGCTCAACCGGTCGACGCGGGTCAAGCAGACTCTCCATGCGCTTCACGGCGCCGGAATCGGCCTCGTTCTCGACGACTTCGGTACCGGCTACTCCTCCCTGACGTATCTGCAGCAGTTCCCCATCGAGTCGGTCAAGATCGACGCCTCTTTTCTACGCGGCATCGGCCGCGACGGCAATGACGAAGCTATCGTCAAGGGCATCATTAAGCTGGCGCACTCCCTCGGCCAGCAGGTGGTTGCCGAAGGCGTCGAGACCCCACAGCAACTCGCCTTCCTTCGCGATTGTGATTGCGATCTCGCGCAGGGCTTCCTTTTCTCCGCTGCCCTGCCCGCCACGGCTTTCGAGAAGTATCTGACCGCCGCCGCGAACTGACGAACTAATTCCGGTAACTTGGGTCCAACCGGTCCAACAGCCGTAGCATCGCGGCAAACTCCGGATTCCGTTCCCTGCTATATCCCTTGTCGCCGAGGAAGTCATCGCTGCGCTCCCGGCTGAGTCGCCGAACGTGGTCTGGCGGTACGACCAGGCCCGTCCCCGTCGCCTGCGCAGCCAACTGCACCTGACAGGCGCGTTCCAGCCGATACATCCGTACGAACGCCTGCGCCACGGAGTCTCCGCAAGTCAGCAACCCATGATTCCGCATGATCAGCACATGCTTCTCCCCCAGGTTTGCCGCCAGCCGTTCCCGTTCGCCCAATTCCAGACTGGGCCCTTCAAAGTCGTGGTATCCCACGCCTCGGTCGTAACCCAGCGCGTACATGCTGACCGGCAGCAGCCCGCAATCCAGGGCGGCCACCGCCATCCCGGCGACAGTATGCGTGTGCACAATGCAGCGAACGTCCTGGCGGACCATATGGATTGCGCTGTGGATCACAAATCCCGCGGGGTTGATCTCCTGGCGCTGGTCTCCCAACACGTTCCCGTCCATATCCACCTTCACCAGGTTTGACGCGCACACCTCGTCAAAACGGTACCCGTACGGATTGATCAGGAAATGGTGCTCGGCCCCCGGAACTCGCACCGTCGTGTGCGTCCAGATCAATTCACTCCATCCGAAATGGTCAATCAGCCGGTAAGCGCCCGCTAACTGGACCCGTAACTCCCACTCTTCGGGACTGCAATCGATCATAGCTTCTTCAGATAGATATTCTTAAACTCGATCCGCATCGGTGGGCCCACATGCAGTTGCATACCGATCAACCCGCTCATCGCCCGGTTCTTCGTGTCGTCGTCGATGAACAATGCCGCCTGTTGCCCGTTCAGAATGTGGATCAGGACATTGCCCCGCGCAATCACATGCAGGGTATTCCAGCCGTTAATGTTCACCGCTCCCCGCAGGTCTTCGTTGCTTTTTAGATTTGCAATCACCCGCGGCCGGCCGCCATCGGCAATCGCCGCCGCCTGCCCCCGCATCGCCAGGAAACCGCGCCCGCGTTCTTCATACAACTGCCCCGTGTACCGGTTTTCAAAGTCGAAATCCGCCTGATATCCTTTCAAAACCCACTTCCCAACATCCGGCAGTTCCTGGCTCCGGTACTGCACGCCGCTATTGGTCGAGTTCATCTTGAAGTCGAGCTTCAACTCGAAATCTGCCGGCTTCCCCCCGCGCCAGATCAGAAATGTATTCGACTTCATCGGCTTGTCCTTCGACGTCTCGCCGACAATCGATCCCCCCTCTACACGCCAGAAGTTCGGATCCCCGTCCCACCCATTCAACGTCGTCCCGTCGAATATCGCCTCAAATCCCTCCGTAGCGCTCACCACCAGCGCTTCCGGCAACGACGGACCCCTCCGCGCACCCTGCGGCTGCGCGAATGCCAGTGCTCCCGCCATCAATACGATCGCCAATATCTTCATCGGTTCCGTTCCTTTCCAAATCTAGCAACTTATCACTTTCTCGACATCCACGCACGCGCCGCCTCCCACCTCCGTCTCACCCATCCCCGGTGCTTCGCCCGCTCCCGTCTCCACCATCGCCCCACCACCGACTCCACCCAGATTCCGTAGGCCGCCGCCCGCAGCGCCATTACGCGCCCGTACCCCCACCGCAGCCACCCGAACGTCATCAACTGGGGCTTCGTCAGTTGAAACAACCGCGCCACCACCGCCGTCCCCGTCACTTTCGCCGCCGCGATCGTTCCGATTCCCAAGACCGGATGCCCCCCAGCCACCCAGTACAACGCCAACATCTTCACCGGAGCCAGCGCCACCGATGGTACGCCGAACAATACCAGCGCCCCCCACGGCGGTACGCCCCGCAACCAAGCCTCCAGCAATCGGAACATCCGCAGGCGGCCCAGGAGCGCGAGCACTCCGCTCAGACGCCACAAGACCTCCTCCACTCCCAACGCGATTCCAACCGCCGCCAGCAGTGGAAAGGTAATTACTCGCTTGCCCAATCGCCGCACACTTCAACTTACCCCAGCGGGGTAAACTATGCGCTTTCGCGTAACCTCGGACGCCCCGGACGCACCTTCATGGTAGATGCTCCGTCGCTTGGCTTTACCGTTTCTGCTGTCCCTCTCCACGTTCGCGCAATACGCTTACGTCCAGCCCGCCGAACGCCGTACACTCCCGAAAGTCATCGACGGCAACACCGCCGCCACCTGGCTCGATGGCCAGCTCTACATCTTCCACTCCACAGGCGTCCCCACTCGCAGCCACGGCCCCGATCAGTTCTCTCTATCGAACACGATCAACGTCGACTTCGACTCCGAAGACCACAAGCCCGTATGGTTTGAAGCCGCCTACCGGGACCCTGATGGCACTCTCTTCCTCTGGTATCACAACGAACCTGGCGGCGTCTGCGCGTCCAACAAGCTCACCCGCCCCCGCATCGGTGCCGCGATCTCCTACGACAACGGCAAGACTGTCCGCGACCTCGGTATCGTTCTCGATTCCGGCGACCCCGTCGATTGCAACGCCAAAAACGGATTCTTCGCCGGCGGCCACGGCGACTTCTCCGTCATTCTCGACCGCCAGCGCCGCTTCTTCTACTTCTTCTTCACCAATTACGCCGGCGCCCTCGAAGAGCAAGGCGTCGCCGTCGCCCGCATGCCCTATGACGCACGCCGCGACCCCGCTGGCACCGTCACCAAACACTACCGCGGCCGCTGGAGTGAACCCGGCATTGGCGGCCATGTCTCTCCGGTCTTCCCCGCACGCGTCTCCTGGCAAGCAGCCAATACGGACTCCCACTGGGGCCCCTCCATTCACTGGAATACCTACCTCCGCCGCTTCGTCATTCTGATGAATCACGCCTGCTGCAATCCGGGCTGGCCCCAGG
>CAZWDD010000146.1:0-13229 GCA_964632345.1 uncultured Solibacteraceae bacterium | reverse complement strand
TCGTCGATATCAATGCGGGCGATGCGGAGGCTGCCGGCGGAGTGGAAGGGGACAAAGGCGCGGAAGACGGGGGGCGTGGCGTTGACAGTTTCGGTGCGGAAGAGTTCGCGTCCGTCCCAAAGGGGTTCCAGGAAAGCGGGGCTGGCTGGCCGGTCATAGAGGACCAGAGCAGCGAGTGCGGGTTCCTCGTCGGCGAGGAGTTGGGGCCAATCCGATTCCGGAAGGGAGGACGGGATGGTTTCCAGACGGGCACTGACGGCGGCGGCGCGGCCGCGGAGGAAGACAGCGCGCTGGGCGTCCAGAGTGCGGTAGGTGCTGATGGCGCTGAGAACGAGGACCCCCGCCGCCGCGACGGTGAGGGCGGCCAGGAGGATGGGGAGAGGGCGGGGAAGCGCGAGTTTCACGGCGATAAGGCAGTCCTTTTCGGATTAGTCTGGCGGGGGGCCCTTGCGGGGGCCGCCACGCCAGAGCGGGCGGCCGTCTTCCTCGCGGAGGATCAGCTTCCGGCGGGGATCACCAGGATCAACGCTGATGGCGAGGAGGGTGGAGGGATCCTGCTGGAAGCCGCGGATGAGGGCGGACTGGCCCGTTTTCGGGTTAAAGTCGTTGGCGATGAGATAGCGCATGGAGCCGAGACGAACGGTCCATAGGCGGCCGCCGGGCGCCTTGACGGCGATGGACGGCATCTGGCCGGCGACGAGATTGACAGCGGTGATCTCGCCGCGAACTTCGAGTTTCGGCAGGGAAGCGGCCGGCTGCGCGAGGAGGGGGAAGGCGATGGCGCACGCGAGGGCGGGCAGCAACTGCAATCCGTTCAACTTGATGTGGGAATTCATGGTTGGCTCCTCAGAAACAGCCGGCCACAAGGGCGGGAATCAGTTTCTCCCTCCGCGGCGTCCCTGACCCTGGCCTCTGCCCTGGCCCTTGTGCATGGGGCCGGAGCCGTCGCGCGGGCCGGATTGCTTTCCCTTCCTGGCGCCGCGGCCGGTACCGTCCTTTTTCGGGACGCCGCCGGTGGGGCAGTTGGGGCAGTCGCCGGGGTTGGCGGGTGGGCCCTGTTGGGCAACGAGAGTGACGGAACCGAGCGAAAGCGCGGCGGCCGTGGCGAGAATGATGAATCTGCGAGTCATGGTGTTTTTTGCACCTCCGCTATCCATAGGATGCAAATGGTGTGCCACGGTGACCCCGTTGCAAACACTACCACTTCTTATCGGCCAGTACGCAGGATTTGCATAACCCGCCGCAAAATTTGCGTCAGGCCGTCAGGCTTCGAGGGCGGAGAAGAGTGCCTCGAGGATATCCTCGCCGTATTTGCGGGCCTTTTGCGGGCCGATGCCGGGGACGAGGAGGAGGTCTTCGAGGGTGGCGGGCTGGCGGAGGAGGAGTTCGGAGAGGACGCGGTCGTGGAGGATGACGTAGGGGGCGACGTGGAGGCGGCGGGCGTAGTCGCGGCGCCAGGCTTTGAGGGAGGCGAGTTGGGATTCGTCGACGTTGGAGCTGTAGACGAGGCGGCGGGCGGGTTTGGCGTCGTCCTGGCGGAGCCAATCGGGGAGGCCGGCGCAGGCGTCGCAATCGCCGCACTTATCCCATGCCTTGGGGGTTTCGCCGAAGTATTCGCAGATCTGGCGCATGCGGCAGGCATCGGTATCGACGAGGTTCTTGACGGCGTGGTAGCGCTGCCAGGCGGCGTCGCGGTTGGCGCGGTCCTCCATCTGATCGATGAAATGGACGAGGACGCCGATGTCGGAGCGGGACCAGAGGAGGAGGCAATCGGCGGGCTGGCCGTCGCGACCGGCGCGGCCGGCCTCCTGGTAGTACTGTTCGGGGCTTTTGGGAAGGGAGAGATGGATAACGCAGCGGACGTCGGGTTTGTTGATGCCGAGGCCGAAGGCGAGGGTGCCGACGATGACATCGACTTCGCCGTTCATCCACTGCTCCTGGTGGGAGCGGCGGGCATCGGCCTCCATGCGGCCGTGGTAGTGGAGGGCGGAGATGCCGCGATCGTTGAGGAGGGCGGCGGTTTCCTCGACGAGCTTGATGGTGGGGGCGTATACGATGATGGACTCGCCCTTGTGGTGACGGATGGCGCGGAGGAGGAGGGACTCCTTCTCCTTCTTCGAGGATTCGCGGACGTAGTAGCGGAGGTTGCGGCGGGCGAAGCTGGTGATGAAGGTTTTCGGCTGGCGGAGCTTGAGCTGGGCGAGGATATCGTGGCGTACCTGGCGGGTGGCGGAGGCGGTGAAGGCGGCGATGGGGGCGTTGGGGAAGCGGTCCCGGAGGAGTTGAAGCTGGCGGTATTCGGGGCGGAACTCGTGGCCCCACTCGGAGATGCAGTGGGCTTCGTCAACGGCGAAGAAGGCGGGGTTGGCCTGGGTGAGCCATTCGGTGGTGGAGGGGACGGCGAGGCGCTCGGGGGAGAGATAGAGAAGGCGGAGTTCGTTGCGATAGAGGCGGCGGAAGACGTCCTTGCGCTCGTCCTGTTCCTGGGAGGAGTTGAGGACGGCGGCGGAGACGCCGAGTTGGGCGAGTTGGGAGGCCTGGTCCTGCATGAGGGCGATGAGGGGGGAAACGACGACGCAGAGGCGGCCGGCGGCGATGGCGGGGAGTTGATAACAGAGGGATTTGCCGCCACCGGTGGGCATGACGACGGCGACATCGTGGCCGGCGAGGATGCTTTCAACGATTTCGCGCTGTTTGGGACGGAAGGCGTCGTAGCCCCAGTAATCGCGCAGGGTGGCGTGGAGATCCATGGGGAACCTCTATTATGGGGGGCCTAGCGGACCGGCACGGGGCGGGGGCCGGAGACGATGGTGGATTTCTTGATCTTGTCGATTTCGCGGCGGGCGATCTGAGCCCACTGGGAGGTGGCGTCGAGTTTCAGATAGGTCTGCCAGTGGCCGAGGGCCTTCATCATTTCGCCCTGGCCCTGGTGGAGAAGGGCGAGGTTGTAGTGGGCATCGGCGTATTGGGGATTGAGGCGGAGGGCGGCGTGGTAGTGGGCGTAGGCGCGGTCGGGGTCGCCGCGCTCGTCGAAGAGGTTGCCAAGGTTGTAGTGGGCTAGGGCGTAGTTGGCGTCGGCCTCGACGGCGGCCTTGTAGAAGTACTCGCTGCGGCTCCAGTCGCGTTTGTGGAAGAAGATGGTGCCGAGGTTGACGAGGGCGCCGGCGGCGGCGGGGTTGAGTTCGATGGCCTTCTGGTAGGCGTCGACGGCCTCGTCGATGGGGGCGTTGGCGCTTTCGAGTTCGTGACCCTTCTGGAACCAGAAGTCGGCCTGCTCGCGGTTGCGCTGGGGCTCGTGGCGGGGTGCGAGGGTGCGGGGTTGGGAGGGGGCGGCGGAATCGAAGTCGAAGAAGAGCTGGCCGGTGACGGGTTCGATGCGCTGGCCGGAGAACTGGACGCCGATGCGTCTGCCTTCGGTGAAGATCTTGACGTCGGAGAGCTGCTGGCCGAGGCGCTCGCGAAGGGAGCGGAAGGACTGGCGGATCCGGTGGGCGGGGATCTTCTGCTCGCGGAGGGAGTTCAGAGTGCGGAGGGTAAGGAGGTCAGAGAACGCATACTGATCGGATGCGTGAATCAGACCCTGCTTTTCCCAGGCGCGAAGCTGGCGCTCATCGAGAGAAAGGACTCTACAGATCTCTTTGCGAGTCCACGATTGTTCTGTGACCGGGGCCACCTGAAAAGCATAACACGCTGGATTGTGGGTTATATGTGGAAAACGTCTATTTGTTGTGGGTAAGTTCTGAGGACTAGGATCCGATGTACTTGGAATAGAGGCTGCGAGCGACGCCGACGTCGGTCGTACCTTTAATGATGGCGCGGCCGTCGGGGAAGATGGTCAGTTCGTAGGGGGCGGGGAAGAAGCGGAGGGCGAACTCGTTGGCGCGGACGGGGGCGAGCTTTTCGAGGCGGATCCTGAGGTCGGGGAGGTTGAGGGGGCGGGAGCGTTCGTGGATCTGGACGGCGTCGCGGCCACAGAGGGAGATGGGGGCGCGTTTTTCTCCGCTGAGGTAGGGGAAATCCGGATTGGGGCCGCAGGCGGGGCAGGCGGGGTCGCGGGGCGGTTGATCAATCTGGCGGGCGGCGCCGCTCCATACGTCAATTGTAGTAATTCGGAGAGCCGGGAGGTGGCCGGTGAGGATCTTGATGGCGGCGGCGGACTGGAGGGCGGCGATGGTGGCGGTGATGGCGCCGAGGACACCGGCGGTTTCGCAGGTAGGCTGGCCGGAGGAGGGAGGGGTGGGGTAGAGGCACTGGAGGCAGGCGGAGTGGCCGGGGAGGATGGGCATGGTGATGCCGTAGGAGCCGACGGCGGCGCCGTAGATCCAGGGTTTGCCGGTGGAGACGGCGAACTCGTTCAAAAGAAAGCGGGTTTCGAAGTTGTCGGTGGCGTCGAGGAGGAGGTCGGCGTCGGAGAGGAGTTCCTCTATATTTGTAGGATTCAGATCGACGATGTGAGGGTGGACGGTGATGGCGGAGTTGATGCGGTGGATGGCGCGGGCGGCGGCGGCGGCTTTGGGGAGATTTTCGCGGGCGTCCTGTTCGTCAAAGAGCCACTGGCGCTGGAGGTTGGAGGGTTCGACGTAGTCGCGATCGAGGATGGAGAGGGTACCGACACCGGCGCGGGCGAGGGCGGCGGCATGGAAGGTGCCGAGGGCGCCGCAGCCGACGATAGCCACTTTCGACTGCAGTAGTTTTTCCTGGCCGGACTCTCCGATGGGGGGGAAGAGGATCTGGCGGGAGTAGCGTTCGCGCTCTTCCGGGGTCATTCGCCTTTAGGGTAGCATTGCAGTCCGGGCATGGCGGCTACTCGTCGCGGAGGATTTCGAGCGGCTTCTGGTCGAGGATGCGGTGGCTGGCGAGCCAACCGGCGGCCATGGCGATGAGGGCGCTGCCGGCGATGGCGATGGCGTTGGGGGCGAGGGCGAACTGGAAGCGTGCGTCAAGGAGGCGGGTGAGAAGGAGATTGGTGAAGGCGACGGCGAGGGCGCTGCCCATGAGGCCGGCGAGGAGGCCGAGGAGGAGGAACTCGACGGAGAAGATGGCGGCGATTTTGCGGCGGGTGGCGCCGAGAGTCTTTAGGATGACGACTTCGCGGACGCGGCGCATGCGGGAGCCGGCGATGGAGGAGGCGAGGATGATGACTCCGGCGAGGATGGCGAAGGCGGAGATGAAGCGGACGACGAGGGCGACCTGGTCGATGACTTCCTGGACGCGGTCGAGAACGTCGGCGAGGTTGATGACGGTGATCGCGGGGAATTTTTCGAAAGACGCCTTTTGGAGGCGGGCGATTTGGGCGGGTTGGGTGCGGACGGCGCCGAAGTAGAGGACGGGGACGGCGTCCAGGGCGCCGGGGGAGAAGATAAATTCGGTATTGGAGCCGGGGCGGACGCTTTCGTTGCGGTGAATGGCGGCGACGCGGGCGTAAATTTTGCGGCCGGAGATTTCCCACTCCATGAGGCGGCCGGGCTTGAGGTTGAGGAGGCGTGCGGAATCGAGGAGGACGGAGATCTGCGGCAGTTTGGGATCTGGCCTGGTCCACCATTTGCCTTCGACGATCTGGGTTTGCGGGGGGAGTTCGGCGGACCAGGTGACGGTGCGGGCGCGGAGGAAGCGTTTGGCGTTGCCGGTGAGGTTCTGCTCGTTCTGGGGGACGTTGTCGATGGAGCGGAGGTGGCCGGCAGCGGTGGCGACGATGGCGACATCGCCTTCGATGCCGGGGGCGGACTTGAGGAATTGGGCGACGGCCTCGCGATCGGCATTGGTGATGTTGATGAGGAAGACGTTGGGCATGCCGGGCGGGGCGGAGGCGGAGATCTGGCCGAGGATGGAGCTCTGGAGGAGATAGATGGTGAGGGTGAACATGACGCCGAGGGAGAAGGCGACGAGGACGGCTTCGGCGCGGTTGCCGGGGCGATAGAGGTTGGCGAGACCATGGCGGGCCAGTGTGGGGAGGCGGAGGGCGGGGAGGCGGAGGAGGCGGCGGAGGCCCTTGAGGAGGGCCCAGGAGAGGCCGGCGAGGAGGAGAAGGGCGCCGATGAGGCCGCCGACGAACCAGGCGCCGACGCGGAGGGCGTTGCGGATGTCGGAATCAATGAGGAAGGCGGCCATGCCGGCGAGGCCGAGGCAGATGAGGAGGCCGGCGGCGAGGGCGGCGCGCTGTTCGCGCCAGCGCAGGGCCCAGGGCTTGGGAACGCCTTCCATATCCCGGCGGAAAATCAGAATGGGTTTGATCTGGCGAATTTCGAGGAGCGGAGGGAGGACGAAGAGGGCGGTGGAGAGGAGGGAGAGACCGAGGCCTTCGAGGATGGAGCGCCACTCGAACTCGACCTCCGGGGAGATGGGGAAGAAGCGTGCGATGAGGAGCGGGAAGGCCTTCTGGACGCCGGCGCCGAGGAGGAGGCCGAGGAAGGCGCCGGCGAGGGCGAGGAGCATGGCCTGGAGGAGATAGACCTGAAGGACCTGGGAGGAGCGGCCACCGATGGCCTTGATGACGGCGATGGAATCGAGCTTCTGCTGGAGGTGGGACTGCATGGCCATGGCGACGCCGAGGGCGCCGACGACGAGGGCGATGAGGCTGACGAGGCTGAGGAAGGTGGTGGCGTTGTTGAGGCCGCGGGTGATGAGGGGGTGGGTTTCGCGGTAATCGGCGATGACGGCGTCGGGGAAGGCGGCGGCGATCTGTTTGCGGGCGTCGAGGATCATCTCGTCGGCGCGGCCGGCGGGGAATTTGAAGAGAAAGCGCTGGGAGCTGCGGCTGCCTTCCTGGAGGAGGCCGGCGGCTTCGAGGTTGTCGCGGGTCAACATGACGCGGGGGCCGACGTTGACGGAGCCGGACATGCGGTCGGGCTCGTTGGTGATGACAGCTTTGATGGTGAACTCGGCGGTGCCGAGGCGGACGGAGTCGCCGGTTTTGAGGCCGGAACGGACGAGAAGGTCATCGGAGACGGCGATGGAGGGGCCATCGAGAACCGAGGGGAGTGGGGAGTTGTCCGCGAGGTCGACGGAGCCGTAGAAGGGGTATTTGGCGGGGTCGACGCCTTTGACGGCGACGAGGAGGGGGGTGCTCATGGCGGGGGCGCTGAGCATGGAGACGGTCTCGGTGATCCAGGTACGGTCGATGGAACGGGAGGAGAGGGAATCGAAGAGCTGTTGCTGGGCGAGGGTGGGAAGTTCGAAGACGCGGACGGTGAGGTCGGCGGCCATGAGGGTGCGGGCGTCCTTGAGGAGCATGCCGCGGAAGGCGCGGGAGAAGCCACGGACGCCGGTGAGGGAGCCGACGCCGACGGCGACGGCGAGGATGACGAAGGCGAACTTGGCGGCGGCGGTACGGGAGTCGCGCCAGGCGAGGCGGAGGGCGGTGCTAGGACTCATCGGAGACGATTACTCCGTCGCGCATGTGGATGCGGCGATTGGCGCGTTCGGCGAGCTGGGGGTCGTGCGTGACGAGGACGAGGGTGGTGCCTTCCTTTTGGTTCATAGAGAGGAGGAGGTCGAGGACGTGGGCGCCGTTGGTGGTATCGAGGTTCCCGGTGGGCTCGTCGGCCATGAGGATGGGGGGAGCGAGCATGAAGGCGCGGGCGAGGGCGACGCGCTGCTGTTCGCCGCCAGAGAGCTGGACGGGGTAGTGGTCGCGGCGTTCGGAGAGGCCGACTTCGTCGAGGAGGGCGCGGGCGCGGGCAGCGGCGCCGGACATATTGCCGGAGAGTTCGGCGGGGAGGAGGACGTTTTCCTCGGCGGTGAGGGTGGGAATGAGCTGGTAGGACTGAAAGACGAAGCCGAGTTTGCGGGCACGGAGGAGGGCGAGAGCGTCCTCGGAGAGGCCGGTGATCTCTTCGCCATCGAGTTCGATGGAGCCGCTGGTGACGCTATCGAGCCCGGCGAGGAGGCCGAGCAGGGTGCTTTTGCCGGAGCCGGAAGCGCCCATGATGGCAACGAACTGGCCGGCGGGAACGTCGAAATCGATACCGCGCAGGATGTTGACGGTATGCGTGGCGGTGGCGATGGATTTGTGGAGCGCGCGGACGCGGATCGCGGGCCGGGTTGCGGGGTTTGCCATAGGATGGAGAAAGGTGAAGAAACTACTTCTCAGTTTGATGCTTTTCGCGGCGGGTTGCGGTACAAAGACGGAACCGGCCCCAGTTGTTGAGGTGCAACCGCCGGCGGCGGCGGGGGAGGAGACGAAGGACCCGCGCCCGGTGATTGTGGCGTTTGGGGACAGTTTGTCGGCCGGATATGGGGCGGATGCGGGGGAGTCCTACCCGGATTATCTGCAGAAAGAGATTGACGCGGCGGGGCTGCGGTACCGGGTGGTGAACCAGGGGATCAGCGGAGATACGACGAGCGGGGGCCTGGGGCGGGTGGCGCAGGCGACGGAGTTGAAGCCGTATCTGGTGATTCTGGAGCTGGGCGGGAACGACGGGTTGCGCGGGCTGCCGCTCGAGGTGACGCGGGACAACCTGGACAAGATGATTGTGGCATTCCAGGAGAGCGGGGCGAAGGTGATGCTGGCGGGGATGACGCTGCCGCGGAACTATGGGCCGGAGTACATCAAGGGGTTTGAGCAGATCTACCCGGCGCTGGAGCGGAAGCACAAAGTGAAACGGATGCGGTTTCTGTTGGAAGGAGTGGCGATGCAGAAGGGGTTGATGCAGCAGGACGAGATCCATCCGACGGCGGCGGGGAACAAGATTGTGGCGAAGAACGTATTCAAAGTTATCGAGCCGATGCTCGGGAAATAGGGACAAATGCTACTGACTACCACTTCGACGATTGAAGGACGCGAGCTGCAATATCTGGGAATTGTGACGGGAGAGGCGATCCTGGGGGCGAACGTCTTCAAGGACTTTTTTGCGGGGATCCGGGACATTGTGGGCGGGCGTTCAGCGGCCTATGAGGGGGAACTGCGGAAGGCGAAGGACATTGCCATGCGGGAGATGAGCGAGCAGGCGGCGCGGATGGGGGCGAACGCGGTGATCGGGATTGATCTGGACTACGAGACGATTCAGATTGGGAACGGTGGCGCGATGATGATGGTGAGCGCGTCGGGGACGGCGGTGGTGGTGCGGTAACTAGGGGCAGGGACTCGGGGCGAAGCGGAATGCCGGGGCATCCCACACGTAGAGGGTGCAGGAGCGGTGCGGGCCGGGGTCCTTTGCGGTCCGGACAACGATGCGGCCGGGAGCGGGGTACTCGACGGCGGCGGCCGTGGTGGTGACGTCACCGGAGGGATGCTCCATGGCCGATTCGTGCTCCTTAATGGAAAGGACGTTGACGGCGGCGCCGTCGCGGAGGCGAAAGAAGTCGAGCTGGGTGAGGGCGGTTTCGGTGCCGCCGGAGCGGGTGCGGACGATGAGGTCGGTGACGGCGGGGTCGACGAGGGACCGGAGTTCGAGGAGGCGGGCGGCGTCCCGGGCTTCGAAACTCCACCAGGTATTGAAATGGGCGGCCTCGCGCCAACCGGAGGGGGAAGGGGCGAGAATAAGGGCATGGGCGCCGGTTTTGGGGTCGGTATAGCGAAGGATGGTGTGTTCGGCGGGGCCGGTGGAGAGGCGGGCACGGGAGAGGGAGATGTCTGTGGCGCCCTGGGAGCGGAGCTGTTGGAGGAGTGCGTCGGGGGATGAGACGGCGAGGAGGAGTGGGAGATGAAACAGCGGCACGGGGAGAAGGCTCTAACTAGAAGGTAGCAATGGTTTGGAGGATCATACTCGGCGTCTGGATCTGCGGTTGCACGTGGGGGCAGGGGATTACGGACGTGTCGATCCGGAGGCCGCTGCCGGAGGGGGGACGGCTGGCGATCGGTTTTCTGGGGGCGTTGGAGAAATGGAACGATGAGCACCGTTCAGTGCGGCGGCTGACACTGCGCTTGCGGGAGCAGGGGTGGGATGCCGAATCGTTCTCGCACCGGCGGCTGCGGACGGCGAAGCGGGCGGTGATGGAGGCGTTGGACCGGAACGGGAACGGGCGGATTGACGGGGAGGAGGCGGCGGGGGCGCGGGTGGTGATTTACGGGCAGTCGATGGGCGGGGGCGCGACGGTGAAGCTGGCGAAGTTCCTGCGCGGGAAGGGGGTGCCGGTGCTGTTGACGGTGCAAGTGGACAGCTTCGGGGCGCGGGATGCGGTGATCCCGGACAACGTACGGGAGGCGGCTAATTTCTTTCAGCACCACACGATGACGATCCGGGGGGAAGACCGGATCCGTGCGGCGGACCCCACGAAGACGAAGATATTGGGTAATTTTGAACAAGAGTACCCGTTGTGGAAGCTGTATGCGATGCCGGAGAGCTGGCAGCGGCGGGTATTTGGGGGCGCACATGCGCGGATGGAAGCGGATCCACTGTTGTGGATGCAGGTGGAGAGTTTGATACAGAAGGCAGGGGAGTCCCGATGAAGACACTGATACTGATGGCCGCGGCTATGGCGGGGGTGTGGAGCCAGGAGCTGACGGTGGGGGCGGATAAGGTGTGGACGGACACGGGGGTGGACGTGGAGCCGGGGGACTCGATTGCGCTGGAGGCGACGGGCACCATCGTCTATATGGGCCGGGAGACGGGGCCGGCGGGGACGGCGCGCGGATGGACCGACCTTCTGAAGACGTTTCCGCTGAACGAGGGGCAGAAGGGGGCACTCATTGGCCGTGTGGGAGATGGCGCGGCGGTGAGGCCGTTCCTGATCGGGGACCGGACGGAGCGGACGATGCCGGTGCGGGGGCGGCTGTTTCTGGGGGTGAACCTGGGGACGATGGACCGGGCGACGGGGGCATTCCGGGTGGCTTTGACGCGGAAGGCGGGCGCGGTGACGGTGCGGCCTGTGGCGGAGCTGCT
This sequence comes from uncultured Solibacteraceae bacterium, assembly GCA_964632345.1. Classification (GTDB taxonomy): domain Bacteria; phylum Acidobacteriota; class Terriglobia; order Bryobacterales; family Bryobacteraceae. The sequence goes on along the minus strand of CAZWDD010000146.1, from coordinate 2,409 downwards.
GAACGGGCTGGTGAAGCTGACGCAGGCGCAACTGGATAGCGTGCCGACGCGGGTGGTGGACGCCGAGGGAACACCGGGGGACCGGGTGAATTTCTTCATCGTGGGCAGCGAACTGCATGTGCTGCAGGCGCTGGAGCGGGCAGGGTGGGTAAAGGTGGACCGGAGCGTGAAGGACACGATTTTCCGGGGCATTCTGGTGAGCATGTCGAAGCAGGCGTATGTGACGCTGCCGATGAGTGAGCTGCTGATGTTTGACCGGCCGCAGGACTACGGCTGGGCGCAGGGGGATCCGTTGAAGGTGGTGGCGGCGCGGCATCATTTCCGGATCTGGAAGGCGCCGTTCACGGCGGGGGGGCGGACGGTATGGGTCGGGGCAGGGACGCACGACATCGGGTTCGACCGGGACCGGCGGAACGGGAAAATAACGCACAAAATCGACTCGAATACCGATGGGGAGCGGGACTATATCGGCAAGAGCCTGGAGGCGACGGGGGAGGTGCTGCTGAAGGAGTACATGACGGCGAAGGATCCGGTGAAGGAAGCGCAGACGGCGCACGGGCAGACGTACTACTCCGACGGGCGGACACTGATGATCTACCTGAAGCCGGACGAGAGCGACAGTTCGAAGCCGTTCAGCGACGTGTTCTGCACGGTGCTGGCGAAGAACAATCCTGACGGGGACCGGTGGGGGCCGTGCGAGGAGTATGTGGAGGGCGGCGGATCGGCGTCGGCGGCGCTGCCGGAGCTATCAAAAGACTACCGGGTGTTGATTGTGCCGGGTTTCATGAGTTCCTGCTTTGCCGATAGCCCGGCTTTCAACGAAGGGTTGCCGGTGCTGCGGGAGAAGTACGGGATGAACGTGGAGTATCTGCAGGTACCGAACGATGGGTCCGACACGAACGCGAAGATCATTGCCGATTTCCTGCGGGAGAAGTCCAAGGGGGATGGGCGGAAGTGGATTCTGGTGGGCTACAGCAAGGGGACGCCGGATCTGCAGGAGGCGCTGGCGCGGTATCCGGAGGTGCGGCAGGTGGCGGCGGCGTTCATCAGTGTGGCCGGGGCGTCGGGGGGATCGAACATCGCCGATGCGATTCCGGGGATGGTGGACAAGTACATGAACCAGTACAAGCTGAAGCCGACGTGCAAAGGGGACATGGCCGTGGGCTTCAAGAGCTTGAGCAAGCTGGTAAGGGGGCGGTTTCTGGCGAACTATCCGAACCCGTTCGTGCCGACGTATTCGATTATCGCGGCGTCGGAGCAGAACAATACGTCAAAGGCGCTGCTGCAGACATGGCAACTGCTGATGACCTACGATCCGCTGCAGGACGGGCAGTTGACGCGGCAGGACGCGATCGTTCCGGGGAGCACGTACCTTGGGATCGCCAAGGGCGACCATTTCGCCGTGGCACTGCCATTCGATAAATCGACCGACGCGACGATCAAGACCGGGATGGACAAGACGAAGTATCCGCGCGGGGCGCTGATCGAGAGCCTGCTGCGATTTGTGACGGCGGACCTGGCGAAGCAGAAGCGCTAAGAGACGGCGGCCTTGGACTTTGCGGGGGCCGCATCCGGCTCCGAGGCGGCCGGGAGGCCGAGCTTGAGGCGGAGATTGCGGTCGACTGTGGCAGCCATGTCGGGATTGTCCTTCAGGAACTGGCGGGCGTTCTCACGGCCCTGGCCGATGCGCTCGCCCATGAAGCTATACCAGGAACCGGACTTCTCGATGAGGTTGTGGGCGACGCCGAGATCGATGAGGTCGCCTTCCCTGGAGATGCCTTCGCCGTAGAGGATGTCAAACTCGGCCTCGCGGAAGGGGGCGGCGACTTTGTTCTTGACCACTTTGATTTTGGTGCGGTTGCCGGTGACGGCGTCGCCTTCCTTGATGGCGGCGGTGCGGCGGATATCGATGCGGACGCTGGAGTAGAACTTCAGCGCGCGGCCGCCGGAGGTTGTCTCCGGATTGCCGAACATGACGCCGATCTTTTCGCGGATCTGATTGATGAAGATGAGACAGGTGTTGCTCTTGGCAACGACACCGGTGAGCTTGCGCATGGCCTGCGACATGAGACGGGCCTGGATACCGACGAAGGCGTCGCCCATTTCGCCGTCGAGTTCGGCCTTAGGGACGAGGGCGGCGACGGAATCGACGACGAGCACGTCGATGGAGTTGGAAGCGATCAGGGTATTGGCGATTTCCAGCGCCTGCTCGGCGTAGTCGGGCTGGGAGACGAGCATGTTGTCGATATCGACGCCGAGTTTCTGGGCGTAGATGGGATCAAGCGCGTGTTCTACGTCGACGTAGGCGGCGATGCCGCCCGCCTTCTGCGCCTGGGCGACGACCTGCAGCGCAAGGGTGGTTTTGCCCGACGACTCCGGGCCATAGACTTCAATGATGCGGCCGCGGGG
>CAZWDD010000145.1:0-13284 GCA_964632345.1 uncultured Solibacteraceae bacterium | reverse complement strand
ACCCGCGCCGGAAACCCCCGTCAATCAAAATCGGTAACTTCCCCTGTAACTCCGCGGCAATCGACGGCAATACCTCAATCGGCGACACGGCACCCGCCAGCCCCCCGGGCCGCCAGTTAGAGACCACAATCCCGCTCGCCCCCCGGTCCCGCGCCACGGCCGACTCCCGTGCCGACAGGATTCCCTTCAACACCACCGGCAGCCTGCTTCCGCTGCGCAGTCGCTCAAACGCCCCCCAGTCCATTCGCCCGCCCGTCAAAGTCACCACCAGTACCGATGCGCCGCTCCACTCCGGCTTGTCCAACTCCACCTGCCGCCATAACGGCGCCGGCTTCTCGATTGCACTCGCCGCAACACTGGTCCGCGCCGCCAATACCATCCCCGCTTTCGCCGCCGCCGCCCCCGCCGCTGTCGCCCGTTCCGCCTCGGCGTGGTAGCGGCCATGCTCCGCCGTCGGCCCTACCAATATCGGCGCGAAGTGTTTCTCCCCAAATAGGTCAATGGATAAGTCCAGGCCCGTCGCGTTCACCATCAATCGCGGCCGGAACGTCATCCGGTCGAATGCGGTCCGGTCCCCGCCACGTAGCTCCTCGAACCGCTCCGGCGCCAGTCGCCGCCGCGCCATGGCCTCCATCTCCAAGGTGTTTGCCAGATCCTCGGCCGGCGTCATTCGCTGCGCCGCTGCTGCCGGCGCAAATAGCAATGCCGTCCGCCTCGTCATGGGAAGTCCGTCCTGACGAGTGTCCGGTCAATCGAGCCGAGCGTCATCCGCCCCGTCGCCGCCATCGCCTGCTGCAACTCCGCCTGCATCAGTCGCAGCACCTTCTCCACTCCGGCCGGTCCGTATGCCCCCAGCCCCCAACGAGGCGCCCGCCCCAGGCACACCGCCGTCGCCCCCAGCGCCAGCGCTTTCAACGCATCCGCCCCGCTCCGCACTCCGCTGTCAAACAGCACTGGTACCCGCCCCTGCACCGCGTCCACAATCTCCGGCAGCACCTCCAATGACGACGGCGTGTAGTCCAGCGATCGCCCCCCGTGGTTCGACACATAAATCCCGTCCAGCCCGTGCTCCAGGCACAACCGCGCGTCCTCCGCCGTCAGCACCCCTTTCGCAATCATCGGGACTTTGACTAACTTCCGTATCTCCCCGAATAACTTCCAGTCATAGAACAAACGGAACTCCCGGATCCGGTACGGCGTCCGCGGCGCTTCGGCGCGCGAGGACCGTCTCACCACCGCCGGCGTCAGGTGCCGGTCATGCAACTCTCGCTCAAACACCGCCGCCTGCTGGTCGATCGTCACCACCACGGCCTTGCAGCCCGCCCCCTGCGCCTGCGCCAGCGTCTCCCGGTTTGTCGCCGCGTCCTCCTTCGGGTACAACTGAAACCACAGCGGCCCGCCGGCCGCCTCCGCGATCTTCTCTATCGCCATGCTCGCTACATTGCTTACGATCATCGGGGTATTCGCCGCCGCCGTCGCCCCGCGGTGCGTCCCCGCCTCCCCCTCCGGATGCAGCGCCAGGTGCGCCGCCGTCGGCGAAATCAGCAGCGGGTAGGCCAGCTCGGTCCCGAACAGCGTCAGCGCGGTCGACGGCGTCCCCCCTACTCCCATCCCGTCCGGCACCAGCTGCACCCAGTCAAACGCCTGCCGGTTTCGCCGCAGCGTAAACTCCCCGTCCGTGCCGTAGGCCGTGTAGTTATACACCTGCCGCGGCAGTTTGGCCCGAAACACCGGTTCGAACTCGATGACGTTCGTCATCTCCTCCAACCGCGGAATCCGGTCGTGCGCATGGAACGGGTCCTGCTGCCCGCGCGCCAGCGGCGAACCGGCCAACAGCGCAGCCAGCCGCGCAACGGCGGCCCGCCGGGAGGGATGCGAATGCCACTGGAATTCGGTGTGGGGCATGACTTCGGCTCGCGCCAGTATACACCCGGCCTGAGATATCCTGGGTCCGTGCAATTGCGGATTGGTATGGCGCTCCTTCTCGCCACCGGCGCCCTCGCCTCCGGCGGCCCAAGCTTTCATAAGGACATCCGGCCCCTACTCGAACAGAAGTGCGCCGCTTGCCATCAGGCCGGCCGCGGCGCCGCCGGCGTCGCTCTCACCAATTACGCCGTTGTCCGCGCCTCCCTCGCCCGCCTCCTCCCTGCCGTCAAGGGCGACCAGCCCCGCATGCCCAAGTCCGGCGCGCCCCTTACCGCCGCCGAACTGTCCATACTCGAAACTTGGATCGCCGCCGGCGCCCCCGACGACACCCCGGCCGGCTTCGAGAGCGGCAAATGGTGGTCGCTCCAACCCCTCCAGCCCGTCGCCGTGCCGCCTCTCCAGTCAAGCTGGGTCCGCACGCCCATCGACGCCTTTATCCTCGCCAAACTCTCCGAAAAGGGCCTCTCCCCATCCCCCGAGGCCGACCGCCGCACCCTTATCCGCCGCCTCATGTTCGATCTTCATGGACTCCCCCCCTCCTGGGAGGAGACCCAGGCGTTCGTCCAGGACCAGGCCCCCGGCGCCTACGAACGCCTCGTCGACCGCCTCCTCGCCTCCCCCCGCTACGGCGAACGCTGGGGACGCCACTGGCTCGACGTCGTTCACTACGGCGAGTCCCACGGCTACGACAAAGACAAGCCCCGCCGCAACGCCTGGCCCTACCGCGACTACGTCATCCGATCCTTTAATGAGGACAAGCCCTACCGCCAATTTGTCGAAGAACAACTCGCCGGCGATGTCCTCCATCCCGCCGACCCCCAAGCCGTCGTCGCCCTCGGTTTCATCGCCGCCGGGCCCTGGGACTTCGTCGGCCATGCCGAACTCCGCGAGGGCACCACTGACAAAGAGATCACCCGCCTGCTCGATCGCGACGACATGCTCATGTCCGCCATGTCTTCCTTCGTCAGCATGACCGCCCACTGCGCCCGCTGCCACGATCACAAATTCGACCCCATTCCCCAGGAAGACTACTACGCCCTCCAGTCTGTCTTCGCCGGCGTCGACCGCGCTGAACGCCCTTTCGATGACGATCCTGCCATCTACCATCAGCGCCGCGCCCTGCTCATCGAACGCCGCAGCGTAATGGTCGACTTACAACCACTGCTCGACCAGGCAGCCGCTGTAACTTCTCCCGAGATACAGGCACTCGATAAACAGATCCGCGAGTGGCGGACCAATAAGCAGACCGATCTCGTCGCCCAGGGCAACGCCCGCCGCCGCGAACTCGTCCGCGCGCTGCTTCCCGATTCCGTCCGCCTCGACTCGGACCGCCTCTCCGCTCTCCTCGCCGCCATCGATCAACGCATCGCCGCTCTCCCCCAGCCCCGCATGGTCTACGCCGCCTCGAATATCTTCCCCACCTTCGGCACCCTCCGCTGGCCCGTCCATCCCCGCCCCATTCACCTCCTCGGCCGCGGCAGCGTCCAGGCGCCCGGCAAGCCCGTCGGCCCCGGCGCCCTCTCCGCCGTCAATGGACTCACCGCACGTTTCCCCGTCGATCCCGCTGCCCCGGAAGGCGAACGCCGCGCCGCCCTCGCCCGCTGGATCACCGACGCCCGCAACATGCTCACCTGGCGCTCCATCGTCAATCGCGTCTGGCACTTCCACTTCGGCGCCGGCATCGTCGATTCCCCCAATGACTTCGGCCGCATGGGCTCGCTTCCCTCCCATCCCGAGTTACTCGACTGGCTCGCCCTCCGCTTCCGCGACAGCGGCGGCCGCATGAAGCAGTTACACCGGGATATTGTCCTGAGTGCCACTTACCGGCAGAGCTCCGCCACCAACCCTGCCAAATCCGCCATCGACGCCGGCAACCGCTACCTCTGGCGCATGAACCGCTCCCGCCTCGACGCCGAAAGCGTCCGCGACGCCATCCTCTCCGTCGCCGGCAAACTAGACCTCTCCATGGGCGGCCCCTCCGCCGAACAGTTCTTCTTCAAGGACGATCACTCCCCCGTCTACGACTACACCCGCTTCGATATCGATAGCCCCGCCAGCCGCCGCCGCAGCGTCTACCGTTTCCTCGTCCGCAGCGTCCCTGACCCTCTCATGGAGCGCCTCGACTGTCCAGACCCCTCCACCATGACGGCCAAGCGCAACACCACCATCACCGCCATTCAAGCCCTCGCCCTCCTCAATCACCCACTCCTCGTCCGCCAGGCCGAATATCTTGCCCTCCGCGCCCAGTCCGCCGGCCCCGCCCTCCCCGCGCAGATCGCCGCCCTCTACCGCCTCGCCCTCCAGCGCGAGCCCAGCAAGGACGAAGAGGCGATCTTGACCGCCTTCGCCGCCAAGCACGGTCTGCCCAATGCCAGCCGCCTCGTCTTGAACAGCAATGAATTCCTCTTCGTGGATTGATGCCGATGAATCGTCGTAGCTTTCTCTGGAATTTCGGTGGCGGGCTCGGCGGCATCGCCTTGGCCGAAATGCTGCGCGCCTCCAGCGGCCGCCCGCTCGATCACCCCGCCAAGGCAAAACGCGTCGTCCAGTTATTCATGTCCGGCGCCGCCAGCCAGTGCGACATGTTTGACTACAAGCCCCTTCTAATCCAGAAAAACGGCCAGCCCTGGGACCCGGGCGAGAAAGTGGAGCTCTTCCAAAGCACCCCCGGCGACGTCATGAAGAGTCCCTGGGATTGGAAGCAGCATGGCCACTCCGGCAAGTGGATGAGTTCTCTGGTGCCCAACCTGGCCGAGTGCGTCGACCACATGACCTTCTTCCCCTCCATGGTCTCGAAGTCCAATGTCCATGGGCCCGCCACGTTTCTCCAGGCCTCCGGCTTCGTCCTGCCCGGCTTCCCCAGCATGGGCTCCTGGGTCTCCTATGCCCTCGGCAGCATGAATCGCAATCTGCCCGATTTCGTCGTCCTCCCCGACTCCCGCGGCTATGCCCCCAACGGACCCGGCAACTGGTCCGCCGGCTTCCTTCCCGCCGGCCACCAGGGCACCATGATCCGTGCCGCCAGCGCCAATCCCATCTACGATCTCCACCCGCCCACCTCCGCGAAGTTCATCACCAAAGAGAGCGAAGCCGACGGCCTTCGCGTGCTCGCCGAACTGAATCGCGCCCACCTCGCCCAGCGCGAGGACGACTCCCGCCTCGAAGCCCGCATCGCTTCCTATGAAATGGCCGCCCGCCTCCAGGTCAGCGCCCCCGAAGTGCTCGATATCTCCGGCGAGTCCGCCGCCACCCGCCGCCTCTACGGCTTGGATCAGGAGATCACCGCCGATTTCGGCCGCAACTGCCTCATCGCCCGCCGCCTGCTCGAACGCGACGTCCGCTTTATCCAGGTCTGGAGCGGAGCCGACAATGGCTTCCCCCGCCGCAACTGGGATAGCCACGAAGATATCGCCAAGGATCACGGGCAGATGGGAACCGAAATGGACAAACCCGCCGCCGCCCTCATTCTCGACCTCAAGTCCCGGGGCCTGCTCGATGACACCATCGTCTACTGGACCACCGAATTCGGCCGCATGCCATGCAGCCAGGGCTCCAAGGGTAGGGATCACAACCCCTTCACCTTCACCTCCTGGGTCGCCGGCGGCGGCTTCCGCGGCGGCGTCACCTATGGCGCAAGTGATGAGTGGTCATACAAAGCCGTCGACAAACCCATTTACGGCTACGACCTCCACGCCACCATCCTGCACCAGCTCGGCATCAATCACGAAAAGCTCTCCTACCGCCACAACGGCATCGATCGCCGCCTCACCGATGTCCACGGCCACGTGATTCGCGACGTGATCACTTAGAGCTTTAACTCCCATCCCTTCCGGAACCGCGGCTTCACCCACTGATTTACTTCCCGGTTATTCGTGAACTCGCCCTTCTTGTTATCCCATAGCAGCTTGCCCTCGGCATGCACCGCCGCCGCCCCCAACACCAGCCACTCCGTATACTTCGCCGCAATCCCGAAGTGCGAACACGCCGGTGCGCCGCCCTTGCACGCCCGCACCCAGTCGCGCAGATGCGCCGCATGGTTGCTGCCCGTGCTCGCCCCTGGCGACCGTGTCAGATAAGGCGCCGGCAACTTGTATTCCGCCCACCGTGCTCCTGGCAGCAGCCCCACGCCCTCTCCGCGTCCGCTCGTCCCAAGGTAGCCCTTGCTCCCGACGAAGATCTCGTTATACCCGCTTCCCTGCGGCGGCCGGACGTTCCCGCCCGATCCCGGACGGAACCCGCCCTGGCCCGTCTGCGGACCCACCTGCGGCCCCTCGCCCGGAATCTTCCGCGCCTGCTCCGCCGTCATGCCCGGCGGTAGATACGCATCCCCGCCCGCATGGTGATACCAGTAGATCGTCACCGGCGGCATCCCCGGTCGCGGTCCAAACTCGTACTTGATCGTCAGCACATCCGGGAAGGTCGTCGCCGGCATCGAATCCTTGTGCGTACACTCCACGCTGATCAGGTGTTCCGGCGCAAGCTGCAGCGCCCAGTTGGCCGGACCCAGGATGTGGATGCCCCAGTCGCCGATCAGGCTCGACCCGAAGTCATAGAACCCCCGCCAGTTGAACGGCAGATAGTAACCGAAGTTATCCCCGCCCTTGCGTCCATACCTCGCATTCCGCGCCGCCACGAAATCTTTGTAAGTCCCATCGCCAGACGTGAACGGACGCTCCGCCGCTCCGCCCAGCCACAGGTCCCAGTCCAATGTCTCCGGCACCGGTGAGGGCGGGGGAGTCGCCGTCATTCCCTGCGGCCACGATGGCCGCCCCGTCCACGCGTGCACCTCGCTCACGTCGCCAATCTCGCCCGACCAGATAATCTCGCACGCCACTCGCGTCGCGTCGTGCGAATAGCCTTGGTTGCCCATCTGCGTCGCAACCTTGTACCGCTCCGCCGCCTGGAACAGCAGCCGCGCCTCTCCCGCCGTCCGCGTCAACGGCTTTTCCAGGTAAACGTGTTTCCCCAACTGCATGCACGCAAGCGCGCACGTCGCGTGCATATGGTCCGGCGGCCCCACCACCACCGCGTCGATCTCGTTGCGATGCTTGTCCAGCATCTGTCGGAAATCTTTATACTTCGTGGCGCCCGGGAACCGCGTGAAATTCTCCTTGCCGCGCTCCCAGTCCACATCCGACAGCGCCACCACATTCTCAACGCCCGCCTGTGCAATGCGCAGGTCCGCGCCTGGTTGCCCGCCGGCGCCGATCGCCGCCAGGTTCAACTTCTCATTCGGCGACTTATAACCAAGCGCTTTCAGCGATGGCGTGCTGCCGAAACCCGCTGCGGGCACGGCGGCAAAACTGGTGCCAAGGAAAAAATACCGGCGCGATACGCGAGACTCTGACATGGTTCTTCGAGTCTACCCGACCCCCGTTCACGGTTCAAACGGTTCCACATGCACCAGCACGTTCTCGATCCAGTCCAGCCTTCTCCGCAGCACCGTCTTTACCGTTCCCGCCACAATATGCGAATCATGCACCGTCATCTGCGGGTCCACATGGATGTGCAGGTCCACGTGCCAGCGCAGTCCTGTCTTTCGCGCGTGTATCTTCTCCACCACCCGAACCCCCTCCACCTCCATCGCCGTCCGCCGTAGTTCCCCCAGCGCATCGTCGTCCGGCATCGTGTCCACCAGTTGCTCGGACGTCTCGCGGATCACCTGCACGCCCAGGAAGAACACGATCAGCCCCACCAGCGCGCCCCCGATCGGGTCCGCATGCAGGAATCGCGCCGGGTCGAGTAGCGTCAGCCCCAGCGCCGTCAACGCCGTCAGCCCCGACAGGATGTCCACAAAGTCGTTCTTCCCATCCGCCGCCAGCGCCGCAGAATGGACCTGCCGCGCCGTCCGCAGTTTGAAGTAACTCAGCGCCCCTTTTGCCCCAAGGGAAATTAGCAGCGGCCAGATCGCGAACGCCTGGGGCGGTGCCGTCGCCGCGCCGATCTGCAGGTAACTGCGATAACTGATTCCCGCACCCGTCAGGCACAGAATCAATCCGATCCCCAGCCCTGTCAATATCTCGAACCGTCCGTGCCCGTATGGATGGTTCCGGTCCGCCGGCCGTGCCGCTATTGTCAGTCCCAGGATCAACAGGCCCGATGAAACCACGTCGGTCGCCGACTCCACCCCATCGGCTACCGTCGCCGCAGAACCCGCCGCCAGCCCGATCCAGATCTTCATCGTGGCCAGTGCGGCGCTTACCAGCAGCCCGGAATAGGCGATTCTCCGGGCCTGCTGGTAAGACTCCTGCATCTCTATCTCATCCGATCACGAGCAGCAGATCCTTCGACTCCACCTGCGCCCCGGGCGCAATCAGTTTCTGCTTCACCGTCCCGCTCACCGGCGCATACACCGTCGTCTGCATCTTCATCGCTTCCATCACCAGCAGCCGCTCTCCCTTTTCCACCTTCTGGCCAAGTTCAACGGCAATCGAGGAGACGGCCCCCGGTATTGGCGCGCCCACCTGTCCCGGCTCATTCGGGTCTGCCTTGACGCGGCTCGCCGCCGTCGGCTGCAGGCTCTTGTCCCGGATCGTGATCTCCCGCGGCTGACCGTTCAACTCGAAAAACACGGTCCGCGTTCCATCCGGGTGCGCTTCGCTGGTGGTCAGATACTTGATGATCAGCGACTTACCGTCTTCAATAAATACGGTGATCTCATCGCCCTGCTTCATGCCATAGAAGAACTGTGGCGTCGGCAGCGCTTCCAGGTCCCCGTAAGTCGCGTTCGCCTTCGCGAACTTGGTAAATACATCCGGGTACATCAGGTAACTCAGCACGTCCGTGCGGCTCGGCTTCCGCCCGATGCGCTTCTCCACCATCGCGGTCGTCTCGGCCAGATCCACCGCCGGTAGATGCGCCCCCGGCCTCCCCTTCCGCGGCTTGCCGCCCTTCAGGATAATGCTCGCCAGCTTCTTCGGCCAGCCGCCCGGAGGCTCGCCCAGTGACCCCTCGAACATATCGATCACCGAATTCGGTAGCGTCAGTGTGTGGTCCACCGGCAGCGCTTCTATGTCCTTCATCGTCAGCCCGTGGGACACCAGGAAGATCGCCATATCGCCCACCACTTTGCTCGATGGCGTTACCTTCACAATGTCGCCGAAGGCCAGGTTCACCTCCGCGTACGCCCGCGCAATCTGGCCCCACTTCGGCCCCAGGCCCATCGCCTCGGCCTGCTCTTTCAGGTTCGTGAACTGCCCGCCCGGCATCTCATGGAGATACACCTCCGCTGTGCCCGAACTCATCCCGCTATCGAACGGCTTATACCAGCTCCGCACCACTTCCCAGTAGTCGCTCGCCTGGTTCAACGCTTCGATACGCAGTTTCGTATCGCGCGGTGTATTCGTGAGCGCCGCCACAATCGAGTTCAGGTTCGGCTGGCTCGTCGTCCCGCTCATCGACGCCAGTGCCGCGTCGCACGCATCCGCTCCCGCCTCGGCCGCCTTCAGGATCGACGACGCATTGATCCCGCTCGTGTCGTGCGTATGGAAATGGATCGGCAGCCCCGTCTCCTCCCGCAGCGCCTTCACCAGCTTATGCGCCGCATACGGCTTGCACAGCCCGGCCATGTCCTTGATGGCCAGGATGTGCGCGCCCATCTTCTCCAACTCCTTCGCCATCTTCACGTAGTACTCCAGCGAGTATTTATCGCGCTTCGGGTCCAGGATATCTCCCGTGTAACAGATGGCCGCCTCGCATACCTTGTTCGCCTTCCGCACCGCCTCCATCGGAACCTTCATGTTTGGCAGCCAGTTCAGCGAATCAAACACACGGAAGATGTCCATCCCGTTTTCCGCCGCCCCGTAGATGAACTCGCGCACCACATTGTCCGGGTATGCCGTGTAACCCACGGCATTCGACGCCCGCAGCAGCATCTGGAAGCAGATGTTCGGCACCGCCGCCCGCAGCAGCAGCAGCCGCTCCCACGGGTCTTCCAGCAGAAATCGCATCGACACGTCGAACGTCGCCCCGCCCCACATCTCCAGGCTCAGCAACTGGCTCAACTCATGCGACGTGAAGTTCGCAATCCGGTGCAGGTCATAAGTCCGTGCCCGCGTCGCAAACAACGACTGATGCGCATCCCGCATCGTCGTGTCTGTTAGCAACAGCCGCTTCTGCGCCCGCAGCCACGCCGCAAACTTTTCCGGCCCCATCTCATCCAGCAGCTGCTTCGTGCCCCGCGGCGGATCCGCCGGATTGTGCGCGGGCACCGGCGCTGGCTTGCATTCGGCCGGGATCACTCGCCCCTTCACCTCCGGATTCCCATTCACATTCACTTCTGCCAGATACGTCAGAATCCGCGTCGCCCGGTCCTTCCGCGTGCTGAACTTGAACAACTCCGGCGTGTCCGCCAGCCAGTTCGTCGTCACCGTCCCGCGCCGGAAATCGTCGTGATTCACCACGTTCTCAACGAACGGAATATTCGTCTTCACGCCCCGGATCCGGAACTCCCGCAGCGCCCGGTCCATCCGGCTGCACGCTTCCGGGAACGTCCGCCCCCAACTCGTCACCTTCACCAGCAGCGAGTCGTAGAACGGCGTGATCACCGCCCCGCCGTACGCGCTCGCTCCGTCCAGCCGGATGCCGAAACCTGCCGGCGAACGGTAGGTCTGGATCTTCCCGTAATCCGGCAGAAAGTTGTTCGCCGGGTCCTCGGTCGTCACCCGGCACTGCAGCGCCGTCCCATGCAGCGGAATTTCGCTCTGCGCCGGCAGCCCGATCGTCTCCCCATGCAGCGTATGCCCCTGCGCAATCAGAATCTGCGTCTGCACGATATCGATGCCCGTCACCAACTCGGTCACCGTGTGCTCCACCTGCACCCGCGGATTCACTTCAATAAAGAACCATTCTCCGGTGTCGGAATCCACCAGGAACTCCACCGTTCCCGCGTTCTCATATCCCGCCGTTCGCGCCAGGTTCACCGCCGCCTCGGCCAGTTCATGCCGGATGCGGTCCTCCAGCCCGATCGCCGGCGCCACTTCCACCACCTTCTGGTGCCGCCGTTGCACCGAGCAGTCCCGCTCATACAAGTGCAGAATGTTCCCGTGATTGTCGGCCAGTATCTGTACTTCCACGTGCCGCGGCCGCCGGATGTAGCGCTCAATGAAAACGGCCCCATTCCCGAACGCCGCCGCCGCCTCCTGCTGCGCTTCGGCCAGCCGTCCTTCCAGCTCTGCCGGGTCCAGTACCACCCGCATCCCACGCCCGCCCCCGCCGAACGCAGCTTTAATAATGACGGGAAACCCGATCTTCGCCGCCATTTCGGCAGCCTTCTTCGCATCCGCCACCGGTTTTTCGGTCCCCGGTATCACCGGAACTCCAGCCTTCTGCGCCAGCCGCCGCGCCGCCGTTTTGTCGCCCAACATCTCCAGCAGTTCTGACCGCGGCCCCACAAACGTCAGGCCATACTTCTCGCAAGCCTTCGGCAACGCCGGATTCTCCGACAGGAAACCGTAGCCCGGGTGTATCGCATCCACGCCCTTCTCCGCCGCCAGCGCACAGATCCCTTCCACGTCCAGATACGCCTGCACCGGACCCAGTCCCGCGCCCACTTCATACGCCTCGTCCGCCTTGAAGCGGTGCAGGCTCAGTCGGTCCTCCTTTGAATAAACAGCTACGGTTTTTAGCCCTAACTCATTGGCGGCACGGAGGATACGGATGGCGATCTCGCCACGGTTGAGTGCAAGAAGTTTCTTCATGTAGGTTGGTGTTTACCCCAGGAGCTACAGGGGTGGTGGGGGGTAAGCCTCAGAATACCATGGAACTTTTTCCGCCCGTCTCCGTATCGTCTTCCATGCGGAACCCACTGGCCTCTGCCCTCCTCGCCGGCGCCCTCATCCTCACCGGCTGCGATGTCGATATCGATGACCTCGGCGGCGCTCGCGAAGAGGAGCCCTTCCACTACTCCTACGACTACAAGCCCGGCAGCCGACTCCTGCTGGAAAACTACAACGGCAGCGTCGAAATCTCCGCCTGGAACCAACCAAAGATCGAAATCGATGGCGCCCGCTTCGCCAATACCCGCGAACGTCTCCAACAGGTCAAAGTCGATATCTCCCGCGGCGCCGAGTCCATCGCTATCCGCACCGTACCCCCTCCGGACCGCTCCGGCAACTCCGGCGCCCGTTTCACCATCCGTGTCCCCGAGCAAGTGGTGCTCGAACTGATCAAGAGCACCAATGGCTCCGTCCGTGTCAACGGCACCAGCGGCGCCGCCGTCCTCCGCACTACCAATGGCGCCGTCCGCGTTGCCTCCGTCACCGGCAACGTCAACGCCTCCTCCACCAATGGCTCCATCGAATGCCTCTCCGTGAAAGGCGCCGTCGACGTCCGCACCACAAACGGCCGCGTCAAGATCGAAGCTGTCGAAGGCCCCATCGACGCCTCCACCACCAACGGTTCCATCTCCGCCGAAATGACCCGTTCCACCGACGACCGCAAACTCCGCTTCTCCACCACTAACGGCTCCATCTCCCTCCGCCTTCCTGCCGGTCTTCGCAACGACATCCGCGCCTCCACCTCCAATGGCGCCATTGACGTCCGCCTTCCCGCCGGAGCCGCTTTTCACCTCAATGCCCGCACAAATGGCGCCTCCATTCGCTCCGAATTCGACGTTAAAGGTGATATTTCCAAGAAAAGCATCGAAGGCGTCGTCGGCTCCGGCGGCCCCCTGTTCGACCTCAGCACCTCCAACGGCTCCATTTCCCTGCAACGCTCTCTGTAAACGAAGCATCCCCTCTCTTGTGGACGCCTAGTACTTTGAGGTATAGTCCATAACGAGGACCTTCGCGGTCCGAGTTCCAGGGAGACTTAAACCATGAAAAAACTCATTCTTGCCATGTCCGTCGCTGCGATGGGCATGTACGGAGCCGAACTGAAAGGTTCGATCTCCGACTCCGGGTGTGGCGCCAAGCACGGCCCCGGCAAAGAAAACCCGGGCTGCGTCGCTGGCTGCATCGCCAAGGGCGGTTCGCCGGTCCTCGTCACCGCCGACGGCAAGGTCGTCAAGATCCACAACGCCGACGCCGTCGACAAGAAGTTCTATGGCAAGGCCGTCACCATCTCCGGCAAGGTGGATGGCGACTCCGTGCACGTCGAAAAGATCTCCGAGTAACTTAACCCCCGCAAGCTAATCAAGCGGCCGCCCCTCTCCGGGACGGCCGCTTTTCTTATTGCAGCTTCCCGTGCCCGTCCACCGTCCACACTTCCACCACTTCCTCTCCCCGCACCCCGTACACCCGTTCATGCAGGTTCACCGCCACGCAGATATGGTTCGGCAGAACCCGCACCCGGTCCCCCACCTTGCGCTTGTGTCCCGAATGCTTCACGTACCCGTGCTCCTCGTTCATCTTCTCGAAC
>CAZWDD010000144.1:10714-13288 GCA_964632345.1 uncultured Solibacteraceae bacterium | reverse complement strand
AGGAACTGCTGCGCGGCGCGGGCGCCGGCGAGGGTGGCCTTGGCAGGCACGGTTTCCAATTTCACGACTTTGGGCGCGGCGAGGGCCGCGGCGGCTATCAGCCAGACCGCAAATTTCATGGTTTTTCCACCACCATCAGGGGAATCTGTTTGCTCGCGATGACGGGCCCTGGGCGGCCGTCCATAACGGGGCGAACGGTAATGCGCACGGCACGGGGCGCGGTCATCAACGGGGCATCCTTGGCAGCGGTGAAGGCAACGACGGTTCTTTCTGTGCGAGGGACGTAGCGTTCGCGTTTGCCGGGATAGGGAGGGGGGTCTTTGTCGGGTTCGAAATCGGCGGCGGCGAGAGCGGTGACGCCGTCGGGAAGGTTCTCGACCTGGACGGCGACGGCGCCGCGGTAGTCCTCCTCGCGGTCGAAGCTGACGCGGACGGTGCTGGCGCCATCGGGGGCGATGTTGATGTGATCGGCTTCAATGCGGACACCGCCGATGTGGGGGATCTGGGGGCGGATCTGGACGCGGTAGCGGAAATCGGGAGCGGCGAGATCGGCGGTGACGTCGCGGACTTCGACGGTGTATTCGCCGGGATTGCGGAGGGGGAAGATGGTTTTGGCGACGAGCCCCTTGGTGAGGGCGCCGGTGCAGGCGCCGCGGCCGGCGAAGACGTTGGTGACGACCTCTTCACCGTTGGAGTCGAGCATGCGGATGACGGGGTTGAAGAGGGGCGGCGCGGTGTCGGGCGTTTCGACTTCGATGGCGATATCGGCGGGGCCTTCGGCACGGAACTTTGCGCGGTGCCATTCGCCGGGCTTGGCGATGGCGCCTTCGAGGGTGGCGGGGAGCTTGAATTCGCCGCCCATGCGGTAGGTTTCGATGGACTTCTGGGTTTGCGGTTTGCCACCGCGGGCGGCGAGTTCGTTCAGACGGTTGGAGGAGAGCTTGCGCTGGTAGGTGCGTTCTTCCCAATCGTCTTTGGCGGGAGGAGCGTCCGGGGGAAGGGCGCCGCGCTGGATCTTCAGCTGATAGCCATAATCGGCGCCGCCCTGGCCGGAGAAGGCTTCGAGGCGGAGGTAGTAGCGGCCGGCCTTGGCAAAGGTGTGGACGAGGTGGGCGTCGGTGGCGCGGCCGATGACCCAGAGGGGCTCATCGTTGAAGGCGATGCGGTTGACTCGCTTGGGATCGAACCAGCTGCCGGCGGATTCATAGATGGACAGGGAGGGATCAAAGCCGTTGGCGTTGCCGCCTGGGGCGCCGATGGAGGGGAGGCCGGAGATGGCCTGGAAGGTGAGGGTTTCGCCGGCTGCGGCGTCGAAGACATAGAAATCGGACTCGCCGCGGGTGTCGATGCGGCCGGAGTAGGTAACGGGGAGAGCGGGGACGGGAACGGCTGTTTCAGGGAGTTCATGCGAGCCACCGGGTTCACTGGCGACGGCTTCGGCGGTGATCAGAAGGGGAAGGGCGTTGGAGACGCCGGAGGGGGTGACGAGGCGGAGCGGGTAGCGACCCGGAGGCGCCTCCGCGGTGGTCTCGACACGGATGCGAACGACGTCCATGGGGGTGCGCGGCTTGGGCATGCCAGGGGGCAGGACTTCAGGCGCGGCGCTTTCGACGGTGACGCGGAGGGCTTCGTTTTCGAGATACGCGGCGCGGGCGTCCTTAAGGTTCGCGCCACGGACAGTTGCCGTGAACGCAACTCCGCGTTGTCCCGTGAACGGGAAGATCGACACCGCTCGCGGATCGGCTCCGGGCAGGTTCACCGCGAACACACACACGAGTAACAGCGCACGCATGGTTCGTGCTTTGCATCGTATCACCTGAAAGGGGTGAACCGGAGGGCCGATTCGTTGATGCAGTAGCGGAGGCCGGAGGGGGGAGGACCGTCGGGGAAGACGTGGCCGAGATGGGCGTTGCAGCGGCGGCAGAGGACTTCGGTGCGTTCGAGAAAGAGGCGGACATCCTGGCGGGAGGCGATGTTGCGGGGGTGGGCGGGAGCGGTGAAGCTGGGCCAGCCGGTCCCGGAGTCGAATTTATCAGCGGAATGGAAGAGGGCCGTGGCGCAGCAGACGCAACGATAGAGGCCGGGCGTTTTGAGAGCGTGATAGGCGCCGGTGAACGGGGTGTCTGTTGACCCCTGACGGGTGACGTAGAACTGCTGGGGGGATAGCTGCGCTTTCCACTCGGCGGGGGATTTGCGGATGGGTTCGAGGCGGCGGAGGCTGGTTGGATTGCCAGCGTCATCGAATTCCATAATTTCGACGGGGCCGGCGTCATCTTGCTCCAGCGGGCCGCGGCGGGAGCTCAGTGCGACGAGTCCGGCGAAGGCGACGGGAGCGATCAAAAACGCGCGCCGCCGCTCCAGCCAGTGCATGCCTCCCATTATTCGGCATATGATGCAGGGCGGAATTGTCATGAAACAAAATTCACTCAGCCGGCGCGCGGCGCTGGGCGGGCTGGCGGGCGGCGGCCTTGCCCTGGCCGCTGGCGCGCCGCGCGTCAAGATTACGAACATTGAGACCTTTACGGTCCGCGTGCCCGATGGAGGATCGCCCGATCCGCTGCGGGCGTACCGATA
>CAZWDD010000144.1:0-10704 GCA_964632345.1 uncultured Solibacteraceae bacterium | reverse complement strand
CGCGGGTGCATACGGATGCGGGAGTGACGGGGACGTCGTTCATCGGCATTGCGCCGGACCTGCTGGAGCGCTGGGTAAAGCCGACGCTGGTAGGCGACGACCTGTTCGCGATGGACCGGCATATGCGACGGCTGCAGATGAACTCGGGCGAGTCGCGGACGCAGGGCTGGTCCGGCGTGGAGCATGCGATGTGGGACGCGATCGGCCGGATTCATGGGCGGCCGGTGGCGGAGCTGCTGGGCAAGGCGCAGGACCGGCTGCGGATTTACCGGACGACGGTGTTTCCGGGCAAGCAGGACCAGAGCGATGTGGCCTACGAGACGCAGGCGGCGTTTGCGCGGCGGCTGAAGGAGAACGGGTATACGGCGATCAAGATCCGCGCGTGGCGGCCGAACCCGATGGACGATGTGGACGCGGTGGGCACGATCCGCGCGGCGGTAGGGCCGACGTTCAAGATCATGCTGGACCGAACGGCGGTGAGGCCGGGGTGGGTGTGGGACTATCCGACTGCGCTGAAGGTGGCGCGTGGATTGGAGAAGCACAACGCCTACTGGCTGGAGGAGCCGTTCGACGGGATGGACCTGCAGGGCCCGGCGCGGCTGGCGGCGGAGGTGGACATACTGATCACGGGTGGGGAACTGGGCCGGACGCTGTACGAGTTCGCCGCGTTCCTGCACAACAAGACCTACGACATTGTGCAGCCGGATACGAGGATTTGCGGCGGTATCTGGGCGGCGAAGAAGATCTCGACGCTGGCGGCTTCGTTCGGCGTGCCGTGCGTGCAGCATGGGACGGGCGGATTCTCGCTGGCGGGGTATATACAGGCCGGCTGCGCGATGACGAATTGCGAGTGGCAGGAGATGATCGGCGCGGGGCCGAATCTGCCTACGGAAGAGTGGCAGCCGGGGGAGATATTGCTGAAGAATAAGCGGGCGTGGCGGGTGGAAAACGGCTACGTATATCTGCCGGAATTCCCGGGCCTGGGCCTGGACGTGGATGAAGCTGCATTGAAGGAGTATCGCCGTGGTTAACCGCCGCCTGTTTCTGAGTTCGAGCATTGCCGGGCTGGCCGCAATTGGGGCCGGCCGCGTGAAGATTACGGGAGTGGACGTCTACCCGATCCGCATTCCGGTGACGAAGGACGAGGCCGAGGCGGGACTGATGCATCAGTTCCTGGTGGCCGAGGTTTCGACGGACGCGGGCGTGAAGGGCTACGCGTTCGCGGGGCCGCCGCCCGCGCAGTTGCCAGCGATCCGGCAGGTGCTGGTGGGGCAGGACCTGTTCGCGGTGGAGAAGTTGTTGAGCGACGGGCTGGAGAAGTGGGGCGGGGTGGAACATGCGATCTGGGACGCCATCGGCCGGATCGCGAAACAACCGGTGTACCGGATGCTGGGAGGCGGGTCGAACCGGGTGCGCGCGTATGTAACGTGCGTGTGGCCGGGGAAGGCGGACCAGCAGCACGTGAGCTACCGGGAGCAGGCCGAGCAGGCGGTGCGGCTGCAGAAGGCCGGGTTCAAGGGGATGAAGATCCGGGCGTGGCGGCCGAATCCGATTGACGACGCCGACGCGTGCGCGGAGATACGCGCGGCAACGGGGCCGGACTTCGCGATTATGTTCGACCGGACGGCGCACCTGCCGGAGATGGTGGACCAGCCGGTGTGGAGCTTTGAGACGGGATTGAAGGTGGCGCGGGCGCTGGAGAAGGCGGGTGCCTACTGGCTGGAAGAGCCATTTGCGCGGGACGACTATGAATCCCCGGCGCGGCTGGCGGCGATGGTGGACATGCCGATCACGGGCGGGGAAGGGTACCGGGGGATCCGGCCATACCAGAGCTGCCTGGTGAACCGGAGCTACGACATCCTGCAGCCGGACGGGCGGGCGGCGGGCGGCATTCTGACGTGCCGGAAGGTGGCGTTCATGGCCGACGGCTATCATGTGCCGTGCATTCTGCACGGGACGATGAGTCTGCTGCTGGCGGGTTGGCTGCAGGCGACGTTCGCGATTGGGGCGGAGTGGCAGGAGGTGGCGCTGGTGCGTCCTCCACTGCTGCCACAGCAGCAGTGGGCGCCGGCGACGAAGGTGGTCCGCAACCCCGGGCTGTTCACGATTGACAAAGGCGAGATCGTGGCGAGCGACCTGCCGGGCATAGGGTTGGACGTGATTCCGGAGGCGCTGCGGGAGTACCGAATCGCTTAGTTTTTCGGTAATCGGTTTGCAATATAATTCGTAACGCCCCCAGACGGGCATAATTTCCAGGGAGAAATATGAAGTTGAGTCTCACACACACTCTCCGTTTGGCCGCCATCACGGCCATGTGCGGGGTGATTGCCTTGGCGCAGTCATTCACTGCAAGTGTCAACGGTGTCGTCGCGGACGCATCCGGCGCAAATGTCGCCGGGGCGAAGATCATTGTTACCGATAGCCAGCGCGGCACCGTGTTCCAGACCGAAGCTGACGCCGCGGGACGCTTCGTCGTCACCGCGTTGCCGCCCAGCACGTATGTGCTGACGGCGGAGGCGACGGGTTTCAAGAGGTTTTCGAGCGGCCAGTTCACGCTTGCCGTTCAGCAGCAGGCAACGGTCAACGCCACGCTTGAAGTGGGCGATGTGACGACCACGGTGGAAGTGGCGGGATCGGCAGCGCTGATCAACACCACGATTTCCAACCTCGGGCAGGTGATCGACAACCAGTACATTCTGCAGTTGCCGAACCTGGCGCGTAACTCGATGGGCATGGCGTACCTGACGCCTGGCGTGGTGGGGTCCGGCGGCCGGCGCGGGGATTCGAACACGAATTTCAGCGCGAACGGTTCGCGGAACTCGACGTCCGACGTGCTGGTGGACGGCGCGACGGTGACGACGGTGGAACAGAACTCCGGCATTACGGACCTGAAGTTCTCGCCGTCGGTGGACGTGGTGCAGGAGTTCAAGATGCAGACGAACTTCTTCTCCGCGGAATACGGCCAGACGGGCGGCGCGGTGGTGAACATGGTGACGCGGTCCGGGACGAACGACTTTCATGGAACGGGTTACTACTTTGTCCGCGACGCGGCGCTGAACGCGAACGACTGGTTCTCCAACCGGGCGGGCCGGGCCATTCCTGCCTTCCATCGCGACCAGTTGGGTGGCGTGCTGGGCGGACCGGTGATCAAGAACAAGACATTCTTCTTCGGCGCGTATGAGCGCACGTGGCAGGAGTCGCCGACGAGCCAGCAGCGGAGCGTACCGACGGCGGAGCAGTTGGCGGGGAACTTCTCGCAGACGTTCAATGCCGCGGGCACGATGATGCAGATCTACGATCCGTTCAACACGCAGACCAACGCGGCGGGCGTGATCACGCGGCAGCCGTTCCCGGGCAACATCATTCCCTCGTCGCGGTTTGACCCAATTTCGGTGAAGGCGCTCTCCTTCCTGCCCGCGCCGAATCAGCAGGGAGCGGCCTTCACAAATACTAACAACTGGTTCAACCAGGGCGTCAATTCGAGCACTGGTGACCAGACGACGATGAAGGGCGACCACAACATCAATGCTGCGAACCGCCTGAGCGGCCGCTACAGCCTGAACCGGAGCAACGGGAGCAACCCGAATCTGTTCGGAGACAACAACCCGGCATACTTCACGGGCGGCAACAATTCCACGCGGACGCACTCGATGGTGGGCGACTACACGCACATGGCGAACGCGACGACGCTGTTCACGTTCCGTTACGGGTATACCTATTCGAACTTCGGGCGCAATCCGTTCTTCGACACATTCGACCCCACTACGCTGGGGCTGCCGGCGAACATGAAGAGTACGGCCACAAACCTGGTGTTCCCGCGGTTTGCTCCGGATGGCTTCGGGGAGTTCGGCACCGAGGGCTACTGGATCATGGACCGGCAGGAAGCCGTACACCACTGGTCGGGTTCGATGTCGAAGATGATCGGCGGCCACAACATCAAGGTGGGCGGCGAACGGCGTTACAACCGGCTGGACTATTCACAGCCGGGCTTCCCGTCGGGGCAGTTCTCCTTCGCCCGCAGCGTGACGTGTGCAGACCGGTTCACGTGCCCCAGCACCCAGGGCAATGGCCTTGCGGCAATGCTCCTTGGGTGGCCCACGGGGAGCCAGTTCCACATTGAGCCGAAGGCTTTTTCGCGCTCGGCGTACTGGGGTTTCTACTTCCAGGATGACTGGAAGATCACCAACCGGCTTACGATCAACCTTGGCGTGCGGTATGACTTCGACGTGCCGCGCTGGGAGCTTCAGAACCGCTACAGCTACTGGGACCTGAACGCGCAGTCGCGGGTGCGGGCGCAGGGCTACGACACGCGCGGTGTGTTGAAGTTCGTGGATAACAACAACCGGTCGCCGTTCGATTCGGATATGAACAACTGGCAGCCGCGCGTTGGCTTTGCCTATGCGGCGAACTCGAAGACGGCGATCCGGGCGGGGTATGGCCTGTTCTACACGTTGTCGCGCGCGACGGTGTTCGGCCGCCCCGGTACGGGCTTCACCATCAACTCGCCAGCCATCTGGACGACGGACGGCAATGCGACACTTGTCAACCGGCTGAGCAATCCGTTCCCGAACGGCATCCTGCTGCCGCCGGGATCGAGCCAGGGAGATGACACACTGCTGGGCTTCGGCGCGAGCACGATCGTCCGCGACAACAACCGGAACCCGGAGTACCACTCCTGGAACCTGTCGATTCAGCGTGAACTACCGCTGCAATCGGTGTTGGAGCTGAACTACACGGGCAGCCGCGGCACGCATCTGTTCATGCCCATCACGACGCTGTCACCGCTTAATCCGCAGTACTGGACCCTGGGCCGGACGGCATTGAACGCGCAGGTGCCGAACCCGTTCTTCGGGCAGATCACCGACAGCCGTTCGCAGCTGAGCCTGCCGAATATTACACGCGTCCGCACGTTGCGCCCGATGCCGCACTTTGACGGCACGGGCGTGGGCCAGTCGGAACCGGCGCGGGGTGACTCGAACTATCACGCGCTGCAGATGAAGTGGGAGAAGCGGATGGGCGCGGGCCTGACCATGCTGACGCACTACACCTGGTCCAAGATGATCGACAACGTGTCGCACAGCTCGGGCAACGTTTCCTGGCTGGGCGGCTCCACGTCGCTGCAGAACATCTGGGATCTGCGCGGCGAGCGGTCACTCTCTTCGCACGATATCGCGCACCGGGTGGTGCTGACGGGCGCCTACGAACTGCCGTTCGGGCAGAAGCGCAAGTGGGGCTCCAACTGGAACCGGGTGATGGACTGGATCGCCGGCGGCTGGAACCTGAGCGGCATGGCACTGTTCCAGAGCGGGATGCCGTTGCAGGTGACGCAGTCCGGTGGCGCGATCTGGGACGGGACGCAGCGTCCGAACCTGATCGGCGATCCGTCGACGACGGGCCGGGTGCAGGACCGGTTGAACGGGTACTACAACCGGGCGGCGTTCTCACAGCCGCTGGCTGACACGCCGGGTTCGGCGCCGCGGAACCTGAACTACCGTGGGCCGGGCATCTCAACGCTCGACGCAGCACTGCTCAAGAACTTCAACACGTTTGAAGGGCAGCGCTTCGAGTTCCGCCTGGAAGCCACGAACTTCACCAACACTCCGATGTTCGGCGATCCGGCGGGTGCGTTCGGCGCGACGAACTTCGGCCAGATCACCGGTCTGCGCAACGGTGTTGGCCCGCGCAACATGCAGATCGGCTTGAAGTACTACTTCTAGACCGAAGACCCGCTGTATGAAAGGGCCCCGGTTCCTCCTCGCGGAGGGGCCGGGGCCCTTTCTATTGGATAGTAGAGAAGTGACGACGTTATTCCTGCTGGCGGCCCAGATGCTGACTCCCGAGATTGCAAACAAGTTGGCGGAACTACCGCTGAAGTGTATCGAACAGGAGTACCCGAACAAGACCGGGCACACCATTGAAGCGGCGGCGGATGCCCGGCTTACGCCGCGGCAGTTGCACCCCGCGTTTTATGGCTGCTTTGACTGGCACTCCAGCGTGCATGGCCACTGGATGCTGGTGCGGCTGCTGAAGACGGTGCCCGGCCTGGCGAGGCAGCGGGAGATCCGCGCGGTGCTGGCGCGGAGTTTCACGCCTGCGGCCATGGCCGGGGAGGTGGAGTATTTTCGCCAATACAAACTCGCGAAGACCTTCGAACGGACCTATGGGTGGGCGTGGCTGCTGAAGCTGGATGAGGAGCTGCGAACGTGGGATGACGTCCAGGGGCGCGAATGGGCTGGGCATCTACGCCCGTTGACTTCGTTGATCGTGGAACTCTGGACGTCGTATCTGCCGAAGCAGACCTACCCGAACCGCACCGGCGTCCATCCGAATACGGCCTTCGGATTGGTGTTCGCCCTCGACTGGGCAAGGACCGCCAAGGACGGACCCTTTGAGCGGCTGATCATCCAACGCGCCAGGGACTACTATCTGAACAACACCGCCATCGCGGCCTACCAGGAACCCGATGGAACCGACTTTCTCTCGCCGAGCCTGGAGGTGGCCGACCTGATGCGGCGGGTGCTTCCAGCGGGCGAGTTCCCGGGCTGGTTCAATCGCTACATGACGCTGGCGGGCCTCAACAACGTGCTGAAGACGCCGGAGGTCTCCGACCGCAGCGACTACCAGATTGTGCATCTGGACGGACTGCTGTTCAGCCGAGCCTGGTGTCTGTTCGGCATCGCCGAGGCGCTGCCGCCAAGGTCGTCGCGGACGCAGCGAATGCTGGGGCGGGCGCGGGAGATGGTCAACACGGCGCTGCCGCACGTTACGGGAAACTATGGCGGCGAGCACTGGCTGGCCTCGTTTGCGGTCTACGCACTGAGCCAAGCAAAATAGGGTAGACATGCCAGATTATACATACGCCGATGTGGCGAAGATGATCGACCATTCGCTGCTGAACCCGTCGCTCGACTGGGCATCGCTTGATGCCGGGATCACGTTGGCCATCGAGTACGGCGTGGCGTCGGTCTGCATACTGCCGTACGCGCTGCGCCATGCGGCCAACCGGCTGATGGGAAGCGGGGTGAAGGCCAGCACGACGATCGGCTTCCCGCACGGCGGGCACACGACGGCGGTGAAGCTGGCTGAGACGAAGCAGGCGCTGGCCGAGGGAGGTGAGGAGCTCGACATGGTGGTGAACATCAGCGCCGTGTTGAGCGGGCGTTGGGATTATGTGCGCGAGGATATCCGCACGGTTGTGAGCGAGACGCACGGGGCGGGGCAGAAGGTGAAAGTGATCTTCGAAAACGCCTATCTGAACGACCAGCAGAAGATCCGGCTGTGTGAGATCTGCACGGAGTTGGAGGCGGACTGGGTGAAGACCTCCACCGGCTACGCGCCGGGCGGGGCGACGCACGAGGACCTGCGGCTGATGCGGCAACACAGCGGCCCTGGCGTGCAGGTGAAGGCCGCCGGCGGGGTGCGGGATCTGGACGCGCTGCTTGCGGTGCGCGCCCTGGGGGTCACACGGTGTGGGGCCACGCGGACGGCGGAAATGATGGAGGAGGCGCGGCGGCGGCTAGGGCTTGCGCCTATTCGCAACGTGGCGGAGGCGCCGGCTCCAGCGGGATACTGACTGCGGCAACGTGCGGAAGGAAGCAAAGCTCGGTGTGGCCGTGATCGCCCTGGCGGGCGGCTACTGGCTATGGAGCGGCGCGAGGCGCGGTGCGGATGGCGTGGAAACGGTGCGCGTCTCGCGCCCGATGATGGGAACGCTATGGACCATCGACGTCGTGACCCACGGGCGCCGCGCCGAGGCACGCGACGCCGTGGACGCGGCGTTCCGCGAGTTGGAGCGCATCGAGGGTCTGATGAGCGAGTGGCGCCCGGAAACGCCGGTCTCGCAGGTGAACGCCGCCGCCGGGAAGCACCCGGTGGCCGTGCCTGAGGAGCTACGCGCCATCATCGGCCGGGCCATCGCGTACGGGGAAAAGAGTGATGGCGCCTTTGACCTGACGTGGCGCGGGATGGGCAACCTGTGGCGGTTCGACGACGCGTTCCGCGTGCCGGACAAGGAGCGAGTGGAGCAGGCGAGGAGGAATGTCGACTACCGCGCGGTGCGCCTGGAGGGTGAGACCGTTTTCCTGGAGCGGCCCGGCATGGCCATGGGGCTGGGCGGATTGGCGAAGGGCTACTCGGTCGACCGCGCGGCGGGGATTTTGAAGGACAAGGGCTTCCCCGATTCGCTGGTGGCCGGCGCCGGTGACATACTGGCCTCCGGAACCAAGGGCGGCGAGCCGTGGCGTCTCGGCGTGCAGGATCCGCGGCGGGAGCGGGGGACGCTGCTGGGCACGCTGCCGATGTCCGGCCGGGCCATTTCCACCTCCGGTGATTATGAGCGGTTCCGCATGGTGGACGGCGTGCGGTACCACCACATCATCGACCCGCGCACGGGGTGGCCCGCCCGCGAATGCATCTCGGTTACCGTCGTCGCTCCAACGACAGAGCAGACGGATGCATTGTCGACGTCGATCTTCATCCTGGGGCCGGAGAAGGGGCTGGCATTAGCCAAGGCCGAAGGCGTCGACGTGCTGATTATCGATGCACACGGCAAGCGCCACGCGACCGGGGCCCTCTCCCATCTCAAATGACGGCGGGCGACCCCCGCTTATACTGAAATTAACTGCCTCCGGGCGGTTGAGCCGGGAATCCCGCAATTATGATTACTGTACTTTTCAGCGTGGCCGTCCTGGGAATCTGCTTTGCGCTGATCGCTCTGCGCCTGCTGGTGAAGAAGGACAGCACGCCGCGCGGGCCCTGCGGCCGGAACTTCGAGGCCGGCCGCGAGGAGTGCGCCGTGTGCCCGAGCGCCTCGAAGTGTGAAGAGCCGGGCGGGGTTTCTCAGGAACCGAAGTCGTCGAATGCGATGTTCTCTCTGGGCACGCCCAATTCATCCAGCATCCGCAAGCAGGCCTGCAACATCGGCGGCGGTCCGCAGAGGTAGTACTCGATGTTCTCCGGCTCCGGATGGGACTTGAGGTAGTTGTTCATCAGCACGTGATGAACAAAGCCCGTCGGGCCTTCCCAGTTGTCGGAGGGCAAGGGTTCGGAGAGCGCAATGTGGTACTGGAAGTTGGGGAATTTGCTCTCGATTTCGCGGAACACATCGGTATAGAACAACTCCTGCTTCGAGCGGCCGCCGTACCAGTAGGACACCTTGCGGGACGTCTTTTCCGTCTGGAAAAGGTGGAGGATCTGCGAGCGCAAGGGAGCCATGCCGGCGCCGCCGCCGATATAGACCATTTCCTTCTGCGTCTTCTTGATCTCAAAATCACCGAACGGCCCGGAGATTTCCACCTTGTCACCGGGTTTGCGGGAGAAGATGAAGGACGAGCTGACGCCCGGGTTGACGTTCTTCCAGGTGTTGGCCGCGCGGTCCCATGGGGGGGTGGAGATGCGGACGTTCAGAGTGATGATGTTGCCCTCGGCCGGGTGGTTGGCCATCGAGTAGGCGCGAAAGAGCGGCTCCTCGTTCACCATCCGCAGGTCCCACATGCGGAACTTGTCCCAATCCGGGCGGAAGCGTTCGTCAACCTCGATGGACTTGTAGTCAACGGTGCAGGGCGGGATGTCGATCTGAATATAGCCGCCGGGCTCAAAGTGCAGCGTCTCGCCCGGCGGCAGCTGCACCACAAATTCCTTGATAAACGTGGCCACGTTGCGGTTGCTGATCACCGTGCAGGTGCGGCGCTTCACGCCGAAGACCTCGTCGGGCACCTTCAGCTCCATATCGCCGGTGACCTTCACCTGGCAGGCGAGGCGCCAGCCCTCGCGGACTTCGCGGCGGGAAAGGTGATTCGTTTCGGTGGGAAGAACCTCGCCACCGCCTTCGGTCACCATGCAGCGGCACATGGCGCAAGTGCCGCCGCCGCCGCAGGCCGAGGGCAGGAATACGGACTGAGACGCAAGAGCGGAGAGCAGCGTGGAGCCATGGGTGGCCAGGATGGGATTCTCGCGGTCACCGTTCACCACCAGCGTCAGATCGTCGGCCATGAAGAGCTTTTTCTTGGCGTAGATCAGAACCCCTACCATGCCGAGGACAACAATGCTCATGGCCGCGACGGAGGCGGCAGCGGCCCAGAAGATATCCTGAAAATCGGTCACTTTCGGTACACTCCAATCTAGAGGGTGATTCCGGCGAAACTGAGGAACGCCAGGCCCATGAGGCCGGTGATGATGAAGGCGATACCCAGGCCTCGCAATGGGGCGGGGACATTGGAGTAGCGGAGCTTCTCCCGGATGGCGGCCAGCGCGACAATCGCGAGGAAGAAGCCGAACCCGGAGCCAAAGCCAAACACGACAGATTCCGCCAGGTCCAGCTGCCGCTCCACCATGAAGAGCGAACCGCCGAGAATGGCGCAGTTCACGGTGATCAACGGAAGGAAGATGCCGAGCGCCGTGTAGAGCGGGGGAAAGTAGCGTTCCATGATCATCTCCAGAAGCTGGACCATGGAGGCAATGACGGCGATGAAGACGATGAACTGCAGGAAGGTGAGGTCCACGTCGGCAAGGGCCGGGGAGATGGCCGCGAAGGAGCCCTTGGCGAGTAGTTTCGTGTTCACCAGCCAGTTGAGCGGAGCCGTCACGCTCAGCATGAAAACCACCGCGAGCCCGAGGCCTGAAGCTGTCTTCACCGATTTCGAAACGGCGAGGAACGAACACATGCCGAGGAAATAGGCCAGGACCATGTTCTCAATGAACGCGGAA
>CAZWDD010000143.1:0-13290 GCA_964632345.1 uncultured Solibacteraceae bacterium | reverse complement strand
GGCGCTATCGCGACTACGTCATCGACGCCTTTCAGTCCGGCAAACCCTACGACCGCTTCCTCATGGAACAGATCGCCGGCGATGAACTCTTCCCCGGTGACCACAAGGCCCTCGTCGCCACCGGCTTCCTCCGCGCCGGCCCGCGCCACGTCGTCGGCGGCAATACCGATCAGGAAGTCAATCGCCAGGAAGTCCTGCTGGAGATGACGCTCGGCGTCTCCAACGCCTTCATGGGCCTGACGGTCGGCTGCGCCCGCTGCCACAACCACAAGTTCGACCCCATCACGCAGGCCGATCACTTCCGCCTTCAGGCCATCATGGCCGCCACCGACTTGAAGGAAATCGAGTTCGCCTCCAAGGAGGAAAAGGAGCGCGCCGAAGCGGCAAAGAAGGCCCACGAATCGCGCCTCAAGCCGCTCCAGGACGAGATCGCCGCCATCGAAAAGCCCTACCGCGAACAGCTGCGCGAAGCAAAGAAGCACATGCTCGCCCCCGCGCTCCGCGCCGCCCTCGATATCCCCAAGGAGAAGCGCTCGCCGGAACAGGAAGCGCTCGCCAAGGACGCCGGCAAGCAGATCGGCTTGAGCTGGGACGAGGTCGTCAACGCCCTCCCGCCCGACGTGAAGGCCAGGCGCGCCGCCATTCGCGCCCGCATCCATCAGATCAACCTCGACGAGCCGGAACCCGCTCCCGCCGCCTTCGCCGTCGCCAATATGGACGCCGCGCCCGTGACCCATATCCTCAAAATCGGCGATCCGAAGTTCAAGCTCGATCCGGTCGAACCGGCGTTCCTCTCCGTTCTCGGCGGACTCGATGCCCCGAAGGGTTCGCACGGCCGCCGCGCCGCGCTCGCCAAATGGCTCGCCGATCCGGAAAACCCGCTCACCGCCCGCGTCATGGCTAACCGCATCTGGCAGTTCCGCATGGGCTCCGGCATCGTCTCCACGCCGAACGACTTCGGCCAGCTCGGCGGCCGCCCCTCAAACCGCCCGCTGCTCGACTGGCTCGCCGCCGAGTTCGTCTCCTCCGGCTGGAACGTCCGCCATCTCGACCGCCTCATCGTCACCTCCGCCACCTACCGCCAGTCGGCGCAGATCGACGAAGCCAAGGCCGCCATCGACGGCGGCAACAAGTACTACTGGCGCATGAATCAGCGCCGCCTGGAAGGCGAGGCGCTCCGCGACTCCATCCTCCAGGCCAGCGGCAAGCTGAACGCCAAGGCCTTCGGCCCCCCCATCAAGACGCCGATCGAACCCGAAATCTACGACATCATCTTCACCGAAGCCGAGCCGGACAATCTCTGGCCGCTCCCGAAAGACCGCGCCGAGACGTACCGCAAGTCGATTTATCTGCTCAACAAGCGGACCGTCCGCCTGCCGATGCTGACCAACTTCGACCAGCCGGACGCCATCACCTCCTGCCCCGTCCGCGCCGTCAGCACGCACGCGCTGCAGGCGCTGACGCTGCTGAACAGTGACTTCATGCACGAGCAGTCGCAGGCGCTGGCCACCCGCGCCGCGGCCGGTTGCGGCGCCGATGGCCGCGATTGCCAGATCCGCGCCGCCTACTCCCACACGCTCCAACGCGAGCCCAGCGCGCGCGAGCTCACAATGGCCCGGCAGTTCCTCACGCAGAAGGGGATGCCGCTCGAAGACTTCTGCAAGGCCCTGCTGAATCGCCATGAGTTCGTCTACATTCCCTGATATGACGCCGAACCGCCGCAGCGTCCTCAAGTCCGGCCTCGGGGCCGTCGCCGCCGAATGGCTCCTGCAGCGCGACCTGCGCGGCGCGGCCGTCGACGCCAATCCCCTCGCGCCGAAGACGCCGCACTTCGCCCCGAAGGCCAAGCGCGTCATCTTCCTCTTCATGGTCGGCGCGCCGTCGTCGATCGACATGTTCGACCCCAAACCGGCGCTCACCAGGTTCGCCGGGCAGAAGCTGCCGGACAGCTTCGGCAAGATCGTCAGCCAGTTCACGCAAGGCGACACGCCGCTGATGCCTTCGCCGTGGGAGTTCAAGCAGTACGGCCAGAGCGGCATCCCCGTGTCGAGCCTCTCGCCCCACGTCGCCCAGTGCGTCGACGACATCTGCTTCGTCCGCAACTTCTACACCGAGAGCGTGGTCCATGCCCCGGCGATGTATCAGGTCCACAGCGGACGCGTGTTGACCGGTTATCCATCGATGGGCGCCTGGGTGACCTATGGCCTCGGCTCGCCGGCCGACAATCTGCCTGCTTATGTCGTCATGCCGCAGCCGGAAGGGACGCCGGAAGGCGGAACGCCTTGCTGGAGCGCGGGCTTTCTGCCCGCCGTGTATCAAGGGACGCTGCTGCGCAGCGGCCCGTCGCCGATTCTGCACCTGAAGCCGCCGGCCGGCGTAACGCCGGAACGGCAGAAGAACACGCTGGAACTGCTGCAGGAGATGAACCGGATGGATTCGGCGCCGGGCGATTCCGAGCACGCGGCGCGGATCGCTTCGTATGAACTGGCGTTCAAGATGCAGTCGGCCGCGCCGGAGGCGGTGGACCTGAACCAGGAGTCCGAGGCGACGCGGAAGCTCTACGGCCTCGACGACAAGAAGACCTACGACTTCGGCTCGCGGCTGCTGCTGGCGCGGCGGCTGATCGAGCGTGGGACGCGGTTTGTGCAGATCTACTCCGGCGGCGGTCCGGTGAGCATTCAGTGGGACGCGCACAAGGACCTGGTGGCGAACCACGAGAAGATGGCCGGCTTCACCGACAAACCGATCGCCGGGCTGTTGAAGGACCTGAAGGCGCGCGGCCTCCTGGACGACACGCTGGTGATCTGGGGCAGCGAGTTCGGCCGGCTGCCGATGTCGGAGAGCGGCAACGGGCGCGACCACAATCCGCACGGCTACACGATGTGGTTCGCCGGCGGCGGCGTGAAGGGCGGCCGGATTGTCGGCCAGACCGACGAGTTCGGGCTGCACGCGCTGGGCGAGAAGTACCACATGCGGGACTTCCATGCGACGATCCTCCACCTGCTGGGGCTCGATCAGCACAAGCTGTTCTACCTCCACAACGGGCGGAACGAAAAACTGACCGATTTTGGCGGCACCGTAATCGACAAGGTCTTCATCTAACGGGGGGTGCGAACTCTCTGCCTGCTGCTTTTCGCCCCGGTTCTGGTGGCGCAGCCGTCGCGGGAACTCTGGACCGCGATTGCCCCGATCTACGCGAAGACGCTGGAACACCCGTTTCTGCGGGGGCTGACGGACGGCACGCTGCCGCCGCCGCGCTTCCAGTACTATCTGCGGCAGGACGCGGCATATCTGGGCTCGTTTTCGCGGGCGCTGCTGGCGCTGGCGGCCAAGGCGCCGCGGCAGGAGTGGTCCGAGACGCTGACGCGCCATGCGACCGAGGCGATCGAGGCGGAGAAGGCGCTGCACCGGACGCTGCTGAAGGACACGCGGCCGGCGCCGATGGCGCCGGTGAACTACGCCTACACGAACCACTTCCAGCTGGCGGTGGAGCGGGGCACGTTCGCCGAGGGACTGGCGGCGCTGCTGCCCTGCTACTGGATCTACCAGGAGGTGGGCCGGGAGCTGGTGAAGAAGGGGTCAAAGGACCCTGGCTATCAGAAGTGGATCGACAACTACGCGGGAGAGGAATACGCTAAGAGCGTGCGCCAGGTGCTGGCCATGTACGATGCTGAGGCGGCTGGAATGACGGCGGCGCAGCGGAACCGGTGCCGGGAGTTGTTTGTGCTGTCGGCCCGGTATGAGTACCTGTTCTGGGACATGGCCTGGCGCGAGGAGCAGTGGCTGCCATGACCTTCACGTTTACCGCCTTTACGCCGGCGGACCGGGATGCCTGCCTGGCGTTGTTTGACGCCAATACGCCAAACTGGTTCGCGCCGTTTGAGCGGGAGCAGTATGCGAGCTTCCTCGATGAAGCGCCGGGCACCTACTTCGTGATGCGAGACGCCGGGGGCCGAGTAGCCGGGGCCGGCGGCATTGAACTGGAAGCGGGCCGCGGCGTGGGCTGGCTGACGTGGGGGATGGTGGATCCGGCGCGCCACGGGCAGGGACTGGGGAAGGCGCTGCTGGAGTACCGGTTGGAGCAGTTGCGGGCGAACCTGCACATCCGGCGGGTCTGCATCGACACGAGCCAGCTGGCAGCGCCCTTCTACGAGAAGTATGGGTTCATTTCGCAGCGAATCATCCCGGACGGCTATACGAAGGGGCTGCACCGGCACGAGATGGAGTTGCGGTTTACGGCCTGATCCGGTTCGGCTGGTAGAATAAGGGTAGTGTTGTACCGAGTTCTAGCGATCTTCGTGATGGCTTTCCTGGTGGGTGCGGGCGCGGCGGATGCCGCGGCGGCGCCGAAGAAGAAGCCTGCGGCGAAGACGACAGTGCGAAAGTCCACGGCGAAACGACCGGTGGCGCGCAGCGGCGCGAGAGCGCGGGCGCGTTATACCGCCCGGCGCGGCTCCGTGCGCGGGCGGAGTCCGCGGCCGGTGGCGCAGCGCTACTATCGCGGGCAGCAGGCCCCGACTCCGGAGCGATATCTGGAGATCCAGCAGGCGCTGGCCTCGCGCGGGTACCTGACGGGCGAACCGTCCGGCAAGTGGGACACGGCGACGCAGGATGCGCTGAAGCGATTCCAGGAAGAGCAGAATCTGACGCCGACGGGGAAGATCACCTCGCTGTCGCTGATCGCGCTCGGACTGGGACCGAAGCGGAGTCCGGTGGCGTCCAACACGGCGCAGACGCCGCCGGAAGCACAACAGATTCCGTAAACACAGATAGGGAGGCTCTATGACCGTCGGAGTCCCGAAGGAAATCAAAGACCACGAGTCGCGGGTCGGGCTGGTGCCGGCCGGGGTAACGGCGCTGGTGGAAGCCGGCCATAAGGTGATCGTCGAGACCGGCGCGGGGCGCGGCAGTTCGATCACCGACGAAGAGTACGTTGCGGCCGGTGCGCGCATTCTACCGTCGGCGGCCGACGTGTGGGCACAGGCGGGACTGATCGTGAAGGTGAAAGAGCCGCAGCCGTCCGAGTTCGGGTATCTGCGGCCGGAACTGATCCTGTTCACCTACCTGCACCTGGCGCCGCTGCCGGCGCTGACGCAGGCGCTGCTGGAGGCGCGGACGAGTGCGGTGGCGTATGAGACGATTCGCGAGGCGAACGGGGCGCTGCCGCTTTTGACGCCGATGAGCGAGGTGGCCGGGCGGATGTCGGTGCAGATCGGCGCGCAGTATCTGGAGGCGCCGAACGGGGGGCGGGGCATCCTACTGGGCGGCGTGCCGGGGACGGCGCCGGCGAATGTGGTGATTCTGGGCGGCGGCATTGTGGGGCACAACGCGGCGCGGATGGCGGCGGGGCTGGGCGCGCATGTGACGATCATCGACCGGAACCTGAACCGGTTGCGGGAGCTGGATGACATCTACAACGGATCGGTGGTGACGCTCGCATCGAATGTGCACACGATCCGGGAGTCGCTGCGGCTGGCGGATCTGGTGATCGGGGCGGTGCTGATTCCGGGCGCGGCGGCGCCGAAGCTGGTGCGGCGGGAGATGATCGGGCAGATGAAGGCCGGGGCGGTGATGGTGGACGTGGCGATCGACCAGGGCGGGTGCTTTGAGACCTCGCACGCGACGACGCACACGGACCCGATCTATTACGTCGATTCGGTGCTGCACTACTGCGTGTCGAACATGCCGGCGGCGGTGCCGCACACCTCGACGTACGCGTTGAACAACGCCACGCTGCCGTATCTGCTGACGCTGGCCCATCAAGGACTGGAGGCGGCGGCGCGCGCGTCGCGGGCGGTGGCCGAGGGCGTCAACACCTATCAGGGCAAGTGCGTCTACCAGGCGGTGGCCGAGTCGCAGGGGCGCGAGTACGTTGCGCTGGAGACGCTGCTGTAATCAGCCGGCGAGGGCGTTGGTGCGTGGATCGGCGTTTTGGGGACACGCTGAAGCGTGTCTCCGTGTGGGGGCTTGGGGTTGGGGGCGCCAGTGTCGTCCGCTGGGGACGTTGCTCCGATCAGCCGGCGAGGGCGGCGCGGAGTTTGTCCTGGGCGGCGGTGATTTCGTCGCTGGTGAGCGTGCGGTCCGGCGCGCCGAGGGTGAAACGGAAGGTGAGGCTCTTCACGGCCTTGGCGGCGTCGGCGTACTCGTAGAGATAGGCCACATCGATGAGGTTCGGCACCTCGACGGCGCGGATGCGGGACATGACGTCGGCGGCGCGGCCGCGGGGTTCGGTGGTGACGGTGATGTCGAAATCCGAAGTCGGGAAGCGGCGGAGCGGTGTGTACTTGCGGACGCCGGGTTCGGCGGCGAGCATCTTAGCCAGATCGAGATAGAGCACCTGGGCGCGACCGGTTTCGACCACCGAGGGGTGGAACTCAAAGAGACGGCCGAGTTCGATGCCCTGCCAGTGGATGGTGGCGGCGCGGTGGGGATGCTCGTAGTCCTTTGCGGCGGCAGGCTGAGCTTCAGCGCCGGGCATGAGGACGCCGGCGACGCGCTTCAACTCAAACAGGCCGGCCTTGCCATCGCCTTCGCGCGAATAGAGCACGATGGCGCAGCAGGGGACCTCCTCCGGCAACGAGGCGGGGCGCTTATGGATTTCGCGGCCGATTTCAAAGAGGCGGAAATGGTCGAAGTTGTGGCGGTTGCCTTCGATGTTGCGGAGGATATTCGGCAGGAGGCTGGTGCGGAGGAACTCCTGGCCGGCAGCGATGGGATTGAGGACCTTGATATGGTCCGCGACGGGAAGGCCGAGTTGGGCAGCCTGCGCCTCAGAGACAAACGAGTAGTTGTAGACCTCTGTGAAGCCCTGGGCGGTGAGCGAGGCACGGACGCGGCGATGGAAGGCGCGTTCGGGTTCGAGCGGTGGGACACGGCTGGGGACGCTGGGAGCGGTGGGCGGGATGGAGGCGTAACCGATCATCCGGCCGACCTCTTCGACAAGATCGTCCTTTATGGAGATGTCCTTGGTAGCGCGCCAGGAGGGGACGGTGACGGTGAAGACGCCAGCGGCGAGTTCGACGCCGAAGGCGAGGCGGCGGAGGATGGCGGCCACCTCCTCGTCAGCGATGGGCCGGCCGAGCTTGCGCTCCATCCAATCGTGCGTGAATACGATGGGAGCGGGCGCCGGGGCCTGCTGCCAGGAGTCCGAGACGCCACCGACGATGCGGATGCCGGGGCTGACGAGTTGGAGCAGCGCAACGGCGCGGGCGAGGGCGCGGGTGGTATTGACTGGGTCCTGCGCTTTCTCAAAGCGCATGGAGGCATCGGTCCGGAGCTTGACGCGGGAGGAGGTCTTGCGGATGGAGGCGGCGTGGAAGTTGGCGCTTTCGAGCAGAAGGCGGGTGGTGCCGGCGGTGATGGCGCTGGGGCCGCCGCCGATGACGCCGGCGAGGGCGATGGGGCCGGCCGCGTCCGCAATGACGAGATCCGAGGGTTCGAGGGTGTAGGTGACGCCGTTGAGGGCAGGGCAGGGTTCGCCGGGGGCGGCGGGGCGGACGAAGATGGTATCGCCCTGGAGCTTATCCAGATCGAAGGCGTGCATGGGCTGGGCGAGTTCGGCCATGACCCAGTTCGTCACGTCGACGATGTTGTTGATGGGGTTGAGGCCGACCGACTCCAGACGGTACTGCAGCCAGAGGGGAGAGGGACCGACGGTGACATTCTCAAAGACAAGGCCGGAGTAGCGGGGGCAGTGGAGGAAGTCCTGGATGGCGACGTTGATGACGCCGGGGGAGTCCGGCAGGAGCGAGAGGTCGACGGGGTCCTTGAGCGGGCGGCCGGTGATGGCGGCGACTTCGCGTGCCATGCCGTAGTGGCCCCAGAGGTCGGGGCGGTGGGTGAGGGACTTGTTGTCGATTTCGACGATGGTATCGGGCCGGAGGCCGGCGATAGGAGTGCCGGGTTCGACGCCGGAAAATTCAAGGATGCCATCGGCATCGCTGGAGATGCCAAGTTCGGCGGCACTGGACAACATGCCATCGCTTTCGACACCGCGGACGGTTTTGCGACCGAGGGGCCAGTAGGCGGTGAGCATGCCGGCCCGGCAGTTGGGAGCACCGCAGATGACCTGTTTGGTGCCGTAGCGGCCGGTGTCGACGGTGGTGAGGGTGAGGTGGGTACCCTCCACCTTTTCGGCGGTGAGGACGCGGGCGACGACGACATCGTTGAGCATGGCGCCATGGGGTTCGACGCCTTCGCACTCGGCGGTCTTCAGCGTGATGAGGCGGCCGATCTCGTCGGCCGGGACATCGAGCCCGTCGATCAGTTCGTGGATCCAGTTATAGGAAAACTTCATGGGGCCCCTCGTTTAGAACTGGCGCAGGAAGCGGAGGTCGCCGCCCTGCAGTTGGCGGATATCGTCAATGGCGTAGCGCATCATGACCAGGCGGGTGAGGCCGAGGCCGAAGGCGAAGCCGCCGTACTCATCGGGATCGATGCCGGACTGGCGGAGCACGTTGGGGTGGACCAGGCCGCAGGGGAGAAGTTCCACCCAGCCGCTCTGCTTGCAGACGGGGCAGCCGGAGCCGCCGCAGATGAGGCACTGAATATCGAGTTCAAAGCCGGGCTCAACGAACGGGAAATAGCCGGGGCGGAGGCGGACGGTGACCTCTCGCTTGAAGATGGCCGACAGGAGCGTCTTCATGAAGTAGAGCAGGTGGGCGACGCTGACATCCTTATCCACCATCATGCCTTCGAGCTGATAGAAGGTATGTTCGTGAGAGGCGTCCACCTCTTCGTTGCGGAAGACGCGGCCGGGGGCGATCATGCGGAGGGGGGGGCCGAGCTTGCGCATGCCGCGGACCTGGACGGGCGAGGTGTGGGTGCGGAGGAGCCAGCCGCCTTCGAGCCAGAAGGTATCCTGCATGTCGCGGGCGGGGTGATCGGCGGGGATATTGAGGGCGTCGAAGTTATGCTCGTCGGATTCGACCTCTGGGCCATCGAGGACGGTGAAGCCGAGGGAGACAAACAGGTCCTCGATTTCGGCCTGAATCTGAGAGAGGGGATGGAGCGAGCCGCGGCCGGGCGGGGGTGCGGGGATGGTGAGATCGACCCATTCGCTATCGAGGCGGGCGGCAAGAGCAGCAGCGTCGAAGGCGGCCTTGCGGGCATCGAAGGCGGCTTCGAGGGTCTGCTTGGCGGCGTTGAGGAGTTTGCCGGTGGCGGCGCGCTGCTCGGGGGTGAGCTTGCCCATGTCCTTGGAGGCATTGGCGAGGGCGCCCTTGCGGCCGAGGACTTCGACGCGGATGGCTTCCAGTTCATCGGCCGTGGGGGCGGCCTCAATACGGGCCTTGGCCGAAACGGCCAGCGCCTCGAGATTCGCTTCAATCATCGCGCAGTTCTTTCCAACAGCTCGGCGACGGCGGAGTGGCCGCGCTGCCGGGCCATATCGAGAGGAGTTTCGCCCTTCTCGCTTTTGGCGGAGGGGCTGGCCTCGTGAGCCAGGAGGAGGCGCACCATGTCGACGTCGCCATTGGCGGCGGCGGAGTGGAGGGCGGTGTAGCCGGCCTGCTGGGTGGCGGCAATATCGGCGCCATGGGAGAGCAGGAGGGCACAGATTTCGGCGTTGCGGCTGGCGGCGGCGGCATGCAGAGGGGTGTTGTGCATCGCGTTGGCGGAACGGACCTTGGGGTCGGCGCCGAGTTCGAGCAGCATTTCGACGGTGCGCGGGTGACCGAAGAAGCAGGCGAGGTGGAGAGGGGTCCAACCGTCGGCGCTGGCCATTTCCAGGACGACATCATCGGCCTGGACAAAGCGTTTGCAGGCTTCGGTCTCACCCATGGCGGCGGCGGCGTAGACGTCGAGTTCGGCGCCACGTTCGAGGAGGAGGCGTGCCATGAGGGGGCGGTTGGTATAGACGGCCAGCAGGAGCGGGGCCATGCCGTTGGCGCCGCCGCCGTGAACGAGTGCGGGGTCGGCGTCGAGGAGATCCTTGACGCGCTGCTCGTCACCGACGCGGATCGCCTCGTGCAACTGCTGGGCGGGCGTCATTTTGCCGCCGAGGCCAGGGGGTTGAAGAGAACGGGGTCCTTGGTCATCTCAAGGGAGAGATGGTTCAGGTAGAAGGCGAGGACGGCGCGGGGGTGCTTATCGAGGAAGGCATCCCAGGCGCGCTGCTGCCAGTCTCCGGTAAGAAACGAGGAGACGTCGGCATCCTTCTCAAAGAAGCCCTCGGTATGGGGGATACCCAGATGGTCGAGGACATCGATGATGAGGTCCATGTGGCAGACGAGGATGGCCTGGGATAGCTCCATGGCGAAGGCATCGTCTTTTTCCATGACGATGCGCTCCCATTGCCGCGGGGCGGATTTGGCCATGGACTCCATATTGAGCTTGTTGAGACGGAGCCGGACCTTCAAGCGTTCATAAAGTTGGAAAGTACGAAGCTTGCCCAGCGAGATCGCCTTCAGCAGATCCCGGAACGCCTGGTCGCCAAGCCCCTGATAAACGTCGCACAACTGCATTGAAAACAAGGATACCATCGAGGTTTCGGTGATGACCAGACGTGGATTCCTGGAAATGGGGCTGGCGGCGGCGCCGGTGGCGTATGAGGTGGACGAGGTGGCGTCGCGCCATCAGCGGACGGCGAACTATCTGCGGACGGTGCGGCCGAAGGTTGCGGCGGAGCGGACGCTGCTGGTGCTGCCGGTGACGGCGGACATCAGCGGGCAGTGGGGCGACGGGTTTTACGAGGCGCTGCGGCTGGACGTGGCGAACCGGTACGGGATGAACGTTGCGGCGCCATCGTTTTCCGACCTGCCGTGGTACGCGGACCACCCGGAGAACGGGAAACTGGCGCAGGAGCGGTATCTGCTGGAGGACAT
The DNA here is from genome assembly GCA_964632345.1 of uncultured Solibacteraceae bacterium. GTDB lineage: Bacteria > Acidobacteriota > Terriglobia > Bryobacterales > Bryobacteraceae. The sequence goes on along the minus strand of CAZWDD010000143.1, from coordinate 2,467 downwards.
TCTGCCGCGGCTGAGCGGGCGGGTGTTGCTGGTGGGGTTCAGCAAGAGCGGGAACGGGGCGATGACACTGCTGCTGCGGCATCCGGAGCGGTTTGCGGCGGCGGCGGCCTGGGATGCGCCGCTGTTGCTGGAGGCGCCGGGGAGGTATGGGTCGGGACCTATCTATGGAACGGCGGAGAACTTTGCGGGGTACTACATTCCGGCGCTGCTGGAGAAGCGGGCGGCGGATTTGCGGGGCCGGCGGGCGCGCATTGCGATCAGCGGGTATGGGGGATTCGAGGCGCAGGTGACCGGAGCGCATGAGCGGATGGAGGCGTTGGGAATTCCGCACGAATATGACAATGCAACCCGGCGGCAGCATCATTGGAGCAGCGGGTGGCTGGACGGGGCGGTGGCTACACTGGACCGTCTGACGCGCTAAAATAGGAAGTTTGGTCAGTTCATGAGTAACCTTATCGTTTTGGGCGCCCAATGGGGCGATGAAGGCAAAGGCAAGATGGTCGATCTCTTTTCGGAGAAATTCGACTACGTCGTCCGTTATCAGGGAGGGCACAACGCGGGCCACACGGTGTATATCGGCGCGCAGAAGTACGTGCTGAAGCTGATTCCGAGCGGCATTCTGCGGCCGGGCGTGCAGGCGGTAATCGGCAACGGCGTGGTGATCGACCCGGCGGCGCTGCTGGAAGAGATCGGGACGTTGGAGAAAGTCGGGATTCCGGTGGCCGAGCAGTTGGCGATATCGAACCGGGCGCACATCATCTTCCCGATGCACCGGGTGGTGGAGAAGATGAGCGAGGCACGGAAGGACCGGACGGCGATCGGGACGACGTCGCGCGGGATCGGGCCTTGCTACGAGGACAAGATCAGCCGGCGGGGCATCCGGGTGGCGGACCTGATCGACACGGAAAATTTCCGGGCGCAGTTCCAGGTGATGGTGGAAGACAAGAAGACGATCGCCGATGCCTTCGGGATTCCGTGGGACCTGGACGTGGACGCGCTGCGGACGCAGTACGAGGGGTTTGCCGAGAAGATCCGGCCGATGGTGCGGGACACGTCGCTGCTGCTGCGGGACGCGATGAACGCGAGCAAGCCTGTGCTGTTTGAAGGCGCGCAGGGAACGATGCTGGACATCGACCATGGGACGTATCCGTTTGTGACGTCGTCGAGCGCGGCGGCGGGCGGGGCGTGTACGGGGGCGGGCGTACCGCCGACGCGGATTGATGGCGTGATCGGGGTATCGAAGGCGTACATCACGCGCGTGGGCGGCGGGCCGTTCCCGACGGAAGACCATACGGAGATGGGGGAGCGGATCCGGGCGGCGGGCAAGGAGTTCGGCGCCGTGACGGGGCGGCCGCGGCGTTGCGGCTGGTTCGACGTGCCGTTGTTGAAGTACACGACGGCGGTAAACGGATTCGACAGCCTGATCATTACGAAACTGGACGTGCTGGACGAATTGGAAACGATTCCGGTGTGCGTGGGGTATCGCGTGAACGGGCGGTTGACGGACGAGATGCCGGCCACAAACCGGGAGATGGAATCGATTGAACCGGTGTATGAGACGCTGGCGGGGTGGCATTCGTCGACGCGAGGGATGACGTCGCTTGACGCATTGCCGGGCGCGGCACGAAAGTACCTGGACTTCCTGCAGGACAAGACGGGCGTGGAAGTGGGGTGCGTGTCGCTTGGGCCGGAGCGGAGCGAGACGATCGTGGTGCCGGGCTCAAAGCTGGAAAAACTGCTGGGGTAAGAAGCGGCATAATAGGGGAGCCATGCGCACACTCACGCTACTGCTCCTCGCCACGATGATTTTGCCCGCACAGGGCCAGAAGAAGCAACGGGCCAGCCCGCCGGTGGAGACTTCGGTTTCCCTGGGCGGCAAGACAGTGTCGATCAAGTATTCCTCGCCTTCGATGCGGGGCCGGAAGATCTTCGGCGAGTTGGTGCCGTATGGGAAGGTGTGGCGGGCCGGGGCGAATGAAGCGACGGCGCTGCACACGGACGCCGATATCGTGCTGGGGAACCTGACGGTGCCGGCGGGGGACTACACGCTGTTCGTGATCCCGGAGGCGGATGCGTGGACGCTGATCGTGAACAAGCAGACGGGACAGTGGGGCCTGAGCTACAAGGAAGATATGGACCTGGGCCGGGTGAAGATGAAACTGGGGAAGGTGGCGCCGGTGGAGTCCTACCGGATGACGCTCTCGGCGGACAAACTGGTGCTGGCGTGGGAAGAGACCGAAGCGAGCGTGGGGTTGCGGCTCAAATAGCCACGTCAACCCAGCGGCGTTCGCGCATGGACTGGTAGCCGGCGTCGAGTATGCAGTTGACGATGAAGCCGTCCTCGTAGTCCTCGCGGGCGGGTGTGCCGTGGCGGATGCATTCGACGAAGTGGCGCATTTCGGCCTGATACCCGTCGGCGAAGGCCTCTTCGGGGCGGGGGCGGGTCCAGCCGTGGTCGATGTCGGCC
>CAZWDD010000142.1:0-13371 GCA_964632345.1 uncultured Solibacteraceae bacterium | reverse complement strand
CCCCGCGCCGCCGCCGCTCCCGGTGTGCCGGCCGGCTTCCCCTCGGGCGCGCCGGCCGCCGCCCAGTCCAGCAGCAGCTGCCGTTCCGCCGCCGTCAGCGAACGGTCAATGTGGAACCGCGCCGAACGCGCCGGGTCGGCATGCCACGGCGGCATCGCGCCCCGCGCCACCGACTCCCGGATCGCCCGCGCCCACGGCCGCGCCTCCCCATAGCTTGTCAACGGCATCGGGCCGATCTCGCCCGCCCGGTGGCACTCCACGCAGCGCCTCTCCAGCACCGCCCGCACCTCGCCATGGTAGTCCGGCGCCGCTTCCACGCCCATCGCCAGCATCAGCAGTCCCAACGTTCGCATGCGTCTATTCTCCAATTTCCGGCGTCCGGTACAACACCTTCCCGCCGGCCCGTATCTCGCAGTCCACCAGATACGGCCGCAGCCCCGCCGTGTCCACCGTCATCCCCAGCCCCGGCCCCTCCGGCACCCGCAGCAGTCCCTCCGCGTCCGGTGTCAGATGGTTTGCCGTCACCGCCAGCGCCAGCGCCTTCGGCTCCACCGGATACTCGCAGATCTCGTCTCCGGCCAACCCCGCAAACGGCGCCAGGGACGCGGCCAGCGCCAGGTGAGACGTGAACGTATGGTTCACGTACGTCACTCCCCGCCGCGCCGCATAGTCCGCCGCCTCCTTCGCCACCGAGATGCCCCCGATCCGCCCCGCGTCGATCTGCAGATACCCCAGCCCCGCGTGGTCCACCAGGTGCCGCGCCATGTATAGGTTGTGGCTTCCCTCGCCCGCCGCCATCTTCACCGTCCGGGCCCGCCGCGCCAGCGCCGCGTAGGCCTCCAGCGCCCCGCTCACGAACGGCTCCTCCAACCACACCGCCCCGCACTCCTCCAGCGCCGGCAGCGCCTGCGCCGCCCGCTCCACGTCCTCGCCCCACACCGTCCCGATGTCCACCAGCAACCGCCGGTCCGGCCCCAGCCCCTCCCGCGCCGCGCGAAAATGCGCCGCGTCCTCCTCCGCCGTCCCCTTCCCGATCGGGCCCCACCCGAACTTCGCCGCCCGCAGCCGCACTCCCCGCGCCTTCTCGAATGTCTCCTCCGCCGTATCTCCGAACAGCATCGACGCATACGGCAGCTTCGCGTACGCGTGCTCATACCCCAGCAGCCGGTATACCGGCTCTCCGGTCTTCTTCCCCAGCAGGTCCCACAGCGCCATATCGATCCCCGACAGCGTGTGGTCGGCCTGCAGCAGGTCCAGACTCTCCGCCCGCACCAGGTCCCCGATCCGCCGGATGTCGGCCGCCGTCTCCACGCGCTGCCCGACCACGGACGCCCCCACCGGCTTGCACGCGCTATGGCTCATCGGGCAGACGAAGCTCGCAATCGAAGGCAGCGGCGCCGCCTCGCACTCCCCCCACCCTGTCCACTCGCCCGCCCGCACCCGCACCAGCAGTGCATCCTGGCTCCCGTCCCCGATGTCCAGCACCTCCGGCATGGACAGATAGAACAGATCGACGCTCTCAATTCGCATGTCTGATCGTAATACCATCGAGGCTTGGAACCTGTCGCCGCTCCCCTCGAAGACCTCCTCGACGAAGCCGCTCCCGCCAGCGCCGTCGCTACCCTCTGGCTCCCCCACCAGACCCTCACCGCCGTCCGCCTCGTCTCCTGGTCCCGCGACTCCGGCGTCCTCGTCTGCCGCGGCGGCAACGGCTTCACCGACGACGATGTCCACTTCCTCCGCGCCGCCGCCATCCAGGGCATCTCCCTCCGTATTCCCGCCCCCCGCACCGAAACCGACCGCGTCGGCTCCGCCCTCCGCGACGCCCTTCGCCAGGCCGCCGGCTACCCCCTCAGCCTCGCCGTCCGTCCCGACGCCTTCCCGGGCGCCGATGACGCCCTCGCCCTCTGGCTCAAGGCCATCATCGAGGCCGTTGCCTCCCTCGATCCCCTCCGCGAACCCCTCCAAAAGGAGGTGGACCAGATCCTGCTCCGCGAAGGCGCCTCCACCGCCATCCTCGGCGGCAGTACCCTCATCCTCGAAGCCACCCCCGCCGCCATCCCCGCCCCGGCCGACCTCCGCGCCGCCATCACCGCCCTCCTCGTTTAATCCTCCAGTCTTTCGGGATATCCCTCATACTCCCCCCCTGCCTGCCGAAAAGGGGAGCATGACGACGATTTCAAATCCGTCAGGGATGCGTGGGGCGGTTGACCCGGCTGCCTCCGCTGAATCCCTGCTCCGTCGGCTACCCGCACTTCCCACCGTTTCGGCCCGCCTATTGAGCATGATGGGCAAGCCGGACAGCAGTCTCAAAGAAATCAGCAACCTCATCGTGTCGGACGCCGCTCTGACCGGCGAAATTCTACGAATGTCAAACTCAGCGATGTTCGGTTCCCGCAACGAAGTCCGCAACATCCTCCAGGCCCTCGCCGTCCTCGGTACTGAGAAGGTGAAGGGCCTCGCCTGCACGATCGCACTTCGCAGTTTCCTCGGCAACGCGCTGCAGATCCCCGCCCTCAAACGCTGCTGGCGCCACAACCTCGCCACTGCTGTACTGGCCTCGGAAATCGCCGATTGGGCCCGCCAGGATAGCGGCGAAGCCTATACCGCCGCCATTCTCCATGACGTCGGCCGCCTCGGACTCATCGCCCTGGACCCGGCCACCTATCTGCAGGTCCTCGATCGGGCCGTGCAGGAGAAGCTGCCGCTGTGCCAGGTGGAGGAGGCTGCTTACGGGATGGATCACGCCATGGCCGGCGAATGGCTGGCCAAGAGCTGGGGACTCCCCGAGTTCATCACCGCCGCCATCCGTGCCCATCATGGTGCTCCACCGGTCAACACCGAAGGGGTCGGCGGCTTGGTTCACTACTCATGTAGAATAGCGGACTTCATCGGCTTCGGCGCCCTGGAGCAGAACGACGGCCCCCCGCCCCCCGATCCGATTGCCGAGTTCGTCGCCTCTCTCCCGGCGCAGCATCGCGAACGCCTCAATATCCATCTCGGCGAACTCGAAGTTCTGGTCGCCGCTCACGTCAACGCCCTCGAAGCGTGACGATTCCTCTTACACTGGAAGGGTGAGCCTACACTCCACCCTCTTCGGCCAGAAGTTTGGCCTCACGGAGCGCGACCTCGAACGGTACCTCGGCGAGGCGCTCTCCCACGGCGGCGACTACGCCGACCTCTACTTCGAGTACCTGGCGACCAGCAGCATCAGCCTCGATGAGTCGCTGGTCAAGTCCGCTACCCAGGGCGTCACCCTCGGCGTCGGCATCCGCGTCCTCGCCGGGGAGAGGACCGGTTACGCCTACTCCGACGACCTCTCGCCGGAGCGTATCCTCAAAGCCGCCCGCACGGCCGCCTGCATCGCCTCCGGCCCGGCCAGAGAGCTGACCGCCGGCCTCACCACGGCCGAGAAGCGCGACCTCTACCCGGTGCCCGTCCTGGCCGGCGATACGCCGCTCGAAGAGCGCGTCCGCCTCGTCAAGCGCGCCGATGCCGCCGCCCGCGCCCACGACTCCCGCATCTTCCAGGTCCAGGCCGTCTACGCCGACTCGGTCCGCCACGTGCTCGTCGCCACCAGCGACGGACGCCTCTCCACCGACGTCCAGCCCATGGCCCGCCTCAACGTCGCCGCCCTCGCCCGCGAAGGCGACGGCACCCCGCAGCGCGGCTACGCCGGCGGCGGCGGCCGCGTCGGGCTCGACTTCTTCACCGGCGACCACTCCCCGGAGGCCTTCGCCACCGACGCCGCCCGCCAGGCCATCGTCCAGCTCCACGCCGTCGAGGCGCCCGCCGGCGAGATGACCGTCGTCCTCGGCCCCGGCTGGCCCGGCATCCTCCTCCACGAAGCCGTCGGCCATGGCCTCGAAGCCGACTTCAACCGCAAGGGAGTCTCCGCCTTCTCCGGCCGTGTCGGCCAGCAGGTGGCCAGCCCCCTGTGCACGGTTGTCGACGATGGAACCATCGCGCACCGCCGCGGCTCCCTCAACGTCGACGACGAGGGCGAGACCACCCAGCAGAACGTCCTCATCGAAAACGGCGTCCTCCGCGGCTACCTCACCGACAAGCTCTCGGCGCGCCTCACCGGCGGCGCCTCCACCGGCAGCGGCCGCCGCGAAAGCTACCAGCACTACCCCATGCCGCGCATGACCAATACCTTCATGCTCGCCGGCGAAAGCGCCCCTGAGGAGATCATCCGCTCCGTGAAAAAGGGCCTCTACTGCACCAACTTCGGCGGCGGCCAGGTCGATATCACCTCCGGCAACTTTGTCTTCTCCGCCTCGGAGTCGTTCCTCATCGAGGACGGCAAGATCACGGCCCCCGTCCGCGGCGCCACGCTCATCGGCAACGGCCCGGAGGCGCTCAAGTACGTCTCCATGGTCGGCAACGACCTGAAGCTCGACCTCGGCGTCGGCGTCTGCGGCAAGGAGGGCCAGTCGGTCCCCGTTGGCGTCGGCATGCCGACCATCAAGATTGACCACATGACCGTGGGAGGCACCCGATGAGCGAGGCCATTCTGAAGGAAGCGGCCGCCCGCGCCGTCCGCCTTGCGCTCGAGCGCGGCGCCACCGATGCCGAATGCACCATCGCCGAGGGCGATGAGTTCTCCGCCACCGTCCGCCTCGGCGAAGTGGAGACACTGAAGGAGGCCGGCTCCCGCGCCGCCGGGCTGCGCGTCCTGCTCGGCCAGCGCCAGGGCTCGTCCTATACCTCCGACCTCACCGGCGACGGCATCTCCCGCATGGTGGACGCCGCCATCGCCATTGCCCGCATCACCGAGGAGGACCCCTTCGCCGGCCTGCCGGACAAGGAGGAACTCGGCCAGATAGAAGGCGACCTCCAGCTCTTCGCCTCCGACGTTCCCCTTGTGGAAGCCGCCGCCCGCATCGACGCCGCCAAGCGCGCCGAAAAAGCGGCCCTGGACGCCGACGAGCGCATCGCCAACTCCGAGGGCGCCAGTTGCGAGACCTACTCCGGCTCCCGCATCTTCGCCAACTCGCGCGGCTTCGTGGGCGGCTACTCCAGCACCACGGCCTCGCTCAGCGTCACCCCGGTCGCCAAACAGGGGGAACAGATGGAGCGCGACTACTGGCACTCCATCTCGCGCTCGTGGGCCGGGCTGGAAGCTCCCGAGGAGGTGGGCCGCAAGGCCGCCGAACGGGCGCTCCGCCGCCTCGGCGCCCGCAAGATCGATACCTGCAAGACGACCGTCGTGTTTGAACCCCGCGTGGCCAAGTCGATCCTCGGCCACATCTTCGAGGCCGTCAGCGGCGAATCCATCTACCGCAAGTCCTCCTTCCTGCTCGACAAGATCGGCCAGGAGATCGCCGCCCCGGCGGTGACGCTCATCGACGACGGCACGCTGCCCGGCCGCTTCGGCACCTCGCCGTTCGACGATGAAGGCGTGCCCACCCGGCGCACGGTCATCATCGAGAACGGCGTCCTGAAGACCTACCTGTTCAACTCCTACTCGGCGCGCAAGCTGGGTGCCCGGACCACCGGGAACGGCGCCCGCGGCCTGACCGGCGCGGCCGGCATCGGCCACGGGACGCTGTATCTGGAAGCCGGAGACAAGACGCCGGAGGAGATCTTCGCCGCCGTCGGCACGGGGCTGTATGTCACCGAGCTAATCGGCTTCGGCGTCAACACCGTCACCGGCGACTACTCGCGTGGCGCGGCCGGCCTCTGGATTGAGAACGGTAAGCTTGGATATCCTGTGGCGGAGATTACCATTGCAGGGAATCTCTCCGCCATGCTCCGGAACATCGTCCACATCGGCAGTGACCTGGAGTTCCGCGGCTCCACCTGTGCTCCCACCATCGCCATCGGCGAGATGACCATCAGCGGCAAATGATCACCGGAACCACCAAAGCGAAGAAGAAGGAGTTTCCCATGGGCCTCGCCATCGCCATCGCGCTGGTGGCGGCGACCGGCGGCGGCGCGGCCTGGTACCTGTCGCAGCCGCGCGACATGGCCGTGCAGACGCCCGTCCTGACGCAGGAGGCGCGGCTCTATGTCCGCGAGGGCAAGCTCCAACTCGGCGGCACCGAACTCAAGGCCACCGACTCGGCCATGGCCAAGTCCCTCATCGAAATCGTCGGCAACATCACCAACAGCGGCGACCGCAAGCTGAAGCTGGTGGAGCTGAACTGCGTCTTCTACGACCCCTACGGCCAGGTGGTCCTGCGCGAGCGGGTGCCCATTGTCCGCCAGAAGACCGGCGGCCTGTCGCCCGGCGAAACCAAGCCCTTCCGCATGCCCTTCGACAACATGCCGGAGAGCTGGAACCAGGCGATGCCGCAACTGGTGATCGCGCAGATTCAGTTCGAGTAATGGCTACCGTGCTGCTCGTCGAGGATGATCCGGACCAGCTGGAGCTGCGCCGCATGATTCTGGAGCAGGCCGGCCATACCGTGTATTCCGCCGCTGGCGTGGAGCAGGCGCTGGCGCAGCCGGCGGCCCGCGTGGCCGTTGTCGATCTGCGCATCCCCGCCGCGGCCGACGGCCTCGGCCTACTGGAACAACTCAAGGAGCGAAACCCCGCCATGAAGTGTGTCGTACTTACCGGCTGGAAGCAGGACCTTGGCAGCCTGCCGGCCAATGTGGAACAGGTGTTGGAGAAGCCCGTCCGTTCCAAGGCGCTGCTGGCGCATGTGGCGCGGCTGGCGCTGCTGCTGATGGCCGGGCTGTTCGGGTTGCCTGGGGCGGAGTACGTGGCCAATCTGCATCTGGCGGCGCCGGGAACCGACTGGGAGGCCAAGGGCCGGGAGTCGGTCGTGGCCGATGTGGAGGTGGACGGGAAGGTGCAACAGCAGGTGATGCTCTACGCCGGGGCACGGCCGCACCTGTACCGGGTCTTCGTGGGCGAGGCGGCGGCGCCGCCGAAGGTGACGGTGAAGGGCCGCGGTGTTGTGGTGAACCGCATCGACGTGGAAGTGGCGCCGGACTACGCGGCGTATGCCCCGGTGCTGTTTGAGCGGAAGAACGCCGTTGGCCGCTTCACCGACATCCCGCTGCTCACTTACGCCGAGCGGCTGACGGAGAACGGGCGGCCGGTGCTGCAGTTCTCGGTGATCTTCTCGAACGAAGACGGCGGGACGTCGACGCGGTCGCTGATGGCGCGATGGGGCCGGACCACCGATATCGAGTATGTCTACCGCGCCTATCTGCGGCCGGACGGGTCGGTGGAGAAGGCCATCGTGCAGGGGCGTGACCACAAGGACCTGGAGTTCACCGGCCCCTACTGGGGCAAGCACCCGATGCTGATGCCGGTGACGGACAACAACATGGTGGCGGGCGAGGGGCCGAGCGCGGTGCGCTACCAGCCGGCGCCGGTGCTGGCCGACCTGTCGCAGGCCTCGCGGGAAGCGGTGATGGACGCCAACCCGATGACGTGGCTGGTGATGACGTCCGAACTGGTGCGGGAAGGGAAGCTGCGGCCGTACGGCGTGGAGCGGGGCGAGGACATCTCCGACCCGCGGAACTACCTCTACATCGAGGCCAACGTGCAGCCGGGGAGGGCGGCGATCGCCTTCGCAGTGCTGCATGCCGACGGGCGCTACTACTACTCGCACAAGGGGCGGCCGCGGGACGCGATCGAGCGGGCGGGCTGGGTGCGGTCGACGGTGGAGCTGCCGCCGGGCACGAAGGCGGCGGACCTGCGCACGATCACGCCGTTGTGCGTCTACCTGCCGAAGTCGCCGTCGGACGTTTCGTGCGGGCCGACGGCGATCAAGTCCCTGTTCTTCCTGACGCCTGAGAAGCTGCCGGGGCCTGCATTCCAGCTGCCGTTGGGGAATAATTGAGGCGATGAACTGGCGGATTGCGCTCGGCGCGGGGCTGCTGCTGTTGCAGGCGGGGGCGATTGTGCGGGCGCGGTTTGTGGAGGACCGCTACTTCTGCTGGGCGCCGTTCGACCAGCAGACGCGGTACAAGATCGACGTGGCGATCGGCGACGAAGGGCTGACGGAGGAGCAGATCCGGTGGCGGTACCGGCGGCCGGCTGAGGGGGTGGACAACCGGTCGGCTTACCATCTGTTCGACCTGATCACGCGGGCCGAGCAGAAGATCGAGAAGGAAGGCCGGTCGCGGGTGGTGGTGCGCTACCGGGTGAACGGCGGGGAGGAGCGCGAATGGCGCTATCCGCGGTGATCGGGAATCCGCTGCGGCTGAACGGCTGCGGGCTGCCGCCGCAGGTGGTGCTGCTGTGCCGGCTGGTGGCGCTGGCGCTGCTGCTGACGAATCATCAGGTGCAGATCCAGACGCCGTTCCTGCCGTTTGTGCCGGTGTTCGACGCTGTGCCGGGGGAGGCGTTCCAGTGGCTGTTGCGGGCGATGGTGGTGGGCGGGTCGCTGGGGATGCTGTTCACGCGGCGGACGAGGCTGTTCGCGGCGGTGGCGGGGAGCGCGCTGCTGCTGGCGGTGCTGAGCTCGCGAGCCTATTACGGGAACAACAAGACGTTTGCGGGGCTGCTGCTGGTGCTCTCGGCGCTGTCCAACGCGAGCGGGCCGCCGCGGCTGCTGCAGTGGCAACTGGCGCTGGTGTATTTCGGGGCGGGGCTGAACAAGGCACTGGACCCGGACTGGCAGACGGGGCAGTTCTTCGAGCATTGGGCGTCAGAGCGGCTGGGGAATCCGGCCTATATCTGGCTGAGCGGGCAACTGCCGCCGCTGGTGGCGGGGAAGCTGTTCTGCTGGTACACGATTGTGGCGGAGCTGGCGCTGGTGGGGCTGATTCTGCTGCCGCGTTTTCATGTCTGGGTGATCTACGGGAGCGGGGTGTTCCAAGCGGGGTTGCTGCTGTTCACGGGCGACCCGTTCAACCTGTTCTTCTACAGCATGCAGGCGGCGCTGCTGGCGTTCGCGCCTTGGCCGGAAGAGCGGGTGACGGTGATCTGGGACGGGACGTGCGGGCTGTGCCGGCGGACGAAGGAGGTCGTGGAGCGGCTGGACTTTGATGGCATTTTCGACTGGCGGCCGCTGCAGTCGGGGATCGGGGAGCGGTACGGGTTGACGGTGGCGGAGCTGAAGGCGGCGATGTACGCGGCCGGGCCGGGGTGGCTGCTGGCGGGGTACAGCGCATTCCGGCGGATGGCGCTGCATTTACCGCTTTTTTACATGACGCTGGTGGCGGCGGTGGCGCTGGCGCCGGGGGCTGGGGCGCGGCGGGCGGTGGTGGCGGCGGCGCTGCTGTTTTTGTTGCCGGTATCGAATCCGGCGGGCAATCTCGCGTATGGATGGGTGGCGCGCCACCGGCATGAGCTGATATCCGGCGAAACGTGCGAGTTGCCCAGAGAGTCCTAAGAAAGAGGGAGTATTCTCATGAACCGTCTACTAACGCTTGCGGCGATGGCCGCGGGGCTTACCGTCTTTGGACAGGTGGGCAATCTTGGCCTGAGCACGAACACGCTGAACTTTTCGGCGGTGGCGGGGACGGGGCTGCCGCAGTCGCAGGTGGTGGGGGTGACGTCGACGGGAGCGGCGCTGCCATTAACGGTGAGCACGCGGTATCTGACGGCGGCGGAGGGGTGGTTGACGGCGACGTTGAGCGGGGCGACGACACCGGCGAACATGACGGTGACGGCGAACCCGGCGGGGCTGGCGGCGGGGGTGTATCAGGGGCAGGTGCTGGTGGTGGCGTCGGCGACGCAATCGGCATTGATCACGGTGACGTTATCGGTGGCGAGCACGGGGCCGGGGACAGGGTTAATCACGGCGAACCCGACGAGCGTTGCGCTGGTGGCGAGCGGGGCCCAGACGGTGCAGACGCAGGTGGCGTTGACGAGCGTGGGGCAGGTGCCGTTCCAGGTGTTTGTGGCGACGACGAGCGGGGGGAGCTGGTTGTCGTATCTGGCGGGGGAGTTGACGGCGCCATCGACGTTGACGATCACGGCGAATCCGGCGGGGCTGGCGCCGGGGACGTATAACGGGACGGTGGCGGTATCGCCGTCGGACGGGTCGGCCGGGGTGGCGATCCCGGTGTCGTTCACGGTGACGCCGACGGGCGGGACGGGAGGGTTCACGGTGACGCCGAATTCGGTGAACTTCGTGTACCAGTTGGGGACGGCGAATCCGGCGGCGCAGACGGCGTTTGTGAGCAACTTTGACGGGATTGTGACGTATGTGGCGACGTCTTCGGCGTCGTGGCTGCGGCTGACGACGAATCTGGCGCCGGTGCCGGCGCAGTCGGTAACGGGGTCGAGCAACCAGAGTCTGACGATGCAGGTGGACCCGAGCGGGCTGACGCCGGGATTCTACAACGGGACGGTGAATGTGAATGCGTCGAACGGGCTGAGCCAGGTGGTGACGGTGACGCTGACGGTGAGCGGGAACGCGCTGCTGAGCGCGAATCCGGCGTCGCTGGTGTTTTCGTTCGTGCCGGGTGCGGGGACGCCCGCGGCGCAGCAGACGACGATTGCGTCGACGGGGTTGCCGCTGGGGTTCACGGTGGCGGCGAACTCGAGCGGATGGCTGCTGGCGAGTCCGCAGACGGGGGAGACGAGCGGGGCGAATGTGTTGACGATCTCGGTGGCGCCGGGGGGGCTGCCGAGCGGGACGTACACGGGATCGGTGTCGGTGGTGGCGGGATTCAACACGGTGAACATCCCGGTGACGCTGGTGGTGGGAGCGTCGAGCCTGAACGCGATTACGGCGACGCCGGGGCTGCTGGAGTTCCAGGCGCAGGTGGGGAGTCCGTCGTCGACGCAGGCGTTGACGCTGCAGGCGGCATCGACGAAGAACTTTGTGGCCTCGGCGGCGGCATCGGGAGGGAACTGGCTGCAGGTGACGCCGAACACGGGGACGACGCCGGCGACGCTGACGGTGAGCGTGATTCCGCAGGCGGTGGGGCAGGCGGGGACGTATAGCGGGATTGTGCAGATCTCCAACCTGACGGACGCGACGCAGTTGACGGTGCCGGTGACGATGACGCTATCGGCGACGACGCTGACGGCGACGCCGGGGAGCCTGGCGTTCACGCTGGCGGCGAATGCGACGGGGACGGCGACGCAGGCTGTGCAGATCGGCGGGACGGGCGGGTTGTCGTTCACGGCGGTATCGAACCAGTTCTGGCTGGCGGTGAGCCCGACGGGCGGGACGACGGGCGGGAATGTGAATGTGACGGTGAGCGCGGCGAACCTGACGCCGGGGACGTACACGGGGCTGGTGACGCTGACGGGAGGCGGGGCGACGACGAACATACCGGTGACGCTGAACGTGACGGCATCGACGGCGCCGATTCTGACGCCGACGAACCTGACGTTCCAGTACACGCCGGGGATGGCGGCGCCGTCGGCGCAGACGGTGGCGGTGAACACGACGGGCTCGTCGACGGGCTTCACGTACGAGGTGCAGGGAGGGAACTGGCTGCGCGTGGAGGCGAGCGGTTCGACGACGCCGGCGGTGCTGACGGTGACGGTATTGCCTGTGGGACTGGCGCCGGGGACGTACCGCGGGTCGGTGACGGTGCGAGGGACGGAGGGCCCGGACGTGCGGACGGCGCAGGTGACGCTGACGGTGACGGCGCCGGCGGGGCCGGTGGTGGAGACGGCGCTGCACGGCGCGACGGGAGAGTTGAGCGCTATCGCGCCGGGGATGATCCTGGCGGTGAAGGGCCGCGCGCTGGGACCGGCGGGCGGGGCGAGCGGGCGGATTACGACGGGCGGGGCGTTTGAGACGTCCTATGACGGCTACCGCGTGCTGTTTGACGGGGTGGCGGCGCCGATTCTGTATATCAGCGACCGGCAGATCAACGTGGTGACGCCGTATGCGGTGGCTGGCAGGTTCAGCACGCGGGTGACGGTGGAGAACGTGACGGGGCGATCCGAGGCGATCGAGCTGCGGGTATCGCCGGACGCGGCGCCGGGGCTGTTCACGCTGTCCGGGACCGGGCGGGGGCCGGCGGCGGCGTTGAACGAAGACGGAACGGTGAACGGCGCGGACAATGCGGCGGCGGCGGGGAGCGTGCTGGTGCTGTACGCGACGGGCGAGGGGCAGACGGAGCCGGGCGGGCAGGACGGACGGATCATCGTGACGGACCTGCGGAGGCCGGTGCTGCCGGTGGAGGCGATCGTGGGCGGGATGCCGGCGGAGGTGCTGTATACGGGGTCGGCGCCGGGGCAGGTTTCGGGGCTGATGCAGGTGAACGTGCGGCTGCCGGCGGATGTGCCGCGCGGGGCGGCGGTGCCGGTGGTGATCCGGGTGGGCCCGGCGCCGAGTCCGGAAGGCGTGACGGTCTCGATCCGCTGAGGATCGAATGGGGGAGGTGTGTCTGGGCCTCCCCCATTTCTGGGGATATTCGGTTTTCAAAGAGCGGGGCCGGGTTTGGGGTTTCCGGCGTTTTGGGGACGGGCTGAAGCCACGTCCCCTTGTGGGTGTGCGGTGTTGCGGCGTTTTGCGGACGGGCTGAAGCCACGTTCCCTTTGGGGTGTTCGTCTATTTAGAACTTGAGCTGGAACTGGTCGATGTCGGTGCGGAGCATGCGCTTCAGGGTGTCCATGTCGATGAGTCGGTCGGCTGGCTGGACGAACTCACAGAGGAAGTCCTGGCGGAAGCGGATGGGGTCGGCGGCGCGCTGCATGTCGAGGAAGGCCGGGTCGATTTTGTCCGGGTTGGCCTCGATGCTGGAGAAGATGCGGAGCCAGCGTTGGTCCTCGTCGTGCCAGATGTTGTAGAAGAAGCCGGCCTGGCGGCGCGGGGTGGACAGGAGCCAGAGGGCTCCGGCGGTGCGGGCGATGAAGGGCGCGACGGCGAAATAGACATGGTCCTGGACGAGGGCGGCCTCGTCGACGATGAGGACGTTGGCCGTGTTGCCGACGGCGGTTTCCTGCGAGTGGGCAACGGCGAAGATGCGGCTGCCGTTGGGGAGGCGCAGGGAGAACTGGTGGCCGAGGACGCGCCGCGGGGGGATGCGGAGCCTGGCGATGAAGCTGGTGGCGCGGTCGATCAGGATGCCGGCCTGGAGCTTGGTGCGCGAGACGATGACGATGGTCTGCTCCGGTTGGGAGAGAGCGGCGTGCAGCGCCTTGATGGCGATGGTTGTGGTTTTGCCCCACTGGCGGTGGCAGCAGAGGACGAGGAAGCGGGAATCGGCGTCGAGGACCTCGGCTTGCTGGGGGCCGGGATGGAAGCCGAGGGCGTCCTGGGCCCAGGCGGAGGGTTTGGCTCCGGGGGGCGGGCACACTTCGGGTGTGGGGGCGGAGCGTGCGGCGCCGGGGGCCGAGCGGATGGACAGGCGTCCAGAGCCGGAAGTCTGATTTTTGACCCCGAGAAAGGGACGCATACGACAACTCCTCGTGAGATAGACCCGTGCTGGGCCGCTTACGCGACGCGGCGCGGGGGGTAGGGCAGGTCGTCGTCATCGGAGACGCGGCCG
>CAZWDD010000141.1:7001-13391 GCA_964632345.1 uncultured Solibacteraceae bacterium | reverse complement strand
AGCCTCCGCTCCGGCGACCTCTCCCGCCAGGTCGGCGCCGCCATCGTCGATCCCCATGGTGACCTCCTCGCCGTCGGCCACAACGAAGTCCCCCGTCCCTCCGGCGGACTCTACGGCCACGATCCCCTCGCCCACCGCGACATCGAAAAGGGTCATGACTCCAACGAACTCGCCAAAAACGAGATGATCGCCAAGGTCCTCGAAGCCCTCGGCCGCACCGATCTCTCGCTCGCCGATGCCCGCCGCCTCCTCAAGCCCACCGGCCTCACCGACATCACCGAATTCGGCCGCGCCGTCCACGCCGAAATGGAAGCCCTCCTCGCCTGCGCCCGCACCGGCCGCAGCCCCCGCGGCGCCACGCTCTACTCCACTACGTTCCCCTGCCACAACTGCTGCCGCCACATCATCGCCGCCGGCATCCGCCAGGTCGTCTACATCGAGCCCTACCCCAAGAGCCGCGCCCCGCACCTGCATGACGACGCCATCTCCATCGACGGCGGTGACGACGCCCGCATCCCCTTCCTACCCTTCCTCGGCATCGGCCCCCGCCGCTACTTCGATCTCTTCTCCCTCAAGCTCTCCACCGGCCACCCGCTCGAACGCAAGCGCGACGGCGCCCTCAAGCCCTGGGCCCGCGACTCCGCCCACCTCCGCCTCTCCCTCCGCCCCGAGTCCTACCTCGAACGCGAACGCCTCGCCTCTTCCCTCTAGCCCCTACGCCTCCGGATCAATCCGCGCTACCGGTACCCGAACCCCCTCAACAGACGGAATTTCAGGATCGCCGTCACCCGGCTCCGCGAGGACCCGCCACGCTGCGCCACCTGCGCATGCGTCACTCCCTCGCTTCAATCACCGCTGCCCGGTTCGGATCTACCCCCTACCGCCTCCCCAACCCCCGCTCAATCAGGTTCTTCGTCATCCGCTGCACCCGCGCGTCAGGTCCCATTGGCCGCACCCAGTGCGACCACGGCAGGATATGCCCCGGCGGGCTCGCCAGTCCCTGCGCCCACCAGATCGTCGACGCGTTGAACACAAAGTTCTGCTTCGGCCCCGGATAGATCGTCGCCGTCCAGTGGCTCGGCTTCGTCCCCCCGCTCAGCGCATCTCCCTCCGCCAGCACCTCCAGCCCCGCAATCGGCGCCGGGTCCCCATGAAACTCCCACCCCACCAACCCCTCTATCCGGTCCCCCTTCTTCATCCCCGTCCCCGCAAATAACCAGTGCCCCGGCTTCGCGCAGATCCAGTCCCCGCCCCCGTTGAACGGATACACCGAGTGCGCCCCCATCAGCAGATTCGCCTTCGGCCCCTCCTGCGGGAACGGATATTGGAAGAAATCCTCCATCCCCCCATACACGCCCCCGTATACCCCCTCCCGGCTGATCACCCGGTTCTCCCGCCCGTCCTCGCTGTTCTGGAACGGCGTCAATCCCATCACCGAATTCCCGCTCAGGTACAGATGGTTCACCCCCCGCCGGATCGATTCCATCGCCGCGTTGTACTGCCGCACGTCCCAATACTCGTCATGACCAACGCTCAGAAACACCTGCGCCCGCGTGAACGCCTCCGGCGTCAGCATGTCGGAGTTCGATGTATACGTCACGTCGTAGCCATGCATCTCCAGCCAGTACGCCAGCGGAAACTCCCACAGCAGGAACTCCCCGGATCCAACCGACAGCGGATGATCGAATATCTGCGCGTACTTCGCATACGGCCGGTCGAAACTCGCCGCCACCGATGGCGCCCACGAATGCCGCGGGTCCGTGTACATCGAATAGTCGTCCGGCCAACGGTTATAGGCCTGCCACGTATTGTCGCTGCATTGAAACAACAGCCCCGCCCGCCGCCGGTCCCGCACAATGAATACGATGTAGCTCTGCCACGGATGCTCGTGCCCGCTCTCCGGCACGCACTGCAGCTTGCCCAGGTACACCCCCGACGGCCAGTCCGCCCCGATCTGCAACTCCAGCGTCGGCTCCCACCGGCACTCCCGCAGCCGGTTCGGCCCCACCGGCGGATCCTCCTGCGGCTTCCCCGCCACCGGCCCCACCCGCGTCATGTGCCGCCCGCCCGCTCCGCCGTAATACCCCATCCGGTAGATGTCGATCGTGAACCGCCGCGCCGGGCTCGTCGATACATACACCGGCAGCCGCTCCCCCGCCTCCACGCTCTGCCGTCCGCAGTAGCCCTCAATGAGCGCCGTCCGGAACCCTTTCCCCCGGTTCGGCCACACCTTCGTCAACTGCCACTCGTTCGTCCCGGCCTTCCGGTTCTCCGCTCCAATCAGGTGCGGCAGCGGCAATGTCGCGGCGGCTTGCAGCAGTTCTCGGCGTCGCATGGCTCTATCCTACACGTACCCGCGCTTCCCGGCCTTGCTACACTCACGGCAGGCGCGCCGCCTCATTATGCTCAGACCTTTAGCCACTCTCTTCCTCCTCTCCGCCCTTGCCGCTTTCGCTCAGTCCGGCGTCCCGTCCGCCCTCTCTCCCGCCTTTCCCGCCGAGCAGCGCGAACTCCCGCCGCTCGTCCAGATGCAGGCCGCCCCCCGCGCCCATCGCCTCGCCCCGCTCTCCGATGCCGAATCCACCGGCCTTCCCGCTCGCGCCAACGGCCGCGTCCGCCGCCTCCCCACCCCCCTCCGCTCCCAGGTCTCCACCGCGCCCCGTGAGGATGGCTCCACCCTCATCCAGTTCACCGTCTCCTCCCCCGGCGCCTCCTTCCTCCGCCTCCACTTCACCGAAGCCGCCCTCGGCCAGGGCAAGCTCTGGGTCTACCCCGCCGGCGCCTCCCGCGAGTTCCTCGCCGCCAACCCCTCCGCTGCCGACGGCCCCTTCTCCGCCCGCGGCCCCCACGACGATGGCGACTTCTGGTCCCGCCCCATCGAAGGCGATACCGCCATCGTCGAAATGATCCTCCCCGCCAACCCCGCCGCCCTCCCCTTCAAAATCGAGGAACTCGTCCACGCCATCCCCGAACCCGCCTCCACCGCCCCCTGCCACCGCGACGTCAACTGCTTCTCCGATTTCTCCCAGATCGCCACCGCCGTCGGCTCCTTCGATATCGTCAAGGATGGCTTCAGCTTCGTCTGCTCCGGCTCCCTCCTCGTCACCCGCAGCCGCACCTTTGAACCCTATTTCATCACCGCCAACCACTGCGTCTCCACCCAGGATCACGCTCGCTCCGTTGTCGTCTATTGGGACTTCCGCACCGCCTCCTGCAACGGCCAGGTGCCCACCCGCTCCTCCCGCCCCTCCACTCGCGGCGCCCGCCTCCTCGCCACCGCCCCCAAGAGCGGCGTTGACTACGCCCTCCTCCTCCTCGACCAGCCCGCCCCCGGCCAGCGCACCTACCTCGGCTGGAATGCCGACCCCCTCGCCCTCGGCGCCGAAACCATCGGCATCCATCACCCCGGCTCACCTCCCACCAACTACCAGCGCATCACCTTCGGCACCCGCGAGGCGGACCGCACCTCCTTCGTCGGCGGCGAGGAAGCCCCCGCCCAGTTCTACTGGCAGATCCTCGAAACCGAAGGCCGCACCGAACAGGGCTCCTCCGGCTCCCCGCTTCTCAACCGCGACGGCCAGGTCCTCGGCGTCCTCTCCTATGGCCCCGTCCCGCCCCCTGGCCGCAGCTATTGCGACATCCAGGGCCGCGGCGGCTACGGCCGCTTCTCCGCCGCCCTCCCCGCCATCTCCCAGTTCCTCAATAGCGACCCCGCTCCCGGCCTCTCCGTCAGCTCCTCCAATTTCGCCTTCACCGTCCAGGACGGCATCCCCGCCCCCGTCTCCCAGCGCCTCGATATCCGCAACTCCGCCGCCACCGCTGCCTCCTACACCCTCTCCAAATCCGTCCCCTGGATCAACCTCTCCGCCTCCTCCGGCTCGGCCACCTCCGCCGCCCCCGGCTCCGTCACCGTCTCCATCAACCCCGCCCTTCTCACCTCCCCGGGCGTCTTTGAAGGCACCGTCACCGTTGCCTCCGGCAGCCTCGCCCCCATCATCGTCACCATCCGCGCCACCGTCTCTTTCAATCAGGCCGGCGCCGTCATCTCCGTCACCCCCAACCCCGTCATCGAAACCCCGCCCGACGAGGACGGCTACAACCTCTTCTACACCCTCCGCATCGACGAAACCGCCGGCGTCGCCGCCCGCATCACCCGCCTTGTCATCGATGGCTCGGACCGCAGCGCCGACATCGTCCCCTTCTTTGAAACCGATCAACTCCCCCCCTTCGGCGGCCTCGGCGTCTCCCTCCGCCTCCGCCTCACCCAGCTCCCCCGCCGCCGCCGCATTGAGGTCTCCGGCGTCACACTCGCCAACGGCGCCCCCTGGTCCACCGCCCTCGATGTCGACTTCCTGCCCCGCCCCTCCAACGCCGTCCTTTCCCTCACCACCGCCCCACGCGACGTCGCCCAAAGCACCACCTCCGGCAACTGCCGCTGGCGCCACGAACTCCTCGTCCAGGAAACGGCCGGCTACCCCGTCCAGTTGAACCGCTGGACCGCCGGCGATCTCGATCTCTCCACCCGCATCGCCGAATTCTTCGGCTCCGCCTCCCTTCCCGCCAGCGGCCTCCTTCGCACCACCCTCTGCTGGCAGGAGGTCGGTACCCTCCCCCGCACCATCCCCTTCCAGATGGCCGGCACCGACGCCAACGGCGCCGCCGTCAACGTCTCCGGCTCCATCCGCATGGTCGGCGTCACCACCTCCTCCTCCACCCTTTCCACCTCTGTTGCCTCCCTCAACGAACGCGCCGAAGCAGGCTCGGAGAACTTCCTCCGCCGCGAGTTCCGCATCAACGTCTCCTCCCCCGATGCCCTCTGGAGCGTCACCCCCGTCATCGGCGGCATCTCCAAGGATTGGATCACCGTCAACCCCCAGCGCGGCCGCGGCCCCGCCACCGTCACCGTCACCTTTGATCCCTTCTTCCTCGAAGCCGGCAACTACTCCGCCGCCCTCCTCGTCGAAAGCCCCTCCTCCTCCCCCCAGCTGGCCACCGTCAACGTCCAGTTCGTCGCCTTTGACGCCGTCGCCGGCCCGCCCCGCATCACCGGCATCACCAACGGCGCCAGCTTCCGCACCGGCCCCGTCGCCCCCGGTTCCTGGATCACCATCTTCGGCGAAAACCTCGCCTCCACACCCGCCCCCGGCCGCATCTGGACCGGCGCCGAAATCATCGGCAACCGCCTACCCACCGCCCTCGATGGCACCGCCGTCCGCTTCAACGGCGCCCCCGCCGCCATCTACTTCGTCGGCCCCACCCAGTTAAACGTCCAGGTCCCCGATATCGCCATCGACGGTCCCGTTGCCGTCGAAGTCGACGCCGGCGGCGCCACCGCCCGCTCCAGTGTCACCATTAACCGCACCGGCCCCGCCCTCTTCCAGGTCGGCGCCGCCGGCGCCAGCGCCCTCCCCGCCGCCGTAGATACCCGCGGCCAGTTGATCTCCATGCCCTCCGTTATCCCCGGCTCCCGCCCCGCCCAGCCCGGCGAGATCATCGCCCTCTTCGGCACCGGCTTCGGACCCACTGCCGCCAATATCCCCGCCGGCATTGTCCCGGCCGCCGTCTCCCCCCTGTCGAACTTCATCACCGTTTCCATCGGCGGCGTCCGCGCCAATGTCCAGTTCGCCGGCCTCGTCGGCGCCGGCCTCAATCAGATCAACGTCCAGGTCCCCGAGCTGCCCCCCGGTAACCACCTCATTACCATTGAGCTGGCCAATACCGCCATCCAGCCCAACGTCGTCCTGCCCATCAACTGACGCCTATCGCCGCTCCAGCACCCACTGGTTTCGCTGCAGATACTCCACTGTCTTGATCACCGCCTCCCGGATCGTCAGCTTCGGCTCCCACCCCAGCCCCCGTATCTTCTTCGTGTCCAGGAAGATGAACGGGTTGTCCCCGATCCACCCCCGGTCCCCGCCCGTGAAATCCAGCCGCGGCGTCACCCCCAGGTGCCCCGTAATCCACCCGATCGAATCCGTCACCTGGCAATACTCGTTCGTCCCCAGGTTGTAGATGTTCACCCGGTCCGGCGACTTCTCCAGCGCCACCAGTATCGCCTCCACGCAGTCCTGCACATACAGGTAGCTCTTCCGCTGCGTCCCGTTCCCCAGCACCCGCAGCCGCGTCGCATCCCCCTGCAGTGCTTTATAGAAATCCAGCACATGCCCGTGCGTGTACCGCTCGCCCAATATCGACACGAACCGGAAGATATACCCCGTAAACCCGAAGCTCTCGCAGTACGCCGAGATCATCCCCTCCGCGCTCACCTTCGATGCCCCGTAGAGCGACGTCTGCACCGGAAACGGCGCATCCTCCGGCGTCGGGATCACGGCGGACTCCCCGTACACCGAACCCGTCGACGAAAACGCAATCCGCTTCACCCCGTTCCGC
>CAZWDD010000141.1:0-6991 GCA_964632345.1 uncultured Solibacteraceae bacterium | reverse complement strand
TTCCGCCGCATCGCCTCCAGCACGTTCCACGTCGCAATCACATTCTGCTGCAGGTCCCGGTCCGGATGGTCCGGCCCGAACCGCACATCCGCGTTCGCCGCCAGATGCACCACCAGCTCCACCCCCGCCGCTGACTCCTCCAGCGCCGCCAGGTCCAACAGATCATGCCGCCGCAGCGTGAACGCCCCGCCCTCCGCCCCGGCCAGAAACTCCGGCTGCCCGGTCGAGAAGTTGTCCACCCCCACCACCGTATGCCCGTCCTGAAGCAGCCGGTCCACCAGCGTGCTTCCAATAAACCCGGCCGCGCCGGTCACCAGTACCTTCATTGCTTCCCCCCGGATCGCGGAATCGCCCGCAGCCGCCGTCGGATCCGGAATATGTCTTTCACGTTCTGTATGTTCCCCGCCACCAGGTCCAGCCGCGAGTCCGCATCGTCCCGCCACCGCACCGGCACCTGCTCCAGCCTCGCCCCCATCCGCAGCGCCAGCGCCAGGATCTCCACGTCGTACATGTACCCGTCAATTTCCTGCTTGGCGAACACCGCCCGCGCCATCTCCCGCCGGAAAAACTTGAACCCGCACTGCGAATCCGTGATCCCCGGCAGCCCCACCACCGTCTGCACGAACACGTAGAACCCCTTCGACCCGATCTGCCGGTACAGCGGCTGCTTCTTCTCCACCTTCGTCGTATCGATACCCCGCGACCCGATCACCAGATCCGCCCCCTCCCGCAGCAGCGGCAGAAAGTTGTCGAACTCCTCAATCGGCACTTTATTATCGGCATCCGCGAACCCGATAATCTCCCCCGTCGCCTGCTCCACCCCCAACCGGATCCCGCGCCCTTTTCCCGCCCGCTGCGCGCTCCCGATCACCACCAGATCCGGTATTTCCCCGCTCAATTCCCGGCTCTTTTCCCGCGTCCCATCATTGCCGTCCGCCGACACAATGATCTGCGACCGCAACCCCCGCGACTCGAAGTACCGGTACGATTCCCGGATCGTACTCACGATCGTCGCGGCCTCATTGTACGCCGGCAATATCAGCGAAATATCGGGCGTCGCCGCGCCTCGCGTCTCCATTTATATGTAAACAGCATACAATCGTTTGGACGGACGACGTACGCCCGTAGCGCGATCGTGTCACCCATTATCCTCATCACCGGCGCCTCCCGCGGCCTCGGCGCCGCCATCGCCGCCGAGTTCTGGGCCAATGGTTCCACTCTCCTTCTCGCCGCCCGCGACGCCGCCCGCCTCGCTTCCCTTCGCGACTCTCTCCTCCCCTCCGCCCGCCCCGGCCAGCACATCCACCTCCTCCCCACTGACCTCTCTGACCCCGCCGCCCCCGCCCAACTCCTCGCCTCCGCCCTCTCCCTCGTCCCCCGCCTCGATGTCCTCGTCAACAACGCCGCCATCGTCGGCCCCATCGGCCCCTTCGCCTCCAACTCCCCCGCCGCCTTCGCCCAAACCCTCCAGGTCAACCTCCTCGCCCCTGCCGAACTCATGCGCGCCGCCATCCCCTCCATGGCTGCCTCCGGCGGCGGTGTCATCATCAACCTCTCCGGCGGCGGCGCCACCTC
This sequence comes from uncultured Solibacteraceae bacterium, assembly GCA_964632345.1. Lineage (GTDB taxonomy): Bacteria > Acidobacteriota > Terriglobia > Bryobacterales > Bryobacteraceae. Next base: position 5,416 of record CAZWDD010000141.1, on the reverse strand, counting down.
CCCCCGCCCCAACTTCTCCGCCTACGCCACCGCAAAGGCCGCCCTCGTCCGCCTCTCGGAAACCATCGCCGTCGAGTACGCCTCCGCCAACATCCGCGTCCACTGCGTCGCCCCCGGCGCCATGAACACCGAAATGCTCGAAGCCGTCCTCCGCTCCTCCCCCGAAGCCGCCGGCCCCGAGTTCCGCAAGGCTTTGGAACAGAAGGAGAAAGGCGGCGCCGATCCCGCCATCGCCGCCCGCCTTTGCGTCTATCTCGCCAGCCCCCAGGCGCAATCCATCTCCGGCCGGCTCCTCAGCGCCGTCTGGGACCCTTGGACCTCGCTCCACGAACACGCCGCCGACCTCGCCGCCGGCGATATCTACACCCTCCGCCGCATCATCCCCGAGGACCGCGGCAAAAACTGGAGCTGACGTGCCCCCAGGCACCCTCCAGCGTTTCCCCTTTTCGGCCGATCAAGCCAGAAAGGTGTCCTGATCATGCGTGTCTCCATCATCGGCTGCGGCCTCATCGGCCAGAAACGTGCCCGCGCCCTCGCCGACGCCCAACTCGCCGTCTGCTGTGACCTGAATCTCCCCCTCGCCGAAAAACTCGCCGCCGCCCATCCCTCCGCCCGCGCCACCGCCGATTGGCGCGCCGCCGCCACCGCGCCCGATGTCGACATCGTCATCGTCGCCACCGTTCACAAGGAACTCGCCCCCATCGCCGCCGTCGCCGCCGCCGCCGGCAAGCACGTTCTCATCGAAAAACCCGGCGCCCGCCGCGCCGCCGAACTCGATCCCGTCCTCGCCGCCGCAGCCCAAACCGGCGTCCGCGTCCGCATCGGCTTCAACCACCGCTTCCACCCCGCCCTTAAGAAGGCCCGCCAACTCGTCGATTTCGGCGTCCTCGGCCCCCTGCTCTTCCTCCGCGGCCGCTACGGCCACGGTGGCCGCCCAGGCTACGACCAGGAATGGCGCGCCGTTCCCGACCTCTCCGGCGGCGGCGAAGCCATCGACCAGGGCCTCCACCTCATCGACCTCTCCCGCTGGTTCCTCGGCGACTTCCCCACCGTCCAGGGCCACATCGCCACCTACTTCTGGAACATGCCCGTCGAGGACAACGCCTTCTTCCTCCTCACCACCCCCGCCAACCAGACCGCCCAGCTCCACGCCACCTGGACCGAGTGGAAAAATCTCTTCTCCCTCGAAATCTACGGCCGCGACGGCAAAATCGATATCAACGGACTCGGCGGCAGCTATGGCGTCGAACGCCTCGCTTTCTACAAAATGCTCCCCGAAATGGGCCCCCCGGAAACCACCATCTGGGAGTACCCATCCCTCGCCGATCGCTCCTGGGATCTGGAGTTCGCCGCCTTTCTTGCCGATATTTCGGAAGGGCGTGAACCCGACCCCGGCATCCGCGATGCCCAGGCCGCCCTTCGCATCGTCGAACGCATCTACCAGGAGCACGGCCGTTGATTATCACCCGCAGCCCTTTGCGCATCTCCCTCGGCGGCGGAGGCACGGATCTGCCGTCTTACTACCTCGAACACGGCGGCTTCGTCATCTCCGCCGCCATTGACCGTTACGTCTACATCACCCTCCACAACACCTTCCAGCCCGGCCTCATCGTCAAGTACTCCAAAATGGAGCAGGTCGACGCCGTCGGCGAACTCCGCCACCCCATCGTCCGCGAAGCCCTCCGCCTCGTCCTCGGCGACCAGGCCTCCTACCTGGAAATGACCAGCATGTCGGACATCCCCGCCGGCACCGGCCTCGGCTCCTCCGGCAGTTTCACCACCGCCCTCCTAACCGCCCTTCATACGCTCAACAAAACCGTCGTCACCCGCCAGGACCTCGCCGAACAGGCCTGCCACATCGAACTCGACCGCCTCGGCGAACCCATCGGCAAACAGGACCAGCACATCGCTGCCTTCGGCGGCCTGCAATGCCTCCACTTTGAACGCGACGGCGCCGTCCGCGTCGAGCCCCTCTCCGTCTCCGCCGAAACGCTCTACAACCTCGAGGACAACCTCGTCATGTTCTTCACCGGCTACACCCGCTCGGCCTCCGCCATCCTCCAGGAGCAGGATACGAAGAGCCGCCAGAAGGACGAAGGCATGACCGCCAACCTCCACTTCATCAAGGAACTGGGCCTCGAAAGCCGCAAGGCCTTCACCTCCGGTGACCCCCGCCGCTTCGGCGAAATCATGCACGTCCACTGGCAGCACAAGAAGCAGCGTTCCGCCGGCATGTCCAATCCCCGCATCGACGAATGGTACGAAACCGGCCGCGCCAATGGCGCCATCGGCGGCAAGCTCATCGGCGCCGGCGGCGGCGGCTTTCTCATGTTCTACGCCGAGGACAAGACCCGCCTCCGCAGCGCCATGAAACAGCACGGCTTAAGCGAGGTCCGCGTCCGCTTCGATTTTGAAGGAAGCGCCGTCGTCGCGCGCAGTTAGCCATGCTCCCCGTCATCATCCTCGCCGGCGGCCTCGCCACTCGCCTTCGCCCCATCACCGAGAAAATCCCCAAGTCGCTCGTCGAAATCAACGGCCGCCCCTTCCTCGATTGGCAGATGCGCCTGCTTGCCGCCAACGGCATCCGCCGCGCCGTCCTTAGCGTCGCCTACCGCGGCGAAATGATCGAGCACTTCCTCGGCGACGGCGCCCGCTACGGCATCGAAGTCGCCTACTCCTACGACGGCGAAACCTATCTCGGCACCGCCGGCGCCATCCGCAAGGCCCTCCCCCTGCTCGGCGACAGCTTCTTCACCCTCTACGGCGACTCCTACCTCACCGTCCCCTTCACCCCCGTCGAACAGCACTTCCTCGCCTCCGGCCGCGACGCCCTCATGACCGTCTTCCGCAACGACGGCCTCTTCGACACCAGCAATGTCGAATTTGCCGAAGGCCGCATCCTCGCCTACGACAAAAAGGCCCTCACCCCCGCCATGCGCCACATCGATTACGGCCTCGGCCTCTTCCGCGCCTCCCTCTTCTCGGACCTCCCCGAAGACCAGCCCGCCGACCTCGCCGCCGTCTACCAGGACGCCCTCCGCCGCCACCAGCTCGCAGCCTTCGAGGTCTTCGAGCGTTTCTACGAAATCGGAACCCCCGCCGGCATCGCCGACACGGAACGGTTCCTCGCCCAACGAGGTGTCGCATGACCTTCACCGCCCAGTACCTCGCCGAGTCCATCCAGATCCTCCAACAACCCGCCCACCCCGCCCCCAACCGCTTCTCCAAAACCGGACCCCCCGCCGCTCTCCCCGGCACAGAACGCTTCCCCACCCAACAAGGTGTCGCATGACCTTTACCGCCCAGTACCTCGCCGAGTCCATTCAGATTCTCCAACAACTTGACCACGCCGCCATCGAGCGCATGGTCGAAATCCTCGCCGCCACCCGCGCCCGCGGCGGCCGCCTCTTCCTCCTCGGCGTCGGCGGTTCGGCCGCCAACGCCTCCCACGCCGTCAACGACTTTCGCAAAATCGCCGCCCTCGAGGCCTACTCCCCCACCGACAACGTCAGCGAACTCACCGCCCGCACCAACGACGAAGGCTGGGACTCCGTCTTCGCCAACTGGCTCCGCGGCTCCCGCCTCCGCCCCGAGGACTGTGTCTTCGTCCTCTCCGTCGGCGGCGGCAACCTCGAGAAAAACGTCAGCCCCAACATTGTCCGCGCCCTCTCCTTCGCCCGCGAAACCGGCGCCAGCATCATCGGCATCGTCGGCCGCGACGGCGGCTACACCGCCACAGTCGCCGACGCCTGCGTCATCGTCCCCACCGTCAACCCCGTCCACACCACCCCCCACGCCGAAGCCTTCCAGGCCGTCGTCTGGCACCTCCTCGTCTCCCACCCCGCCCTCAAGGCCGCCGAAACCAAATGGGAGTCCGTCCGTTGAATCCCCCACCCAGCCGCGCCGTCTTTCTTGACCGCGACGGCGTCCTCAACGAAGTCGTCCTCAGGGAAGGGAAGCCCTACCCCCCCGCCTCGCCCGCCGATGTCCGCATCGTCGACGGCGCCGCCGCCGGCCTCCGCCGCCTCCGCGACCGCGGCTTTCTCCTCCTCGTCGTCACCAACCAGCCCGACGTCGCCCGCGGCTCCCAGTCCGCCGCCACCCTCGACGCCATCAACGCCGTCCTCCGCCAAACCCTCCCCCTCGACGACTTCTTCATCTGCTTCCACGACAACGCCGACAACTGCCCCTGCCGCAAACCCCGCCCCGGCCTGCTCCTCCAGGCCGCCGCTAAATACAATCTCTCCCTCCCCCACTGCTTCCTCATCGGTGACCGCTGGCGCGACATGGACGCCGCCGCCGCCGCCGCCGTCCCCGGCGTCTGGATCGATTACGGCTACCGCGAGCGCGGCCCCGCCCTTCCTCCCGCCGCCACTGTGAAGAATTTCGCCCAAGCTGTCGATTGGATTCTGAAGCAGGAGGATTCCGGATGAATGTGAAGATCTTCGCCGACGGCGCCGAGAAGCACGCGATGCTCCAGCTCTACGCCAACCCCCGCATCCAGGGCTTTACCACCAATCCCACCCTCATGCGCAAGGCCGGCATCGCCGACTACGAAGCCTTCGCCCGCGATATCCTCGCCGCCATCCCCGATCGCCCCATCTCCTTTGAAGTCTTCGCCGATGACTTCAACGAAATGGAGCGCCAGGCTCGCCGCATCGCCGAATGGGGCCCCAACGTCTACGTCAAAATCCCCGTTACCAACACCCACGGCGAATCCAGCGCCCCCCTCGTCCGCCGCCTTGCCAACGCCGGCGTCCGCCAGAACGTCACCGCCCTCATGACCCTCCCCCAGGTCCTCGAAGTCACCGCCGCTCTCGCCGCCGGCCCCCCTGCCAACATCAGCATCTTCGCCGGCCGCATCGCCGATACCGGCACGGACCCTCTCCCCATCCTCCGCGCCGCCCTCGAAATCATGCGCCCCTACCCCCAGCTCGAACTCATCTGGGCCAGCCCCCGCGAACTCCTCAACATCGTCCAGGCCGACCAGATCGGCTGCCACATCATCACCGTCACCGCCGACATTCTCAACAAAATCCCCCTCCTCGGCCGCGACCTCCAGGAATTCTCCCTCGATACCGTCAAAATGTTCCGCGCCGACGCCCTCGCCAGCGGTTTTGCATTGAACGCCTGACCCTCCCCACCCGGCAATACCCCCACAATAGGGGAATGCCCTTGCTCGACGGCCCGCCCAACCCCAAACTGCCGATCGCGCTGCTTGTTCTCCTCTCCCTCCTCCAGGTCTTCCTCTTCTCCTCCTACATTGACCGCGAGATCGCCTGGACCCACGCCTTCTCTTTCGACCAGGGCGTCTATCTTCACCAGGCCTACTCCGCCTACGACACCCTCGCCTCCGGCGGCCTCTGGCGCGCCTTCTCGGCCCCCATCGCCGCCGGCGCGCTCCTCCCCGCCGAAG
>CAZWDD010000140.1:9053-13543 GCA_964632345.1 uncultured Solibacteraceae bacterium | reverse complement strand
GCGTCCTTTGTGTGCGCATGCACCGGGAACAGCGCATACCAACGGCTACCCTCCGCCTCGGCCGCCATCGCCTCGGCCACCACATCCACCGTGTCCCGCCGCACCACGTCCCCGCAGTTGGCGCAATGCGTCGTCCCCGCCCGCGCGTACAGCAGGCGCAGGAAGTCGTAGACCTCCGTCGATGTCGCCACCGTCGACCGCGGATTCCGCGTCGTATTCTTCTGCCGGATGGCGATCGGCGGCGCCAGGCCCAGAATCTCATCCACGGCCGGCTTCTCCATTCGGTCCAGAAACTGCCGCGCATAGGCCGATAAGGACTCAACGTACCGCCGCTGTCCCTCCGCGTACACCGTGTCGAACACCAGCGACGATTTGCCTGATCCCGACACCCCCGTCACCACCGTCAACTGGTTGTGCGGCAGCTCAAGTTCAATGTTCTTCAGGTTGTGCATCCGCGCGCCGCGGATCAAAATGGTGTCTTGCAATGTCCAGGCCTTTCCCAATTATATGAAGGAGTTCCCGTCGGCCCGCCTGCGCGCCATCCGGAAGGCGCTCGCTCGCTGGTATGAAGCCAGCCGCCGCGATCTGCCATGGCGCCGCACCCGCGACCCATACCGCGTCTGGATCTCGGAGATTATGCTGCAGCAGACCCGTGTTGCCGCTGTCGTCCCCTATTACGAACGATTTCTCGAGCGCTTCCCCACCGTCGAAGCCCTTGCCGCCGCCGGCGACGATGAACTGCTCGCCGCCTGGGCCGGCCTTGGCTACTACTCCCGCGCACGCAACCTCCGCGAAGCTGCCCGCCGTATCACTGCAGCCGGCGCCTTTCCTCGCAGTCATGCCGAAATCCTTGCCCTGCCCGGCATCGGCCCTTACACCGCCGCCGCCGTTGCCAGCATCGCGTTCGATCTGCCATTTGCTGTCCTCGATGGCAATGTGATGCGCGTCCTGGCCCGCCTGACGCACGATGACGGCGATATCGGCGCCCCGTCCACCCGGACCCGCATGCAACTCTCCGCCCAGCGGTTACTGGACCCCTCCAGGCCGGCCGTTCATAACCAGGCAATGATGGAACTGGGCGCAACCATCTGCCTGCCTCGCGAGCCGAAATGTGAATTCTGCCCCGTCTCGGCCGATTGCGCCGCCCGCGCCGCCGGTTTGGAGCGTGAATTGCCTGTCAAATTGCGTAAGGTGGTAATCCGCCGTGTGCGGAGGACGCTTCTGGCAGTCATTCGGGACGGGCAAATTCTCCTCTGGCAGCGCAGCAGGGACGCGGCAATGCTGGGAGGTTTTTGGGAACTCCCTGAACCGGATCAACTGACAGAAGCGACGCACCGGCGGGTGGTGTACTCCTTCTCGCACGCGATCACCAATCATATCTATGAGTTCCAGGTGGAGCGGGGCAGGGCGGAGGCAGTGCCGGGGGTGGAATGGGTGCCGTTGTCGGAACTGGGACAGATTCCCCTGAGCACAGTCGCCCGTAAGGGGCTTGCCGGAATTGGCATCCTTCCCTGAACTGTTCTCCCGATCGCTCGATTAGGAAAAAGTTAGTGCTTGTGAATTCTCGTTACGGAAAGAATTACATTCGCATGCTTTCGAGTATGCTTGAGAAAATTCGGGTTCGCACTTTCATGAAAAAACTCATTTCGATTCAAAACAAAGGCCGCGCGGTGACGTTGCTGCTGACTTTGCCGGTTCTGGTTTGGGCGTTCAGCTCCGGTCCGCCGCCCCGGTCAGAGGGCGGCCCGGGCGGATCTGCGTCCGCCTGCGCCCAGTCTGGCTGCCATGTCGGTACCGCCGTGAACGGCGGCGGCGGCAACGTGCAGTTGCAGTTCCCCAATGGGCTGACCTACACGCCCGGACAAAAGCAGCGGATTCGCGTCGTCATCACGGATGCCAACGGCCGCAACTACGGCTTCCAGGCCTCCGCCCGGTTGGCCAGTAATGAAACCAGCGGCCAAGCCGGCCGCTTCGATGGCGCCAGCGGACTTCTCGTGATCTGCTCCAACGATGCCGAACGCTCCGCCTCCGGCAACTGTCCCGCCAATGCGCCACTTGAATTCATCGAGCATACCCGGGCGAGCACCTCTGGCACCTTTGAGTTCGACTGGAATGCTCCCGCCACTGACGTTGGCAACGTGAAGTTCTATGTAGCGGGTAATGCCGGCAACGCCAACGGCAGTTCCTCCGGCGACCGCATTTATACCGCCAGCTACACACTCACTCCCAGCGCCGCCGCCAACCCACCGGCAATCACCTCGCAGGGTGGCATCACCAACGGCGCCTCCTTCGCCCCCGGTGTCGTCAGCGGTTCCTGGACCACCATCTTCGGTTCCAATCTCGCCAAAACCACCCGCGACTGGACCGGCGCCATCGACGCTCAGGGCAACTTTCCGACCTCGCTCGACGGCGTCAGCGTGACTATCGACGGCAAGGCTGCTCCAGTCAACTTCATCTCCCCCAACCAGATCAACGTGCAGGCGCCCGATCTGGAAGGCAAGACAGGTCCGGTGCAGGTGATCGTCAAGACCGCCGACGGCGAGTCCGCCCCCGTCAGCGTCAATGCCGCAAAAGAACTGCCCGGCCTCTTCCTGTTCACACAGGCGCCCAAGCGGTTCCCGGCCGTCGTGCGCGCCGATGGAACCTTCATCGGCCCGGCCTCTCTCTTCCCCGGTGTCACCACCGTGCCCGCTAAGCCCGGCGACGTGGTCCTCTTCTTCGGCACCGGTTTCGGTCCCACCAGCCCGGCCGTCGCGCCCGGCAAGGTGTTCAGCGGCGCCGCTCCGCTGGTCGATAGCGTCCAGATGCGCATCGGCGGCGTATCCGTGACGCCCGCTTTTGCCGGCCTTTCCAGCTCAGGACTCTACCAGTTCAACGTCACCATCCCCGAACTGGCCAACGGGGAGCATCGCATCGAGATGACCATCAACAGCGTCAGCATCCAATCGGACGTTGTTCTCACTGTTCAGCGCTAATTCCAAAGGAAGCCCGTATGAATCACTCCATCAGAACACTTCTGCTGCTCCTGCTCGCTGTCCCTGCTGCCTTCGCCTTCTCGCGAGGTCCGGCCGGACCGGTGTCCGGTGTCCCCACGGATAACAATGGGGCCACCTGCACGGCCTGCCACCGAACCTTCACGCCGGCCAACTCCGACCCGCGCGGAAAGCTGGAGATTCTGATGGAGTCGATGACCTATACGCCCGGCGTGCGCAAGAAGATCCGCGTCCGCCTGGAACACCCCGAGGCCCAACGCTGGGGCTTCCAGTTGACCGCCCGCGAATCCAGCAACACCACTCGTGGCGCCGGATCCTTTGTTGCCAATGACGATGTCCAGGTCCGCTGCGGGCTTTCTCTCGGCAACCCGCCTTGCGCCGGCGAACCCGAACCACAGTTTGCGGAACACGTTACCCCATCCACACGCCCTGGGACACGAAATGGCGTCGAATGGGAGTTCGAATGGACTCCGCCGGCCAATGAAGTCGGCGAAATCACCATCTACGCCGCCGGTAATGCCGCCAACAATAACAACCTGAACACGGGAGACTACATCTACACCACCAACGTCACGCTCCGGGCCGAGGGCGCCTGCAATCTGGCCCGCCGTCCCACCGTGCGGAGCATCGGTAACGCTGCCTCCTTTGCCCGCGAAATTTCCCCGAACGCGCTCGCCAGCGTCTTCGGTCTCGATTTTGAAGTGGCCGGACGCACCCGCGCCGCCAACACCGGCGATTTCGTCAACGGCGTCTTCCCCTCCCAGCTCGCCTGCGTTGCCGTCGAGATCGGCGGCCGCCGTGCACCCATCACTTACGTTCAGACGGACCAGATCAACTTCCAGGTCCCCGCCGCTACCCCCTCCGGCGCCGTCCCCATGACCGTAATCCTCAATCCGGGCCGGCCCAACGAACTCCGCTCTGACCAGGCCACCGTCACCGTCAATAACCACACGCCGGCCTTCTTCACCTTCGGGGGACGCTCCATCGCCGCCCAGACCGCTTCCTTCCAGACCATCGGGGACCCGGCAACCATCCCCGGCGCCGTCCGCGCCCGCGCCGGCGACGTCGTAATCCTGTACGGCACCGGCTTCGGCCTCAGTGACCCCGTCTACCAGGCCGGTGAACTGCCGCCGGGGATCGCCCCGCTGCGCGACCGCATCACGGTCACGGTCGGAGGCACGATACTTCCGGCCTCTGACATTCTCTATGCCGGGCTGGCGCCGAACCTGATCTCCGGCCTGCAGCAGATTAACATTCGCCTGCCGCAGTCGGTGTCGCCCGGCAACGTGCCAATCTCCATCACCGTCGGCGGAGTCTCCACCCCGAGCGCCGGCGCCGTGATCCCTGTCCAGTAGTTCGCCTCCCGCCTCGATTAGCCCGGAAGTCCCGTAAAACCATCGTTTTGCGGGACTTTCCGGGCTTCCGTCTTTTGCGCCCAGGGCGTAGCATCAAGGTAGAACCGAGGAGTATCTGCCTATGCCCGCAGTGGCCTGGCTC
>CAZWDD010000140.1:0-9043 GCA_964632345.1 uncultured Solibacteraceae bacterium | reverse complement strand
CGGCAGGGGCAGCCGAACCGGTCCGGCAAGCGCCGGTCTATAGCGAAGCCAGCGTAGTCAATGCCGCCACCAATGTCCCCGGCCCCCTGGCGCCGTTGGGACTCGTGTCGATCTACGGCAAGGATCTCGCCTTCGTCACCCGCGCCATCTCCCCCGATGACGTCCGGAACGGGCTGCTCCCCACGTCGCTTGTCGGTACCGGGGTGACGGTCTCCATCGACAACATCGCCGTGCCCATCCTTTTTGTTTCACCCAATCAGGTGAACTTCCTCATCCCCGGCAACCTTCGCACCGGCCGCCGGATGCTCCGGTTGCTGGTCAACGGTCGCACCGGGCCCGATGTCCCCATCGTCATTGCGGACTCCTCTCCGGGCCTCTTTCAGATGGAAGGCAGCGCGGCCATCGCCACCCATGCCGATGGGTCGTTGATAACACCGGACGCACCGGCCGAGCCGGACGAGGTGGTTGTGATCTATGCCGCTGGACTCGGCGCAACGCAGCCAGCCTTCAATGGCTTGACCATCCCCAATGCCGCAGCCTCCATTACCGCCCGTGCTCATTTCGCCGTTCTCCTGAACGAGGTTCCCGTCCCAGATAGTCACATTCTTTACGCCGGAGTGACGCCCGGCTTTGCCGGCCTCTATCAGATTAATTGCCGCATTCCAACCGACGCGCCGCCCAATCCCGAAATCCGCGTCCGCCTGCCGGGCCAGATCAGTCCGCCACAGTTGTTCCTATCTGTCCGGCCGTCCGCGGCGTCGCTACAATAAACGATTGCATGCCGCCTCGCAACACCGGCGCCGTCCTACTCATCTGCGCCGTTTCCCTCCTCTCCGTCGGACGCCTGTTCGTCCAGATCTCCGACTTCTATCCCACCGCCCCGTCTCCGGACGGCGTCACGGAATTTGACAGCCGGTTCACCGGATTGCGGGCCCTGCTTCCGCCGAAGGGCGTGATTGGCTACATCACCGATGAAGGCATCGATCCGGCAAGTGCCGATGCGCAGGCCGAACTGCACCTTGCCCAGTACGCGGTGGCTCCCGTGCTCGTCGTCCCCTCGGCCAAACATCGCTTCGTTATCGGGAACTTTCACCGCGAAGTGACCGCCGGCTCATTGCGGGATCGAGGCTACCAAGTGGTGAAGGTGTTCGGGAAGGGAATTGTCCTGCTGGAGAAAGAGGGGGCGCAGTAACTGCAATGGGCGCCTGGCTACTTCTGCTTGCTCTGGTCGCGATGGGTTTTTTTCTCGCGCGTGCTGCGTGGCCTGCGCAGCGGCGGTGGTCGGCGGCGGATCCGCTGCGCCTCGCGGCGGCTCCCGTCCTCGGGTTCGGCGCGGCCAGTTGCGTCTTCTTCGCGCTTCGCCTGGTCCTTTCCCTTGCGCCTGCCGTCTCCCTCTCTGCCGTAGTAATTCTGACAGCGGCGCTTGCCGCCGTTGCCTGGTGGCGCGCCGGGGATGCTGCGGCGGATGCCCCTGCGGCGGCGGGCGCGGCGCCTCTGTGGCTTCGCGGTCTGCTCGCGCTTGCGGTTCTGCTTACTGTCGCCACCTGGTTGATGCTGCACGCAGCCGCGCCGCACGGCGAGTGGGATGCCTGGTCCATCTGGAACCTTCGCGCGCGGTTTCTGTTTCGCGCCGCGGAGCTTTCCAGCACGTTTTCCCCGCTGATCGAATGGGCGCACCCCGACTATCCGCTGCTGGTTCCCGGTGTCATCGCGCTGCTTTGGCATGCGGGAGGTGGGGAATCGACCGCGATCGCCGGGGCCGTCCAACTGCTGCTGCTGGTGGCTGCGGTGGCCGCCCCATGGCAGGCGATCCGTCTGCTGCGCGGCTCGGGAGTGGCGGCCGTTTGCGCGCTTGCGATTCTAAGCGCCACTGCGCTTGTCCGGATCAGCGCGTCGCTTTACGCCGACGTCCCGCTGGCGGCGTGCATCGTCCTTGCCGGCCTGCTGCTGGTCTACGAGGTGCAGGTGGCGCCACCGGTTGCCGGCGGTCCGGTTCTGCTTGCGGGGCTTGCCGCCGGATTTGCCGCCTGGACGAAGAATGAGGGGTTGTTATTCTGCCTCGCGCTACCCGCGGCTTACGCCTTCGTCTCTTGGCGCTCCCGGACGTCCACCCGGCGTTCGGCTGGTTGGTTCGCTGCCGGAATCGCCCTTGTCCTCTCCGTCATCGGGCACTTCAAATACCATATGGCTCCGGCCAATGATCTGGTGAATGCCGCCAACCTTTCGCAGTGGAGTTCGCGCACCGGTGTTGTGGATCGTTCCGTCACGGTCCTCATGGCGTTTGCCGGAGAGCTGCTTACCTTCGGCGGCGTCCTGCTGCCGCCCGTTCTCGTCTTCGCGGTATTTCTATTTCTGGTCCGGCTGCGCTCCCCGTTTTCGTTTGTTGCTGTTCTGCCGCTTTTGGCAGCCACTTTGCAATTGGTGGGTTACTTCGCTATGTATGTCACCGCCTCGCGCGACCTCGAATGGCAGCTTTCCACGTCACTCCCCCGCCTCCTACTTCATGTCTGGCCGCTGGTGGTTTCCGGTATCTTTTTGATTTCCGAAGAGATTTTCATTCCCTCCGCGCAACCCCGGTCCTCCCGGACGCGTTCAAAATAGGGAGTGGCGCCGGCCTCGGCCCGCCTTACAATTGAGACAGGGAGTCGCGATGTTCCGTTTCACCTTGGCAGGTTTTGTTTGTTTTGCGCTGGCGGTGACGGCTCAGGAGCCGGTGCCGAATCCGTATGCAGTTCCCACCGGGACCAAAGTGCCGCTGGTGATGATCAATAGCGTCTCCACCAAGCATGCGGCCGAGGGCGACCGGGTCTATTTGGAGACCTCGTTTCCGATCCTTTCTGAAGGCCGCGTGGTGATTCCTCCCGGTTCCTACGTTGCCGGGACCATCACCTCGGCCAAGCGAGCCGGACGCGTAAAGGGCCGCGCTGAGCTGTACCTGCGTTTCGATTCCCTGACGCTCCCCAATGGCGTCACCCGCGATTTCCGCGCCCGGATGGGCGGGCTCGACGGCCGTGCGGCCGAAGAGTTCGATCGGAATGAAGGCAAGATCAAGGGCGAGGGTACCAAGGGCCAGGACGCCGCGAAGGTTGCCGCTGCCGCCGGCGCCGGCACGTCCGTCGGTGTCATAGCCGGCAGCGCCTCCGGCCGCCCGCTGCTTGGCACCGGTGTTGGTGCTGCAGCCGGAGCCGCAGCCGGAATGGTTGGTGTCCTGCTTTCCCGCGGGCAGGATGTCGTACTCGGACGCGGTACCGTGGTCGAAATGGTCCTTGACCGGACGCTGGAGTTTTCGGAGGCCGACGTTGATTTCAGCTCGGCTACCCCGGCCCGCCGATCCACCGTTACCGATGAGGGGCCAGTACGGAAGCGTCCCGGCACGACCGGTTTGCCGGGCCAGCGTCCGGTGCTCGGCATACCCTAGGCGCTAAGCCTTAGTTTGAGCCGTGAAAAGTATTCGTACCAGCTGTTCGGAATAGGCCTTAAGAACTACCCGCCGCGATTGACCTAAATTTTTCCCGACACCAATCTATTCTCCTTCGGAAGTCTGGCCGATACACCTTGTAGGGGAGCTATGGATCTCGGATCGTTGGAACTCCAAATTTTCGTAAGCCTTACCGTCGTCCTCGGAGGCGCCTTCGTGGCCCTGGTGTGTGACTACCTAAAAGGCAATAATGAGCAGCTGCGCGAGCACAACATTGAACTGCGCGTCCGGAAGGAGGAGCAGGATCGCCGGATGCTGCTCGACCCGGCCGGAATGCTGGGGCAGTTTCTGCCGGGCCGCAAGGCACCTCCTGTCGGAGTCGCGACGCCTACGGGCGCGCACGTCGGCACTCCCGTTGATGTGCATGAGACGATGTACTCCTTTGCTGACCCGGAGATGCTGGATGCAGCGGCGGCACGCACCCGCAAACTGCAGGAGCGGACCGCTGGGGCGCATGGTGAACAGTCCGACGTCCCACCTGTCTATGCTTCGCGTCCCCGGCGGAAGCGGCCTCGCCGTACGCCGGTTCACGAGGATACCGGTGCGGCTGAATGGGTGAGCCCCGAAGTAATGGCGCGTGTGGCGATGCACGCGGCGAAGCACTCCGTCACGGACCCGGACGATGCGGAGGAACTGAAGGTTGAGCCATCCGTCGCAAGTCCGGAGCCTGTGGTCTCGGTCGCCCTCCGGGAAAGTCGCGATGAGTTGCAGGCTCGTCCGGCACCGACCACGGGAACCAAGCCGGAACCGCAGACGGCCCCGGCTGACGAGGAGCCTAGGCTGCATCCAGAGGCGGCAGGAAAGCTCCAACATGAGATTGAGCGAGTGGCGCAGTTGGAGCGGCGTCCCGCTGAGCCGCCGCCTGGTACAATCCTCCGCCCGTTGTCCGTTCCGGCTCTCAAGCTGGAAGAGGAGCTGCAGCGCGTTGTGGAGTCTGGGGACGCGCCCCGGGGGTTGCTGCCGGCGGCCAGCCTTTCGTGGTCTGGTTCACTGCTGGAAGAGGTGATTGCGGCCAGCGCGCAGCCATCGGAATCCCGCGAGCGGATAACCCCGGTTTTCGATTCCGAGGTGCGGCCGGAATTGGAGTTCCCGTCGCTTGAATCTCCCGCAATCGTTCCGAATCGGGTGACTCGTCTCGAGTTGCCGCCCCCGATTGCCGTTCCGCCCGTTGTGGCATTGGAGCCAGCGGCCCACGAGATTGCCACGCCCGCCCTGCCGGAGGCACCCGTTGAGGATCTGACGGAACTGGAGTTTGCTCTCGAGACTGAGCCTGCCGTTGAGTTGCTTCAGATTGCCGAGGCCAATTCGGTCGATGCATTCGGACCGGACGCTGAACCGGCTGTCCCGGCGCTTGTGACTCCGGAGTTGTTTGAGATTCCCGCTCCGGTGGTCGAGTTGCCTCCGGTTGTCGATGCGACACCTGCCGCCGAAAGCGCACACGAACCGGAACCCGCCGTCACACTGGCAGACGGTCCCGAGATTGGTGAGCGTCCAGCACCGATCGCCGAGTTGGCACCGATCCCGACGGTGGCGTCAGAAGGCGAATTCTGGTTGGATTCCGGATCTTCTACCTCCTTGCCGGAACCGGTCGCGGTCGAGGTTGCTTCTGAGTGGCCCGAACCTGCGGAGGCCGGAGCGATCGTTGCCTGCTATGAAGTGCATCCACGCACGTCGCGCTGGGCGGGAATGGGCGTTGCGCCGGCGATCGAGCTCCTGTTGGTTCCGCCGGCCCCCGAAATGCCGGCGTTCAACCTCTCCATTCTTCCGGAACCCGCGCTGGTGATACAGCCGGGCGATGGTGAGAGCGGCGACGAACAGTTGCCAGGCCTCCTTCCACTTGTCGATGAAGAGCTACCGCACTTCGAGTTCGAGACGCCTTCGGTCGACTTCCTTCCGGCGTTTGCGGAAGTATCGGATCCGCTGCCTCCGCCGGTGTTCGTTCCGGAGCCAGTCGCTTCCGTGCCTCCCCCGGTTGTCACCGCGGCGCCGAACCCGATCGATATCTCCAGTGTCAGGGCTCCGGAGGTTTCCGCTGTGCCTGTCGTCGAGAAGCCCTCGGATATCCTGCTTCCTGCTGGAATGCATGACCTTTCCACTTGGACACGCCTCCTGGCGCTTCCAAATCCGCTGTCCGGTATCCTGTTCATCATCACCGCCCAAGGCGAAGACGGCGCGGCGACTTCCGGCCAGGCCGCGGCCGAATCTCCTGATGACAGCAGTGCTTCGATCGAGAAGCTGATGTCTTCCTTTGTTAGAGAGGGAGACTTTGGGGCGCGCATCGGAGACCGGGAATGGGTCTTCGTTTACAACCACGACGCCGCAGGCTTCAACCAGCGCCGCGTAGGGATGGTCTCTGAAAAACTATGGGACTTTCAACTTCGCCAGATAGGCATGGCGAATGTCACCTTCAAGTGGGGCGCTGTCGATGTTTCCTCTGAGCCCCTTGGCGACGCGTTGCAAGCGGCCCGCGACCGCATGAACCAAGGCCGCCGTGCACGCAAACTCCCGGCCGGTGAACCAGTACTTCCCCGCCGGGCGGTGAACGCTTAGGGCCGTTTTCTCAGCTCCGACTCCAGTCCTTCGAGTGCCTTTCCGGCTTCGGTCCACTGTCCCTGCTGGGCCGCTTTCCGGTACCGGTCCATCCACTGTCGCAGCGACTCGATCCTTTGCGCCGCATCGGGAGAGGGGGGCGTCGGCTGGCCCGGTACGATGTCGGGCTTGATGGAGGCCGCCGCGGAGGCTAGGGCTGGCTGGCTCCCGGCGAGTTGCGCCAGTGCCTGTTCATAGGTGTCGGTATAGATCAGTTCGTTGCCGACCGCGAGTACAATCTTCTTCATCTGAGGCATTCTCGCCTGCTGGGCCTGCAGATAGATCGGTTGAATGAACAGGAAGGTGTTGTCGATCGGCAAAACGACCATCTGCCCGTGCAATACCCGCGAGCCCTGCGAGTTCCATAACGTCAGGTCCTTTGAAATGTTTTGATCCTGGTTCAGGCGGCTCTCCATCTGCATTGGCCCGTAGAACAGCTCTTCCTTGGGCAGTTCCAGCAGTGCCAACTCTCCCAGTGCATCGCCGTCGCAGCGGGCAATCATCATGCCAATCAGGTTGTCCTTCCCTCGGAGCGTGAACGGCAACATCAAAAGGAACTCCGGCTCTCCTGTTCCCCCGGCTTCTTTGGGCAACACCGCGACAGCATAGTTCGGGTCGAGCGGAAGTTTTCCGGCCGCGTTGTCCGGCGCCGACCGTCGCGCTACGTCCCAAACGTCTACTTTGTTGTAGAACGAATCGGCATCGTTCATGTGGAACGTCAGCAGGATCTCCGCCTGAATCTGGAAGATCCACTCCGGATAGCGGGCATGTTCCCGTAAATCCGGTGGCATGGCGGACTCGTCTTGAAATAGTCCAGGGAACAGCTTCCGGTAGGCGCGGATCAACGGATCGGCGCCATCGAATACATACAACTGCACTTCGCCCGTGTAAGCGTCTACGGTTGCCTTAACAGAGTTGCGGACATAGTTCAAACCGCTGCTGCGGCGCGTCCGGATTCTTTCTGAGTAGGGGTGACGGTCCGAGGTGCTATAGCCGTCCAACATCCAGACTAACGTGCCGTCCGTCCGCAAAACCAGGTATGGATCCGCATCCCAGCGTAGGAAGGGAGCCAGTTCATTTACCCGCTCCGGTACCCGTCGCCGGATCATCATCCGGGTGTCATCCTGCAGGTAGGTTGTCAGCAGGATGTTCCAGTCGCTGTAGGCAAGCGCCGCCAGCGTCCGCATCAGC
Organism: uncultured Solibacteraceae bacterium; assembly: GCA_964632345.1. Lineage (GTDB taxonomy): Bacteria > Acidobacteriota > Terriglobia > Bryobacterales > Bryobacteraceae. Next base: position 1,785 of record CAZWDD010000140.1, on the reverse strand, counting down.
AATCCCCCTATCGGGAAGCCGCCGGTTCCCTCATACCGGCTGTGCACATTATCAGAGCCGGACGGATAGTTGAACTCTGGCTGCGCACTTCGCACAAACACCGGCTCATGCGCGACCTCACCGAAGTAGATTTCCGGCCGCGTAAGTTTCAGCCCCTCTGCCGTCACCTTGGGCGGTGCGTCTTGAATGAACAGCCGCGGAAGTCCGTCCGGCGTTATCCGGTTTGCATCCGCTGCCACTACGCCGTAGCCGTGCGTGTAGATGACATGTCGGTTCGGCCAGCGGTTGCGAGCCTCACCCAGTTGCTGAATCTCCAGTTCGCGGGGCGAAAGCAGCACCTGTCGCAGCTTCCCGCCGATGCGATATCGGTCGATATCAGTGTCCACGTAGGTGTAGGGACGGAGCGGTTGAATCTGTGTGATGGTGTTGTGGAACGCTTCCCAGTCCCACAAACGAACCGCCTCAAGCGACGTCTGGTTCGCCGCTACGTCGATCTTCCCGCCAGGGGATGCCTTAATGCCGATCTCCTTGAACTTTTTTGTCAGCCCGTATGCCGCACGCGTCGCCTTCATGTGTTGCTCAATGTACGGCTGTTGCAGCGTGATTTCGTTCGGGCGTACGTGAATGGAACTCACCGCGGCCGGCACGAGGGCCCGCACCGGGAGGAAGAGAAGTATCGCCAGCGCCAGCTTAAAGCGCCCGGCCGCCACCAGTCCCGCTCCTGCGGCCAGCAGCGCGGCCCAGGCCACCGTCATCGGGATGCTCAGGTTTACTGCGATATAGTCTGCGCCCGTCATGAACGGATGGTCGTCGTATAAGTAGCTGTAACGGCCCAGCCACTCCCGCACGGCGAATGCCAGAATTGCCGCCGCACCAAGCAGCCGGACGCCACCCAGATCGCCACCCGACAGGTCTTCCCAGTCGATCACGACCTGCCCCCCGCCAAACCTCCCGCGCAAGGCCCAAAGCCGGCTCACCAGCCAGTAGCCCGCTGTGGCCATTGCCAGCAGGAGGAACAAATAGGACGCAACGCTTGTATAAACCGGGAGATCGAAGAAGTAGAACTCCAGCGGATTGCCAAACACCGGGTCGCGCCAATCCGACGCCGGGGGAGTCCCCCGGTTACCGAGCCACGTTGCCAAGTCCCAGGACGAAAACTGTGCCGCCGCGAGTACCCAGGCCACCGGAACCAGTGCCAGTGACGAGATCCGCGCGTACCAGCGGTTGCGGCCCAGGCTTGTGCCGGCCGCTTTCAGGGCTCGCGCATTCACCAACCAGAGCACTCCGTAGCCGAAAAGTGTCACGTAGAAAATCGGAGCCGTATGGACATACAACTGCTGCCACCAGGCCTCCAGTTGGCCTACTTCGTGCCACCACTGGTAGTCGATGACCGTTGAAGCAATCGTTTTCGCCAGTAACAGAACGACAAAAAGACCCGCGATGATGGAACCACAGCCGATGCCGCCGCTCCGCCTCGCCGGGCGCCCTCCGGGCTCATCCGCTTCAATGTCGATGATGGGTCCAGGCATATGCGCTCCTTACCCACCATACCATTGGCTTATACGGCTGGCTTATACGGCGCGGCCTATACTGCGAGGCTTGTGCGGCGGAACTCTACTCCAGACGCCAGACGATCCGGCCGCCGACGATCGACGCTACCTGCCCGCCGCGGAATTCGCGGCCGTGGAACGGGGAATTGCGGCTCTTGGACTGGGACTTGTTCAGGTCAAACGTCCACCGCCGGTCGGTGTCGAACACCGTCACGTCGGCCTCGGCGCCAACCGC
>CAZWDD010000139.1:0-13642 GCA_964632345.1 uncultured Solibacteraceae bacterium | reverse complement strand
GGTCCACCACCTCCAGGTTCCCCCAGTCTCCCGCAATCGATACCGTGTACTGCTGTCCCCGCCCGCTCGATCCCCGGTAGTTCACGTTCAACACCGCATACCCCTTCGCCGCGAACATCTGCCGCTCAAACTGAAACGCATGCTGGTCCTGTCCGTTCGGCCCCCCGTGAATCCGCAGCAGCAGAGGATACTTCTTCCCCGCCTCATACCCCACCGGCTTCGTCAGCAGCCCGTGCACCTGGTTGCCGTCCTTCGCCCGGAACCGCACCTCCTCCGTTGCCCCCAGCGTCAACCCCGCCAGCAGCCCATCATTGTGCCCCGTCACTTTCCGCAACTCACCCCCGGCCAGTACATGCACCTCCGGCACCGTCTCCGCCATTGCCGCCAGCGCCGCCGTGCACCCGCCGCTCTGGTCCCACGCCCCCACCACCCGCCGCGCCCCCGTCAGCCGCTCCACCGCCTCTCCCGCCACCGCCACCTGCGCCAGGTACACCGACATGTCGTCGGTCACCAGAAACCGCAACGCCCGCCCGTCGGCCGTGAACTCCGGTCGCGCCACTCCCCGGTCCAGCCCCGCCGTCACCACCCGCGCCGGGCCCCCGTCCGCCCCCACCACCGCCAACTGCGTCATGTTGTACTCCCCCAACCCGTGATCGCTGTCTTTCAGATACGCGATCCACTTCCCATCCGGCGACCACGCCGGGCTCCGGTCCCCGCCCGCAAACGTCGTCACCCGCCGCGGCGCCGACCCCGCCTTCGCCTCCACCACAAAAATATCCGCCCCCGGCACCCGGTCCCAGTCCGTCGCATGGTTGCTCACAAACGCGATCCGCCCCCCGTCCGGTGACCACACCGGGTCCGACTCATCGAAATCCGCCGTCGTCAACAACGCCAGCTTCCGCGCCTCCAGGTCCAACAGGTGAATCCGCGCCCGCTGCCGCCCGCTCCGGTATCCCTCCCCATCCCGCTTGAACGAATACCGGTCAATCACAATCGGCCTCGGTTTCTCCCGATCCTTCTCCGCCAGTTTCCGGACCTCTTCCTCTTCCTCCTTCATCACCACCGCCATCTGCCGCGAGTCCGGCGCCCACGCGAATCCCGATATCTTCGCCTTCGTATCCGTAATCTGCTGCGCCTCGCCCCCGCGCCGGTCCAGCAGCCAGATCTGCGTCCCCTTCGCCTTCCCCGGCCCTGGCCGGCTCGACAGGAACGCCAGATACTTCCCGTCCGGACTCCACCGCGGCGACGTCTCCGCCTCCGTCGAGGTCGTCACCCGCACACTCTCCTTCCCGTCCACCCCCACCATCCAGATGTCCGTGTCCCGTTTATCCGCCGCCGCGTCCGTCGTCGTCAGCGTGTAGGCCACCCACTTCCCGTCCGGCGAACACCGCGGATCGCCCACGTCTTTGAACTGATGCATATCCTCCAATACCAGCGGACGCCGCGTCTCGGCTCCCAGTCCGCAAACCATCACGAGGGTAAATAGAATTCTGTTCATGGCAACATTCGGTCCTTGGATACTATGATGTTCCCTATGGCATTCGTTTCGAAATCCTTCGCGGCCCTCGCCGCCGGTCTCATCCTCCTTTCCTCCTGCGGCGGCAGTTCCTCCTCCCCGGAGACGAAGGCCGAAACGCCCGCCCCGCCCGCTGCCCCCATCGATGAAGCCTCCGCCGCCACCATCACCGGCAAAGTCAACTTCTCCGGCGAAAAGCCCGTCTCCAAGCCCATCAGCATGGATGCCGTCCCCGCCTGCGCCAATCAGTACTCCGGCCCCATCCCTGCCGAAGACACCATCGTCAACGCCAACTCCACCCTCAAAAACGTCTTCGTCTACGTCAAGGCCGGCCTGCCTGCCCGCCAGTGGCCCGTCCCGCAGTCCCCCGCCACCCTCGATCAGAAGGGCTGCATCTACATCCCCCGCGTCCTCGGCGTCATGGTCGGCCAGGATCTCGAAATCTCCAACAACGACCCCTCCATGCACAACGTCCACCCCATCCCCCGCAACAACAAGGAGTGGAATACCTCCCAGGCCCCCAAGGGCGACAAGATCATCAAGCAGTTTGAGAAGGAGGAGATTATGATCCCCTTCAAGTGCAACGTGCATCCCTGGATGAAGGCCTATGTCGGTGTCCTCTCCCACCCCTTCTTCGCCGTCACCGGTGACGATGGGTCCTTTTCCCTCAAAGGACTCCCCCCGGGCGACTACACCCTCGAAGCCTGGCACGAAAAACTCGGTACCCAGGAAATCAAAGTTACCGTCGCTGCCAAAGACTCCAAGTCCGCGGATTTTGCGTTCAAGAACTAAATTTTCCTGTAAGACTAGAATTTTTCTAGAAACGCGATAAACTGAGACCAGGAATGTTCCGCCCAAACAGGTTCCCCCTGGCCTTGCTGACGGCGGTCTGCGCCCTCGCAGCCATGGTCACAGGCGCCTACGTCACCAGCGTCTCCGCCATCCGGACCCCAGCCGCGCCGGCCTCGGAAACCCGTGCGGTGCAGCCCCCCGCGCCCGCCGAACGTCCCCCCATCGTCAAGGTGTGGAAGAACGTCCACCGCGGACTCTCCTCCCTGTCCGGCCTCGCCGCTCTCGCCCTGGCCTTCCTCCTCGGCGGCCCCATCCGCAACTGGCTCATCGCCTCCGTCCTGCTCGCCTCCATCCCCGGCGGCCTGCTCGACGGCCGCATCGCTCCCGGCTTGAGCGGCCTCATCCACGCTGTCACGGCCTCCATCATGACCTCCGTCTGCTTCGTCGCCGCGCTCTATACCAGCGCCGCCTGGGCTTCGGATGCCCCGGACCGCATTCTCGACGAAGGTTCCCCGTCCCTGGCGACTCTCGCCCGCGTCACCTGGGTCGCCCTGCTCGTCCAGACCGCCCTCGGCGCCCTCTACCGCCACCAGGTCCTCGGCCTGCTGCCCCACGTCGGCGGCGCCCTTCTCGTCATGGGCCTGGCCATGTTTGCCGGCATTGCGGCCTTCTCCACCGCCGCCGCCCCCGCCGCCGTCAAGCGCCCCGCCCTCATCCTGCTCATCCTCACCGGCGTCCAGATGCTCTTCGGCCTGGGCGCTTATTTGTACCGCGTCGAGTTCCAGGAACAAGCCACGGGAGAGGCTGCCATGTTAACCTTTACAGTGATCCATGTTGCCGTCGGCGCTCTGACGACGGCTGCCTGCGCGCTGATGGGAATGCAAATTACGCGATACGTTCGCCCGGCCACGGTGGCCGCATGAACCACTACATTGCTCTGACAAAGCCGCGCATCACGTGGCTCATCCTCATGAGTACCGGCATGGGCTACTACTTCGGCCTCACCGGCGTTCTCGATTGGTGGGCGCTGCTGCACACCATCGTCGGCACAGGCCTCATCGCCTCCGGCACCGCCGCCCTCAACCAGTGGTATGAGAGCGATGCCGATGCCCGCATGCGCCGCACCGGCCATCGCCCCATCCCCGCCGGCATCATCTCCTCGCGTAACGCCTTCCTGTTCGGCGTCCTGCTCTCCGTCCTCGGCTTCGCAGAACTCGGCCTCGGCGTCAACTGGCTCTCGGCCGGCCTCGGCCTCTTCACGCTCCTGAGCTATCTCTGCCTCTACACCCCGCTCAAGCGCGTCTCCCCGGTTTCCACCACCGTCGGCGCCGTCCCCGGCGCCATGCCCCCGCTCATCGGCTTCGCCGCCGCCAGCGGCACCCTCACCGCCGAAGCCTGGATCCTCTACGCCATTCTCTTCCTCTGGCAGTTCCCCCACTTCTATGCCATCGCCTGGATGTACCGCGAGGACTACGAGCGCGCCGGCATCCGCATGCTGCCCGTCGTCGAGCCCGATGGCGAATCCACCGTCCGCCAGATGATGGCCTTCTCCCTTGTCCTTATCCCGGTCAGCCTCATTCCCCGCTACCTCGACATGACCGGCAATCTCTACGTCGCCGGCACCCTCGCCGCGGGCATTGCCTTCGTCGCCGCCTGCGCCCGCATGTCCAAGGATCGGACGCTACTCCGCGCTCGCAGCGTTCTCCTCGCCTCGGTCGTCTATCTGCCGGTCCTCTACGGCCTGCTGCTCCTCGACCGGCCCAGGGGCTGACATGCCGCTCACCCGCCGCGAACTCCTCGCCGCGGCCGCTGCCCTCTCCTCCTGCGCCAGCCGCCAACCGCTGCCCGTCTTCAATACGGTGCCGCCCTTCACGCTCACCGCCCAGAACGGCCTGCCCTTCGATAGTAAGCGCCTGGCCGGCGCTCCCTGGCTCGCCTCGTTCTTCTTCACCTCCTGCAACGGCCCCTGCCCCCGCATGAACGTCGCTATCCGCAATGTTCAGGAGGAGACCTACCCCTTCCAGGGACTCAAGATCGTCTCCTTCACTGTCGACCCCGAGCGCGACACCCCCGAAGTTCTCGCCGCCTACGCCAAACGCTACAAAGCCGACCCCGACCGCTGGTTCTTCCTCACCGGCCCCCGCCCCACTCTCAGCGCCCTCTCCAAGGACGCCTTCCTGGCCGGCGAATTCGACATGGCCCAGAGCCACTCCACGCGCATCATGCTCGTCGACGCCCGCGGCCGTGTCCGCGGCCACTTCCAGGCCATGGAAAAAGAGGGGATCGAGGCTCTCAAGGACGGCATCTCCAATTTGTACGAAGAAGGAACCTGATGGAACTCCGTGACCTCCCGGCGATCAACGCCACCCTCAACGCCGCCGCGTTCATTCTCCTCCTCATCGGCTACCGCCTCATCCGCCAGGGCAAGCGCGAGGCCCACCGCAAGGTCATGCTCGCCGCCTTCTCCGTCTCGGCCATCTTCCTGGCCTCCTACCTCGTCTACCACTTCCAGGTAGGCTCGGTCCGCTTCCAGAAGGAAGGCCCCATCCGCACCGTCTATTTCGCCATCCTGCTCAGCCACACCATCCTCGCCGCCTTCGTCGGCGTCATGGCCCCCATTACACTCATCCGTGCACTCCGCGAACGCTTCCCCGCCCACGCCAAAATCGCCCGCATTACGTTCCCGCTCTGGGCCTACGTCAGCGTCACCGGCGTTGTCGTCTACTGGATGCTCTACCAGCTCTAAAACCGCGGCAGCGCCCCCAACTGCTGCATCAACCCCAGATCGTCGGCGAAGTCCCGCTCCTCGACAATCTTCCACTCCTCCATCCGCGCGATCGTCACGCCCTTGTACACCACCCGGTTTCCCGTCGCCGCAATCCCGCTGAACATCCCCGTGTGCGCCCCCCGGAACTCCCACCGCTTCACCAGCCGCCCCTCTCCTTCAAACGCCTCCTCCACCACGAACTCCGTCTCGCTGAACGCCCCCAGCAGTTCGGCGAAATAGGCCTTGATCGAGTCCCGCCCCGCCAGCGTCATCGACGGCGTGATGAACGAGCACCCGGGGTCGAAATGCTCCTCGAACAGCTCCAACCGCCCCTTCGTCACAATCTCGTCCCAGATATACAGGTATAGGCCCAGGTGGCCGTCCGCGCTGCTCATCGCATCTCTCCTGCGGACGGCCCTTCGGACCCACCATCCGGCCCCAGAACTATATCACGCCCCTCTACGGCAGCATCGCCAGTGCCGCGTCCAGAAACGCCTTCACATAGTCCCGGCCATTGTTCTTGAGATTCTCCACCGTGTTCATCTCGAACTCGATGTCCGGCCGCACCCCGATGTTCTCAATGTAGGGCGCCTCCCGGTACTCTTCGGTCACCACGTTCTTCGAACGGTTCGTCAGAGTCCAGGTCACCGACGCCGTGCCCTCCGCGTACACCCCCATCGCCATCGAGAACACCGCGCCCCCGGCCCCCGTCGTCCGCTTCCCGAACAGCTTCGCCCTCCCGTTGTCCTGCAGGACCGCCGCCAGGTGTTCCGCCGCCGACGTCGAGAACTCGTCGATCAGTACCAGCAGCGGCTTGCCGAGCGCCCGCGGGCTGCCGTCCTCGTTCCGCAGCGGCGCCTTGTCGAGCGTCGTTCCGCACAGCGGAATCGGATGCGTCCGCACCCGCCCCTCCCGGAACGCGACCTCATACGCCCACAGGTCATGTTCCAGCAGCGCCACCGCCTCCCAGTCCTCAAACAGCCGCGCCGTCTCCAGCGCCGCCTGCAGCGACAGGATGTCCCGCCACAGCACCATCTGCTCGGCTCCCTGCACCTTCCAGTCCTCCGTCATGAACTCCGCCGCCACGTCCTCCATCATGCACGCCGACCCGCCCGGATTCCTCGTCACATCCAGCACCACCACGTCGGCATCGTTCTTGAACCGCGCCAGCGCCTCCCGCACCACCCGCGTCCCTGATGCTCCCGCAAACCGCCCCAACCGCAGATACCCGACCGTCCGGTCTCCGTAGGGAATCAAGCCCGCATACACCGTGTCGAACGCCCCGGCTCCGGCGATTGTCACCATGTTCTCCGGTAGTTCGAAGACCGGCAGCTTCGCGCCGAAGCCTCGCACCATCGCCCGTCCCCGCGTGTCCATCTGCAGGTTCGTCTTCCGCTCCAGGTAGCTCCGGTAGGCCGACGGGTCGGCGTCGTCGATCCCCCGGTGTACCGTTGCCGCCATCGTCACCGGTGGCGGGGGCGCGATCCACTCCACCGCGATGCCCGCCTTCCGCCACGGCAGCGTCACCGTCCGTTCCTCGCCCTCCGCGCTCCGGATCACCACCTCGGCTGTATCCCCGATCCAGTGCGCGTACGGATTCGTCGCCTGCGATCGCGCCAGCGCCAGATCCACGGCGGCCCGCCGGTTCGCCTCTGGATTCCCTCCGATCGCGTACCGCTTCAGTTTCGTGATCCACTCCTCCATCGCCGTCCCGTCCACCGACACCAGTTCATCGCCCACCTTGGCCGGGAACACCTCCTCCGATAGCCGCGCCCGGTCGATCGTGTCGATCAGCACCCGCCCGTCATAGAGGTCCACCCCGAAGCCCAGCGATGCCGTAAACGTCGCCGGCAGCCGGAACACGCTGTGCGCGTCGAAGTAGGACGAGACATACTCGGCGCACAGGTCAAAGTAGGCCAGATCGCTCTCGGTGGCCGCCGCCCGCTCCAGCCACTCGCCGATGGCGTACCCGTCAAACCCCAGCGCCTCTTTCTTCCACTCATTCGGCGCGTAGTTCTTGGCAAACCGGTTCACCATCTCCTGGAAGTCGGCCTTCTTCTGCTCCGCCGTCAACTGCCCGTAACAGGGCAGGCCCAGCGCCATTGTGGCGGTCAATGCCGCCATGCGCACGATCGGAGTCAGTAGCTGCAGGGAGAGCAGTCTAAGTACGGTCATATCTGTCCACTTTGCCATGGCGTTTCTATCGGCGGTTTTGATTGGTTTTTTTAGCGTTTGGCGTTACTGTGGAAGCGGGAGATGTTACCTGGAGGCAATCATGATCAACCTGAAAACCATCGTCCTGCCCGTTGACTTTTCCGCCCGCTGCGCCACCGCGGCGGCGCATGCCCGTATCCTTGCCCAGCAGTATGGTTCCACCATCGTCGCCGTCCACGTCATGCGGCCGTTCCAGCTTGCCGCCGAGGGTGTCGACGTTCCCTCCACCGCCGTCATGGACTGGTACACGCAGCAGAAGCCGCTGCTCGAATCCCAGCTCGAAGAGTTCTCCGGCATCTATCTCAAGAACTGCAAGGTGAAGAACGTCTTCCGCGAAGGCGAACCGGCCACCGAGATCATCCGCACCGCCAATGAGGAGCAGGGCGACGTCATCATCCTGTCCACCCACGGCTACGGCCCCTTCCGCCGCTTCCTGCTCGGCTCGGTGGCCGCCAAGGTGCTCAACGATTCCCCCATCCCCGTCATCACCGGTGCCCACATCGAGGTGCCCGCCGATGGCGCCGAGCACATCCGTTCCATCCTGGTGGCGGTCGACTTCGATGCCCGTCTGGACAAGTTGATCGGCATCGGCGACAGCCTCGCCAAGGAGTTCGGCGCGCAGTTGCATCTGGTCCACGCCAGCCCCGATGACGGCGCCGGCGCGGCCCAGTACATGGACCCGGCCTGGCGTGTCGAAGTCGCCCGGATCATCCGCGGCCAGCTCGAAGAGTCTGTCACCAAGGCAGGCGCAACCGCCGCCGTGCATGTGGTGCCCGGCGAGGCCGCCAAGGTCGTCCGCCAGGTCGCCGAAGACGTCAAGGCGGATCTTGTCGTCATCGGCCGCCACGTCGACAAGAGCTTCCTCGGCCGCCTCCGCACCCACAGCTATGCCATCGTGCGCGAGTCTCCCTGCCCGGTTCTCAGTATCTGATGCGTAGCCCCTCCCTGACGCCTGCCGGCTGGATCGATGTCTCGATGTCGATCCAGCCCGGCATGGTTCAATGGCCTGGCGATCCGGCCGTCCAACTCCGCCAGGTCTCCTCCATCGAGGCCGGCGATGCGTGCAACCTCACCCACCTCGACCTGAGCGCCCATACCGGCACCCACATGGATGCCCCGCGCCACTTCACCCGCCACGGCGTCTCCATGTCGGCCTGGACGCCGGAGGACACCGTCGGCCCCTGCCGTGTGATCGCCATCGAGGACGACGAAGCCATCCGCTCCGCCGAACTCGCCCCTTACGCCCCCCAGCCCGGCGAGCGGATTCTCTTCAAGACCCGCAACTCGCTCCGCCGCTCGGCCGCCTTCGACGAGGGGTTCATCTACATCGCCCACGATGCCGCCCAACTGCTCGCCGCCGCCGGCGTCCGCACCGTCGGTATCGACTACCTCAGCATCGGCGGCTTCCACAAAGACCTGGTGGAAACCCATGTCGCCATCCTCGGCGCCGGCATCTGGGTGATCGAGGGACTCGACCTTTCGGCCGTTCCCCCGGGCGCCTATGAACTCAACTGCCTCCCGCTAAAGCTGGAGGGCGCCGACGGTGCTCCCGTCCGCGCCCTCCTTCGCAGAGCCTGATCGTCCGCCTAGCCGGCGTCGCCGTCCTCGTGCGGATGGAAATGCTCCAGAATGGCCGTCTTCTCCGGCTTCTTGTACCGTTCCACCTTCGATCCGATCGGCCCCTTCGCCGTCCGGTTGAGCAGCGAGGTGATCTCGGATCTGGACATCTTCGTGAACGTCTTGCAGGCCAGTACGTTCTCTTCCAGTTGCGCCACCGTCTCCACGCCGCTCACCAGCGTGTCCACGTCATGCGACCACGCGTACCGCAGGCATTCCTGAATCGTGGCCACCTTCTCCTTCGTGATGCCGCCGATGGCGTTCGACTTCATGGCCAGCAGGCCCAGACCCTTCGCGCGCACCGCCGGCAACACGGTCTTGATGAAGCTCAGGTAGTGCGGGTCTATCAGGTTTACCGGATGCTGCACCGTCTCCCACCCGTCGAAGCCCTTCAGCAGCGCCTGGTGTACCTCCGGGTCATGATGTCCCGTGAACCCGATATGCCGCACCATGCCCTTCTTCTTCGCCTCGACGAACGCTTCCAGCGATCCGCCCGGCGCGAAGATCTTCTCCACCTCGTCCATCCGCGCCACTTCGTGGCACGCCCATAGATCCAGGTAGTCCGTATTCATCCGCTTCAGCGTCAACTCCAACTGCTCCATCGCCGACTTCTTGTCCCGGAGCTGCGCCTTCGACATCAGCAGAATCTTCTTCCGCGTCGCTTTGTCGATCGCCTTTCCGTAGGTCACGTCGCTCTCGCCGTTGTGGTACTTGGCCGCCGAGTCGAACATCGTCACACCCAGCTCAATGGCGCGCCGGATGATCCGCACGCCCTCTTCCTCGCCCCGCACGCGCATGTGAAAGCCGCCCAGGGTGAACTTCGATACCTGCAGTCCGCTCTTGCCGAGCGTCGCCACCGGCATCGGAGCCGCTGCCAGCGTCTCCATCGTCACACCCATCGCGGCCGAGGTCGTTGCCAGGAAATGCCGTCTGTCCATGTATTGCCTCCTGCCTTATTCAATCACTCTTGCTGTCTGAATGGAATCTAATCTTGGGAACTCCCGGTCCAGATAGGTGTAGCCCAGCGTCTGGATCTTCTGCGGGTCCGGACCGCTGCCCCGCGGCGGCATGTCGCCGTAGACGAAGGCCAGTTGGTCCAGCACCTCGAGGCCCTCGATCACCTTCCCCAACGGCGCAAAGCCCTCCTTGTCCAGGCTCACGTTGTCCGACAGGTTGAAGAACAGCTGCGTCGTCCGCGTGTTCGGACCCCGCATCGCGAAGGTCAGTGTCCCGCGCTTGTTCTTCTCCTTCACCGGATCGTCCGGCAGTTCGATGGTCCGCCAGAGCTGATCCTTCTTCATGTCCGGATTGATGCCGAACTGGGCGGCGAAGCGCCGCACGACGCGGTGGAACTTCACGCCGTCATAAAACTTGTCGTTGACCAGTTGGAAGAAGTGGTCCGCGCCGCGCGGCGCCCAGTCGCGATGGACTTCCACCACCAGCGGTCCCTTCGTCGTCTCCATCCGAACCTTGAAGACGGCCGGCGCCTGCACTGGTTCCTTCTTCTTCTCCGGCTCCTTTTTCGCTGTCTCCTTCGAGCCGCACGCCGCCAGCAGCACCAGCGCTGCTATCCACAATCGAGTCCGCATTCCGCCAATTCTCTCCCATCCGGGTACCCTGTTTCTATGCCCTCTTTTGCCGGCCGCCTGCTGCCGGTTGTCTGCTTCCTGTTTTTAGCCGCGTGCTCGCGCCAGTCCGGCTCTTCGCCGGAGGCCGCGCGCCAGGCCGCTTATGCCGATCCGCGGTCCTGCACGCCGTGCCATCAGGAGATCGCCAAGTCCTATCAGCAGACCGGAATGGGCCGGGCGTTCCGGCCGGCGACGCCGGCGGACGCGCCGCTGACCCCGTTCACTCACTCGCTCTCCGGCCGGCGCTATCAGTTCTCGTCGCGCGACGGGAAGCTGTTCCTGAAGCGGGAGCTGGAGGACGGGACGAACGCGGTGGAAAAGGAGATCCACTATGTGCTCGGTTCCGGCAATCATGCGCGGTCCTACCTGCATCGTACGCCGCAGAACCGGCTGATTGAGATGCCTGTGAACTGGTATCCGCCGAAGGGCGGCTATCTGGCGATGAGCCCCGGCTACGACCGGGCGGATCACTTCGACATGCGCCGCGGCATCGGCTACGAGTGCATGTTCTGCCATAACGGCTACCCCAACCTGCCCAATGCTACCTCCGAGGACGACCCGGTATTCCCGGCCGAGCTGCCGCAGGGCATCGACTGCCAGCGCTGCCACGGCCCCGGCGCCGCGCATGTGAAGAACGCGGTTCGCGGGAACATCCTGAACCCGAAGACGCTCTCCAAGGCGCGGCAGCTGGAGGTCTGCATGCAGTGCCATCTGGAGCCGACCAGCTACCCGCTTCCGAACATGATTGTCCGTTATGGGCGCGGCATCTTCAGCTACAACCCGGCGGAGCCGATGGGTGATTTTGCGGTTCACTTCGACCACGCGCCAGGCGCGGGCCGGGACGACAAGTTCGAGATCGCCTCGGCGGCCTACCGGATGCGGCAGGCGAAGTGTTTCACGGCCAGCGGCGACGCGCTGACCTGCACGACGTGCCATAACCCGCACGCGGTGACGAAGAGCTTTGACCAGTCCTGCCTGGGCTGCCATGGCGGAATCCGGAGCGCCGCCGCACATCCGGCGAAGCGGGACTGTGCCGGGTGCCACATGCCGAAGCGGCGGACGGAGGACGTGATTCATGTTGTGGTGACCGACCACCGCATCCAGCGACCGCCGAAGGACCCGAAGGGGCTGCTGGCGATGCGGGCGGAGCGGCATGAGGTGATGGGCGGTGCGGGCTCGTATCAGGGCGAGGTGGCGCTGTACTATCCGAAGCAGTTGACGGGAGCGGATGGCGACCTGTACCCGGCGCTGGCGCAGGTTGCGCACCAGAGCAACACGCGGGCTGGGATTCCGCGGCTGGAGGCGGCGCTGCGGAAGCATGCTCCGGCGCACCCCGGTTACTATCTGCAGATGGCGGCGGCGTACCACAACGCGGGGCGGGCGGCGGAGGCGATGCCGTACTACCAGCAGGCGCTGGCGAAGGATCGGGAGTATCTACCGGCGCTGCGATCGCTGGGCGGGTCGCAACTGCGGGCGGGGCAACTGGCCGAGGCGCAGGCGACGCTGGAGCGGGCGGTGAAGGCGCATCCGCGGGACGGGCTGAGCTGGCTGGAACTGGCGCGTGTTCACCGGCAGGCGGGGCGACCGGCGGAGGCGGCGGCAGCGGCGCGGGCGGCGGCGGAGGCCGAGCCGGAGCTGGTGGAGGCGCATGTGACGCTGGGGATGGCGCTGCTCGACACGGGCGACCGGGCGGGGGCCGAGGCGGCGTTCCGAGCGGCGCTGCGCGAGGACCCTGCCGACGCCGATGCCCATACGAACCTGGGGAACCTGCTGGCGGCGCGGGGCGCGGCCGGCGAGGCGGCGGTCCATCTACGGGCAGCGGTGCGGGCGCAGCCCGGCCGGGCTGTGACGCAGTTCAATCTGGCGCTGTTTCTGGCGAACCAGCGGCAGTATGCCGAGGCGATACCGGCGGCGCGGGAAGCCGTACGCCTGGAGCCTGGCAACATGAACGCGCGCGACCTGCTGGGCAACCTGTACGCGGCGGCGCGGCAGTGGCGAGAGGCGGCGGCGCTGTACCGGGAGACGCTGCAGGCGAGCCCGGGATTTCCGCGTGCGCTGCTGGGCCTGGGCACGGCGCTGGGCGCGATGAACGACTTTGCCGGGGCGCGGGTGTATCTGCAGCAGGCGGCGCAATCGGCTGATCCGGCGGTGCGGGGCGAGGCGATGGAACTGCTGTCGTCGCTGCCATAGCGCGTCACAGGAGTGGCTTGTCGACGTAGCCGAAGGCAGGGGCGCCGGGCATGTGGTGGGCGGCGGCCCAGGCGGCGAGGCCGGCGGCGATGACGAGGTCGTCATGGGAGCGGCTGGTGGCCGGGTGCGTGGACTGGCCGGAGAGTTCGGCCATTTCGTGGGCGAACCTGTGCCAGTCGTCGAGGCAGGCGGGGGCGACGAGGGCGCCGGTGCCGATGAGTTGGATGAGGCCGGTGACGACCTCGCGGCGGGGGATGCTGCGGTAGCCGTTGGCGAGGCTGCCGGAGGATCTGCCGCCGGTGAGGATGACGGGCGTGAGCCGTATGCCTCGGGGGAGGGAACGGCGGAGGCGGTCGCCCATGGGCGGGCCGGGGCCGCCGGCGTCGACGACGAGTTCGGTGGGTGCGGCGTCGTGGCGGCGGGCGACGGAGGCGAGGCCGCGGAGGACGATGGAGTGGAGCTGGTCGTAGCAGGCGCCGAGGGGGAAGCGTTCGAGGCCGCGGAGGGTGAGCTGGCAGTGAAAGAGCCATGCGAGGTCGATGGGGCTGCGGCCGCGGGGCTGCCAGGAGAGCTCGACGGCGGCGAGGGCGGAGTGGTCATGGCGTTGGCCGAGGTCGAGGCCGAGGAACCAACGGGGTTCCGGGCGTGGGGTGGCGAAGCGGGCGAGATGCATGGGTGGTTCCTTTCCTGTTTTGTTGGCCGGGTTTGCGCGGTCCGGCGTCTGGGGACGGGCTGAAGCCACGTCCCCGTGTGGGTGTGCGGTGTTGCGGCGTTTCGGGGACGGGCTGAAGCCACGTCCCCTGTGTGGGTTTCCGGCGTTTTGGGGGACGGGCTGAAGCCACGTCCCCGTGGGGGTTCGTCTGTTTAGAACTTGAGCTGGAACTGGTCGATGTCGGTGCGGAGCATGCGCTTCAGGGT